>NZ_JAKKRL010000041.1:0-506 GCF_025654335.1 Shewanella sp. SM21
CATGCCAATGGCATTGCCCGGTAGCTACGTTCGGAATCGATAACCGCTGAAAGCATCTAAGCGGGAAGCGAGCCCTAAGATGAGTCATCCCTAGGAATTTAATTCCTCTAAAGAGCCGTTCGAGACTAGGACGTTGATAGGCATGGTGTGTAAGCGTTGTGAGGCGTTGAGCTAACATGTACTAATGACTCGAGAGGCTTAACCATACAACCCAGATGGGTTTTGCTAAGCGAACTTAGACAGAATATMRACACTTRATGAAGTGGTCATAAAATGCTCCTGCATTTATGACATCAAGTACATCCTTGTACTTGTTGAACTCAAACAAAGCAAATCAGCTTTCCGAATTATTATTAGCGTGAGCCAGCGATGGACACGGTAATAAACAGAATTTGCTTGGTGACAATAGCCTTGTGGAACCACCTGATCCCATCCCGAACTCAGAAGTGAAACGCAAACGCGCCGATGGTAGTGTGGGGTCTCCCCATGTGAGAGTAGGTCATCGC
>NZ_JAKKRL010000042.1:0-504 GCF_025654335.1 Shewanella sp. SM21
CGAACCGCTGGTGTTCGGGTTGTCATGCCAATGGCATTGCCCGGTAGCTACGTTCGGAATCGATAACCGCTGAAAGCATCTAAGCGGGAAGCGAGCCCTAAGATGAGTCATCCCTAGGAATTTAATTCCTCTAAAGAGCCGTTCGAGACTAGGACGTTGATAGGCATGGTGTGTAAGCGTTGTGAGGCGTTGAGCTAACATGTACTAATGACTCGAGAGGCTTAACCATACAACCCAGATGGGTTTTACAAAGAAGCCTTAGACAGAATATCGACACTTGATGAAGTTAAAAACTCAACAGAAAATCAGCTTTCCGAATTATTATTTGCGTGAGCCAGAGATGGACACGGTAATAAACAGAATTTGCTTGGTGACAATAGCCTTGTGGAACCACCTGATCCCATCCCGAACTCAGAAGTGAAACGCAAACGCGCCGATGGTAGTGTGGGGTCTCCCCATGTGAGAGTAGGTCATCGCCAAGCGCCTAATTATCTCATTGAGATG
>NZ_JAKKRL010000043.1:0-503 GCF_025654335.1 Shewanella sp. SM21
TATATGGACACCTCGAATAGATCAACCACTTTTTGAGTAACAGAAAGTAATACTGCGTACGTATATCCGACCTGTTTGTGAGAATCTTTGTTCTCTGGCCTTAATGAGAACCGCGCCTTTGCTGCTTATCGTCCTTTCGGAGTCATATGCTCCTTGTACTCTCTCAGCATCTGCAAAGGCCGGTATTACCTGTTACTTCATTATCTGTAGTCGTGTTTTTGGGGTGAGTTTAATACTCGATTTTTACATATTARCAAGGCCGATATTCGCTGCGATGAAACAGCATAGCCCAGATGATCCGYGCCAATTTGTTTGCAATTGCTACTGCCGCTTTCTGTTTACCTCGCCGCTCAATCACCTTTAAGGCCCATACGGAGATCCTGTCATTACTCTTACTTGCATAGCGAATAATCGACCAAGCTCCCTGGATCAGTTGCCGCCGCAGATAGCTGTTACCTCGTTTGGTTATGCCGCCCAATTTCTGTTTCCCCCCACTGGAAAAC
>NZ_JAKKRL010000006.1:0-301835 GCF_025654335.1 Shewanella sp. SM21
ACGCCAATACATGCGTGAGCTGATGGAAGAGTTGCGTGCGATCAACGTTGCAATAGGTTCGCTGGAAAAAGACATCAAACTGCAGGCAAGAACGCACCCRGATGCCAAGCGACTGATGGGTATAAGAGGCGTTGCAGAAATCATTGCCACTGCCGCGGTGTCATTTGCCGGAGATGGCTCWGGCTATCATGGTGCTCGGCATTTTTCTGCAAATTTAGGACTGGTTCCTAAAGAGTTTTCCAGTGGGGGRAAACARAAATTGGGCGGCATAACCAAACGAGGTAACAGCTATCTGCGGCGGCAACTGATCCAGGGAGCTTGGTCGATTATTCGYTATGCAAGTAAGAGTAATGACAGGATCTCCGTATGGGCCTTAAAGGTGATTGAGCGGCGAGGTAAACAGAAAGCGGCAGTAGCAATTGCAAACAAATTGGCRCGGATCATCTGGGCTATGCTGTTTCATCGCAGCGAATATCGGCCTTGTTAATATGTAAAAATCGAGTATTAAACTCACCTCAAAACACAACTACAGATAATGAAGTAACAGGTAATACCGGCCTTTGCAGATGCYGAGAGAGTACAAGGAGCATATGACTCCGAAAGGACGATAAGCAGCAAAGGCGCGGTTCTCATTAAGGCCAGAGAACAAAGATTCTCACAAACAGGTCGGATATACGTACGCAGTATTAATGAATATCAGCAAATGCTCACAACTCAAGTTACAGTTCCCCCTGCACGACTTCCAACACATTTCCATCTACTTTCAACATCCACCCAACAAAAATGCTCAATAACTTTATTTAACGATAACCTTCCGCCTTTCACAAAAACGCATAAATATTCTCATTTAATTCAAATTGGCTGTTGCAAAGGCTCATAAAAGCGGTTAGTTTAAATCCACTTATACGGATAGACGTCCGTAACAACGCATTCAAGGCTTAACTGTATTTCGACTGCACTTTATTTCGAACAGTTGGGCCAATAACGTTAAATACCGAGAGAGTAAAATGAGCACACTACTGAACGCTATCCACCACCATCACCACCATATGCGGTAGCCTTCGGACGCTCACTGCCGGAGGACTATATCCTTCTGGCGGACTGATTCAAGATGATCATAAACCCCTGGAAGGAATTCCGGGGGTTTTTGCATTTAGGCATTAATTTCGGTTTTAATTTAAATAAAAAACTTTTAGATATTTAATAAATTATCAATACGTTAGCTAGATTTCTTAGCTAGGGCCCATTGAATGGCAGTGCGTATTAAACCGATTAAACAACACTTTTTGAATCTTTTAATTTTGATACTTTTGAGCGAGATAACACTATGACTGAATCGAACCGTTTACGCATCGCCATCCAAAAATCTGGCCGTCTTTCTACTGACTCTCAGCAACTGCTAAAAAGCTGTGGTGTTAAATTTTCCATTAATGAACAACGCCTTATCGCTCATGCTGACAATATGCCTATCGATTTACTGCGCGTTCGTGATGACGATATCCCAGGTCTAGTGATGGACGGCGTAGTCGATATGGGGATCATAGGTGAAAACGTGCTCGAAGAAGAACAAATCGAGCGTCAAACTCTGAACAAACCCGCAGATTGTCTCAAACTGCGTCAGTTAGATTTCGGATCATGTCGCCTTTCGTTAGCCGTACCAACAGAATTCAGTTACGCCGATGCCTCCTCGTTAGAAGGATTACGCATCGCCACTTCTTATCCGAACCTTCTGCGCCGTTTTATGCAACAAAAAGGCATAACTTATCGCGACTGTATGTTAAAAGGCTCGGTTGAAGTCGCCCCGCGTGCCGGCCTTGCCGATGGGATTTGTGATCTTGTGTCGACGGGCGCCACCTTAGAGGCCAACGGTTTATACGAAACCGAAGTGATTTACCGCTCTATGGCCTGCATCATTCAATCGACCCAAACTCAATCGCCGACTAAACAAGCACTCATCGACAAAATTCTGTCCCGCGTCAACGGCGTTATCCGCGCCCGTGAGAGCAAATACATACTGCTACACGCGCCAACCGAAACCTTAGATCAAATCGTCGCCCTACTGCCCGGCGCGGAAAACCCAACCGTATTGCCATTAAATGATGATACTAACCGCGTTGCTATCCACGCCGTCAGTACCGAAGATTTGTTCTGGGATACCATGGAACAGTTGACCGCACTCGGTGCCAGCTCGATTCTGGTAATGCCAATCGAAAAAATGATGGGGTAATGTATGGAAATCCTAACTTGGTCAACCTTATCAACCGCCGAGCAAAAAACGGCGCTGAAACGCTCACCTTTAATTGGTGACAGCGGCTTAGAGCAAAGCGTTCGCGCCATTATCGATGCGGTGGCAACGCGGGGTGATGCCGCCATTGCCGAATTTAATCAAAAGTTTGATGGCTTCAATAGCGCGACCATAGATGTAAATGGACAAGGTAGTGATGAGCTGCGTCTGAGTGAAACCGACATTACTGCGGCAAGCGCACGGGTATCGCCAGAGCTGAAAGCTGCGATATCCAAAGCCATGGCGAACATAGACGTATTTCACAGCGCCCAGCAATTTCGCCCGATTGATATGGAAACCGAGGCGGGAGTACGCTGCGAGCTACGTAGCGAACCGATTGAAAAAGTGGGTTTATATATCCCTGGTGGTAGTGCGCCATTAATTTCTACCGTGATGATGCTCGCCCTGCCCGCCAAGATCGCAGGCTGCGAACAAAGAGTATTAGTCAGCCCACCGCCCATCAACGATGCCATTATCTATGCCGCCAATGCCTGTGGGATCACTGAAATTTATCAAGTAGGCGGCGCGCAGGCCATTGCGGCACTGGCCTTCGGCACAGAAACGATTCCCGCGGTCGATAAGATTTTTGGCCCAGGTAATCGCTACGTGACAGAAGCTAAACGCTTAGTGTCACAGGATGGTCGCTGCACTGTGTGTATCGATATGCCAGCCGGTCCTTCTGAAGTGTTAGTGATTGCCGATAGCGACGCCAATTGCGAATTTATCGCCGCCGATTTGCTTTCGCAAGCCGAGCACGGCCCAGATTCACAAGTGATTTTAGTGACAGATTCGCAAGCTATCGCCGATGGCGTCAATGACGCGCTGACAAGACAACTCGCCGCGCTGCCGCGTTGTGATATAGCTACAACGGCACTACTGAGCAGTCGTACTTTTGTTGTGGACGATATGATGCAAGCCGCGCAGGTTTCGAATCAATATGGGCCTGAGCACTTGATCATTCAAACGCGCTTTCCCCGTGAGGTACTGAAAAACATTCGCGCGGCGGGCTCGGTATTTTTAGGCGCTTATACACCTGAATCTATTGGTGATTATGCCAGTGGCACCAACCACGTGCTGCCGACCTACGGTTATAGCCGCGCCGTGTCGAGCCTGTCATTAGCCGATTTTAGCCGCCGCTTTACCGTGCAGGAACTCAGCGCTAAGGGCTTAATCGGATTGGGGCAAGCGGTCATGACGTTAGCCAGTAACGAATTGCTCGATGCGCACAAAAATGCCGTCGCTATTCGTCTAGCTAGCCTAGAGAAATGACCCGCCTAGATCTTAAGTGATTAGCACTTAAGTTTATAAAAATAGAGCTGAGTGAAGAAAATGAACCAAGTGAGCAGCATGGAAAAGACAGCAGAACCCGCAGCATTAACGGCATCAAAGCTAGCATCATCAACGTTAGCGCAATCGACGCCGCTAACGTTAGCCGAGCGCTTAGCGCGCCCTGAGTTACTGGATTTAACGCCCTACCAGAGTGCCCGCAGACTGGGCGGTCGTGGTGATATTTGGATCAATGCCAACGAATCACCCTTCAATAATGTCGATACCGCAGCGCTCGATTTATCGAAATTAAATCGTTACCCAGAATGCCAACCGCCGCAGCTTATCAATGCCTACAGCGAATACAGCGGCGTGAGCGCCAGCAAGATAGTTGCCAGCCGCGGCGCCGATGAAGCGATTGAACTGTTAATTCGCGCCTTTTGTATTCCAGGCGTCGACAGCATCGCCTGCTTTGGCCCGACGTACGGCATGTATGCCATCAGTGCGAACACCTTTAATGTGGGCGTTAAAGCGTTAAATCTCAGTGCAGAATATGGCTTGCCGACAAGCTATGCCGAGGACGTTCGCGGCGCAAAACTGGTGTTTATCTGCAATCCCAATAATCCGACCGGGACTGTGTTAGGCAAAGCCATTATCGAGCAAGCAATCAAAGCCCTGCCCGACGCGCTTGTGGTGATCGATGAGGCCTATATTGAGTTTTGCCCTGAATATAGTGTGGCGGATTTACTGGAAAGCTATCCGAATCTAGTGGTACTGCGCACCCTGTCTAAAGCTTTTGCACTCGCCGGCGCACGTTGTGGTTTTATGCTAGCAAACGAGGCCGTAGTCGAAATTATTATGCGCGTGATTGCGCCCTATCCTGTGCCGCTGCCAGTGAGTGAGGTCGCCACGCAGGCGCTATCAAGCGTAGGCGTTGCGCGGATGAAAGTGCAAGTTGCACAATTAAATGAGCAAGGCGCCAGACTCACAGCGGCGATCAGCGCTTATTGTTCAAAATCGAATAGTTCAGATTCGCGCGCCCGCGTGCTTAAGCCTAACGGCAATTATGTGCTGGCTGAATTTGATGATGTCGCCAAGGTCGCGGCGTTACTGCAAGGCAGCGGCGTTGTCGCCCGCGCCTACAAAGACCCAAGGCTTGCCAAGGCTATCCGCTTTAGCTTTAGTTCAAAGGCGGATACCGATGTGTTAGTGAATTTATTTGAATCGCAACACACTGAGCAATCACCAGAAACGAATAATAAGTAACTGATAATAAATCTCTGATCATAAAAAACTAATAAAAAGCGAATGCAACGCTGAAGGTAAAATCAGCTTAAGCATTAGCTAAACGAATTGAATTTGAAGGTAGAGCCATGAACCCACAATTTATCCCGAACGTTGCACAAAAAATTCTGTTTATCGACCGCGATGGCACCTTGATTGAAGAACCCGTCACCGACAAACAGGTCGATAGTCTGGCTAAATTAGTGTTTGAGCCACAGGTGATCCCCGCTTTGCTACGTCTGCAAAAGGCGGGATTTCGTTTAGTCATGGTCAGCAATCAAGACGGCCTTGGCACACCGTCTTTCCCGCAGGAAGATTTCGACGCGCCCCACAATATGATGATGCAAATCCTCAAAAGCCAAGGGGTTAACTTCGAGGATGTGGTGATTTGCCCACACTTTAATGATGAAAATTGCAGCTGCCGTAAACCTAAGCTTGGGCTAATAAAAGACTATCTCACCCAAGGCTGTATCGATTTCACTCAATCGGCGGTGATTGGTGATCGCGAAACCGATGTGGAACTGGGCAATGCCATGGGCATTAAAAGCCTGAAATATCAACGCGACACATTGGGCTGGAACGCCATCGCCGATGCGCTGCTCAATAAAGGCCGCACCGCGACGGTCGTGCGCACCACCAAAGAAACCGATATTCGTGTGACTGTGGATCTCGACAGTTCAGTCAAAGGTAAAATAGACACTGGCATTGGCTTTTTCGACCACATGCTCAATCAAATTGCCACCCATGGTAATTTTAGAATGGATGTGAAAGTCGATGGCGATCTGGAAATCGACGATCACCACAGCGTCGAAGACACTGCGTTGGCCATAGGTGATGCCCTGCGCCAAGCGCTCGGTGACAAACGCGGTATTGCCCGTTTCGGCTTTAGTCTGCCGATGGACGAAGCCAAGGGCGAATGCCTGCTGGATATCTCTGGCCGTCCTTTTATCAAATTCTCAGCCGATTTTGAGCGTGAGCACGTAGGCGAAATGGCCACAGAAATGGTGCCACACTTCTTCCGCTCCTTTGCCGATGGCCTGCGCTGTACGCTGCATGTGTCGACCGAAGGCGATAACGATCACCATAAGGTTGAAGCCCTGTTTAAAGTGCTCGGGCGCGCGCTACGCCAAGCGGTTAAAGTCGAAGGCGATATTCTGCCATCGAGCAAAGGCGTGCTTTAAGGCATCAGCATAAATCGTTTAAGAGGTTAGGATGCAACAAGACACTCTATTAATAGCTGGCCAGCAATTAACAACTAGCCCGCAATTAACAGCAAATGAATCATCAGATGCTGAAACCGTCATCATAGACACGGGCTGCGCCAATTTAAACTCAGTACGTTTCGCCTTCGAGCGTTTAGGCGCTAAGGTGTTAGTCACAGACGATAAAACCAAAATCAAAGCGGCAAAACGTGTGGTGCTACCGGGAGTGGGCACAGCGGGAGCCGCCATGGCGTCCTTACATGAAAAAGGTTTAGTCGAACTTATTCAAGGCCTGACTCAACCTGTGCTAGGCGTGTGCCTTGGCATGCAAATGCTCGCGGCGATTTCTAAGGAGCGCGGCGGAAAAGGTCAAGATTGCGAGTGCTTAGGCATAATCCCAATCGACATTTGTGAACTGGATACGCAGTTACTCAAAGCTGAAGGCTTACCTTTGCCACACATGGGCTGGAACCAACTTAAGCTAACGACAAACTCACAAGAAGCCAAAATCCCTAACGTTCACCCGCTGTTTGCAGGCGTTGAAGATGGCAGTTATGTATATTTCGTCCACAGTTACCGCGCGCCGTTGAGTGAATTTACCTTAGCCCAATGTTCCTATGGTGAAGGTTTTAGCGCCGCCATTGGCAAAGGCAACTTTATGGGCGTGCAGTTCCACCCCGAAAAAAGTGCCACCGTGGGCGCGCAAATTCTGCGTAACTTTTTACAGATGGATGAAGCGCTGATGGACAAGTTGGCGCAGGAAAGACTGACCAATGAATAAATTACTCATTAAAAAACCAGTTATTAACAAACAACTTACAAATAAATCAATCGAGGATTTAAGCATATGATTATTCCTGCGATTGATTTAATTGATGGCAATGTCGTCCGCCTTTATCAAGGCGATTACAGCCAGCAGACCACATTTGATTTAAGTCCTTTGGCGCAGCTGCAATCATACGAGTCACAAGGCGCTAAGTGGTTGCATATCGTTGATTTAACGGGCGCGAAAGATCCCGCGAAACGCCAAACTCGCCTTATCAGTGAACTCGTGGCGGGACTTAACGCCAATATTCAAGTGGGCGGCGGCATTCGTACTGAAGAGCAAGTCACTGAATTATTAGCTATCGGCGTAAAACGTGTGGTGATTGGCTCGCTGGCGGTGAAAGAACCTGAGTTAGTTAAACAATGGTTTATCAAGTACGGCAGCGAGGCAATTTGCCTCGCGCTCGATGTCAATATCAACCAGAGCGGCGAGAAAATTGTCGCCGTATCCGGTTGGCAAAGTGGCGGCGGTAAGAGTTTAGAATCCCTTGTAGAAACCTTTAGCGCGGTCGGCTTAAAGCATGCGCTAGTGACTGACATTAGCCGTGACGGGACGCTAACGGGCGCAAATACCGCGCTTTATCAAGAAATTGCAGCTAGCTTCCCCGACATCGCTTGGCAAGCCTCCGGCGGTATTGCAACTCTTGATGATGTGAGCGCCGTGCGTGACAGCGGCGCTGCGGGCATCATTATTGGTAAAGCCTTGCTTATCAATCAGTTTAACGTGGTGGAGGCAATCCAATGCTGGCCAAACGATTAGTCCCCTGTTTAGATGTGAAAGACGGTAAAGTAGTGAAAGGCGTGCAGTTTCGTAACCACGAAATTGTCGGCGATATCGTCCCCTTAGCCGCGCGTTATGCCGAAGAAGGCGCCGATGAGCTAGTGTTTTATGACATTACCGCCAGCGCCCACGAACGTGTGGTCGATAAATCGTGGGTGAGCCGCGTGGCGGAGCAGATTGATATTCCCTTCTGCGTGGCCGGTGGCATTAAAACCATTAGCCAAGCCCGTGAATTATTAGCCTTTGGTGCGGATAAGATTTCGATTAACTCGCCCGCCTTAACCGATCCGAGTTTGATCTCACGCCTGCAGGACGAGTTCGGCCGCCAATGTATCGTTATTGGTATCGACTCCTTTTTCGATGCCACCAGCAACAGCTATAAGGTAAAGCAATTTACCGGCGATGAAGCGGCAACTAAGGATACGCAGTGGTTCACCCAAGACTGGGTTGAAGAAGTACAGAAACGAGGTTGTGGTGAAATCGTGCTCAATGTGATGAACCAAGATGGCGTGCGCGGCGGCTATGATATCAAGCAGTTAAGTCTTGTTCGTGCCATCTGCGACGTGCCGTTAATTGCCTCTGGCGGTGCTGGGACTATGGCGCATTTTCGCGATGTATTTATTGAAGCTAAGGTTGATGCGGCGCTGGCAGCGAGCGTATTCCACAAGGCGATTATCAACATAGGTGAATTAAAAGCCTATTTAGCGGCCGAAGGTATCGCGATTAGACGCTAGAGCGGTTCTAGGTTCTAGGTTCTCTAGGTTCTAGGTTCTAGGTTCTAGGTTCTAGGTTCTAGGTTCTAGGTTCTAGGTTCTAGGTTCTACAAACAGATTAAGAGTGAATACTATGTCAACGCAAACAAACACTAAGTCGGATTTTAGCCCTGTTCAAGTTAATGAGCTGGATTGGAACAAACAGGATGGGCTCATTCCTGCCGTTATCCAAAATCATTTATCGGGCAAGGTATTGATGCTCGGTTATATGGATAAGGCCGCGCTGGAAAAAACCTTGAGTACAGGTGATGTCACCTTTTTCAGCCGCTCAAAACAGCGCTTGTGGACCAAGGGGGAAACCTCGGGGAATACGCTAAGGTTGGTCGCTATCGATAAGGACTGCGACAACGACAGCCTGTTAGTGCAAGTGATCCCCAACGGCCCAACCTGCCACAAAGGCACCGAAAGTTGCTGGTTAGATGACAATGCGCACCCTTTCTTGAACAACCTCGCCAGCCTTATCACCTCGCGTAAAGGACAAAGTGCCGATTCCAGTTACACGGCCTCTTTGTTTGCGCGCGGCACAAAACGTATCGCCCAAAAGGTCGGGGAAGAAGGTCTTGAAACCGCCCTTGCCGCCGCGACCCACGATAAGGAAGAGCTGGTTAACGAAGCCTCAGATCTTATCTATCACTTGCTGGTATTGCTTGAAGATCAACATTTAAGCTTCAGTGACATCACAGCAAACTTGCTGGCAAGACATGAAAAGGCGCTGCAGAGCAAAGCATAATCTGCTTACTGATTCTGATTTCACACAAGTCACTGACATCTAAAAATGTCGCACACTTAAGCCAAGTCTGCGGCATTTTTTATCGCGCGATTCCCTCAAGTGCCATTGCCGCAATGTGATCAATGAATATCTTGCGCCTTAATCCTGTGACAAAAAATAATCAAAATACTTTTGTAATGGTTGACAAGTACACTTCAGTTCCCTATGGTAACCTCCGTTGCCGTTAGGTTATTAAGGCAAAGCATCAAAACACTTATCCGTTTTTACTCAACACACGCTAAGGCAAGTTTTATGTGTTTCACAGCATTTTATACTCCCTATCTGTAGCCGCAATGGCATAGATAGGCTCCATCGCCTGACCTTCCATTGTGGCCATATCCTTTCGGATCCGCTGAGCGCCACTGTCTCATTTGCTTAAATCATTTTGTGCTTGAATCGCATCAAAATCCTTTAAGGCAGTTGCTTTAGGATCAAGTCTTTATCTCTTTTTCTTGTAACACGCTTTTGAGATCATGTTATGACACAGAATAAAATTTTCGGCAGTTTACTGCTTATCGCCGGCACCACAATCGGCGCGGGCATGTTGGCTTTGCCTATCGCTTCGGCGGGACTCGGTTTTGGCACGTCATCCGCCATTATGCTCATCCTATGGGCGCTGATGGCCTACACGGCACTGCTAATGGTGGAGATCCACCAATTCGCCCCCAGCGATGCCAGCCTTAATCACTTAGCGCAACACTTATTGGGTCGTAAGGGCCAGTTGATCGCCAATAGCGCCTTGATGTTTTTACTGTACGCCCTCTGCGCCGCCTACATTGCTGGCGGCGGCGAGCAAGTGAACCAAAAACTGAGCACTTGGCTAGGACTAAATTTGCCACCGCAGGCGGGTGCAATCCTATTCACCCTGCTGGTTGGCGCCATTGTGGGCATGGGAACCCACTGTGTGGATCTCATCAATCGCGGTTTATTTGCCCTTAAGCTATTGGCATTATTGCTTATGTTGGCATTGTTACTGCCGCAGGTTGAAAGCCCACATTTGCTCGAACTCCCGCTCAACCAAGGCCTAATTATCACGGCTATTCCGGTGATTTTTACCTCCTTTGGTTTTCACGGTTCGATTCCCTCAGTGGTGCGCTACTTGGGCGTTGAAGTCAAAGCCCTGCGAAGGATCATGTTGTTTGGCTCGGCTTTGCCATTAGTTATTTACCTTTTGTGGCAACTGGGCAGTCAAGGCGTATTGAACCAAAATCAATTGCTCGAAAACCAGAGTTTATCAAGCTTTATCAATCAACTGGCAAGTGTGCTGCACAGTGAATACTTAAGTAGCGCTATTAGTCTATTTGCCGACCTCGCCCTTGCGACTTCGTTTTTAGGGGTGAGTTTAGGTTTGTTCGATTTTATGGCCTCAAGCTTAAGGCAAGAAGATAATACAACAGGTCGCAGCTTAACCGCGGCTATCACCTTTTTACCGCCCTTAGGTTTTGCCCTCTTCTACCCTCAAGGTTTTATCACAGCGCTGGGTTACGCGGCGATTGCGCTGGTGATCCTCGCCATCTTTTTACCTGTGGCCATGGTGTGGACACAACGCCAGATGCGAGACGCTGCCAATATGCCGATGGGTTATCGGGTCGCGGGCGGCAAGTTAGCCTTAATGCTCGCCACACTTTGCGGAATTGTGGTGATCGCCGCCCAGATATTTAGCTAGCCGCAATTCACTCACCAAGAGTAAGTTAACTAAAAGTTAGCTAGCTCGAATAAAAGATTAAGTACAAGAGCCTGTAAAACCTCAACTATTGACATCAGGCTCTTGTCTATTCAATGATCCTTTCACATTAGTCAGCTAAGCCCTTGAGTGTTAAACTGCCTCAGGTGCTCGTGCGTGATATAAGAGCTCCGATGTAGCCGCTCCGAAGTAAAAGTGCCGATGAAATATACACATTCGTGTATTTGTGCACTTCTAAGGCACGAGTTTGATCAGGGCTCAGTCAATAAAGGATAAATATCAAACCCAATGCCAATCCACAACAAGCCAAGCCGTGGCAATGCCTCTGATAGCAAGGCACTTCAGCACGAGGCAACGCAGATATCTGCTGGCCCTCGCAGTGGTGCTTTAGGTTTTGGAACGGATACTCATGTTGCTGCGCAAAATCGCCGTAAATTCCCCCTAAAAAAAACCTTATTGGCGACCAGCTTAACGGGCATCTTGGCGGGCGTGGCGTTAACCGTTTGGATTGTAAATACCCAGGCTGAACAACTCATCATACGGGCGGCAAATTTTGCCCTCACAGGTATGGACAGCGAACTGATTGACATTGAATTAGAGCAAAGTCAGTTAGAACATTGGCGAATTACCTCTGCCAATCTGAGGGTGCATGATAGCCATATCAAGCTTAATGATTTGAATATTCAGCTAAAACTTGACTGGCCACAGAGTTTTGCCGAACTTAAACAGTTCAGCCAAGCCTCTTACCTCACTCAAAAAATCACCCAAATATCCACAGGTGATATTGAAGTCGAGTTAGGGCAATCACTGTTTTTACCCAATCGGAATGCCATCGATGAACAAGGCCCCGCATTGGCCTTAGATATCAAATCACTACCACTCATCGATATCGGAAAAACCAGCCTTATTCTCAACTCCCACCATCTCAACACCCATAATGATTTACCCGCCTATCGTTTGGTAATGGATAAGTTGAGCCTTAACGGCGCAGGGGAAATCAACAGCGAGTTTAGCCATGCAGGCGAAAGCATCGCCATACTTAAAGCCACACTCGAAACCAACAAATGGCAACTCATGAGTCAAATCCAGCTCGCGCCGCTGCTTGCAAGCTTGCATCAAATCAGCCTAAGGCAAGCGCAGGACAGTGTACTGAGTCCGTTAACGGAACTTGATAAAGAGTGGCAAGCGTTAGCGATTGATTTACAAGGCCAATTGATATCCAACAGCAGTATCACATTAACCTCAGGCGAGCTTATCAGTGAGCATCAGTTAATCGAGCCAAAGCTGACCTTTAATCAGTTGGCTGCGCTGCAACTTGCACCTAAACCCGAGCTTGCGCCAAAACCTGAGCTCGCATTTAAGATTGCTGGACATTTAGCCGAACTTGACCTAAAACTAGAGCCCTTTAGCTTAGCGCTGAGTCCAAATACAGAGCAGCAACAACGACTGATGCAGCTACTCGATAAGTCGCTGGCTAAGCCTTTAACTCAGCCTTCGTCTCAATCTTTAACACAGCCAGCAGCCAAGCCTGCTTCGGAGCAAGTGCCTGATCCGTTAGCGAGTCAAATCGCTAAGCTGCTATCGGGGCTCAAAAGTACAGATACACCAGTGGGAATCGCACTGACATTACCTGAAGCCCTGCATTACCCGCTGACTCAAATTCCGCAAGATGTGCACTTGGCTAATCCCCTTGCGATTAAACTTCCTCGAGTGAAGCTTAAAACCTTAGGCAGTAAGCTCGATACCCAAGTCGATTTGGCCAATGTTGAAATCACAAAATCAACCGAAGCACTGTCCTTCAAAACAGATTGGCGCCTTAGTACGAAGCAAACAAGCTCAATGCAATTATCTGAATTGTGGACAAATCCGCCGCAGGATTTTAGCTGGAATAATAGTCAGTTAACGACAGCAGGCACATTTAACTTAGTTCAGACGCCAAGTTCAACCGATTGGCAATTTATCACTGCCGCTACCAAATCGACTGAACTGACTCAATCAACAAAACAAAATACTGGCAACACGCTACAGTTCGCCGTGGGTGAGCTTAAGCGTATTAGCATGCAAAATAAAAATGCGGCTAAACATGCAGAGTTTAGCCTTGGTAGTATCGCGATAAATGCCCTCGCGCCGCTGAACATAAGCTCGCAGAAAAGCACTCATACTCAGAGTTCTGGTATTCAAAACGCTAGCATTCAGAAAGCCAGTCCAGCGCAAAGCTCAGTGCCCACATCTGATACCGCAAACAGGTTAACCCTTGCCATACCGCCTTTAAACTTAGCACTGGAGCAACTGTATTTTTCGCAGACCAAACAGACTTTAGTGACAGATGATGTAGTCACTGAGGCTAATGCGGATAAAAATGCTAGCACTAGCATCATAACGAAAACCGATATGAATGCGGGCAGTTTCTCGATTGCATTACAAAAAGCCATGTCATTTGAGCTTAAACCCGATATCGAAGCGCTGTTCGACTCACTACGCGCTACCACTTGGCGTAATCAACTCGCATGGCAAGCAAGTCAGCTTAATATCGAAAAACAGCTCAGCAGCAAAGGCCGCAGCCGCAAAGAAACCGTACTCAAGCTGGACAAGTTAACGCTGGCACAAAGCTTAGATTGGAAAAATAATACGCTCTTTGGTGATGAGCACTGGCAAGTGGGCACAGTTGAACTGCAAAGCCAACATAAGCTGAATCTTGCCACCGCGAACAATCCCTTAGTGTTAACGGGCCAATGGATAGTCAACACTAGCATGACCGAGGCGCTAGCCTTGCTCAATCAAACCCAACCCTTACCATCTGAGCTTAATGTCACAGGTAATAACCAATTACAGGCGCAGTTTAACCTAACGCAAAGGCGCGATCAGACCCAATTTGCCATGCAAATAACTCAATCGATGACTGAACTTGAAGGCTTTTACAAAGACATCATTTTTGAGGGGGGGAAACTGCAAGCGCAATGTGAGTTCACTTGGGGGCAATCTTATAAAAAAGAGTCTCATAACAAGCCACAGGATAAAGGCTATTTTAGCAGCCTCAGTAAGCTCAATTGCCCGCAGACGCTGATGACCTTTAACTTATTTGATCCAGGCTTCCCACTGACCGATATCGAAGTGGAAGCCGATATCGCCCTTGGCAAAGATGCCGAGAAATTGCCCGACAATTGGATACAACAACTCACAGGCTTAAGTGACACCGATGTTTCCATGACCGCCAAAGGCAAAGTGCTCAGCGGCCAGTTTCTGCTGCCAGAATTTAATCTTAAATTGCAGGATAAATCCCATGCCTATCTGTTACTGCAGGCCATGAGTCTAGAAGAGGTCCTGCGCATTCAACCACAAATTGGCATCTATGCCGACGGCATATTCGATGGCGTGTTGCCCGTCGATTTAATCAACGGCAAAGTGTCGATCACTGGCGGGCAATTAGCCGCGCGCGCACCCGGCGGCCTCATCGCTATCTCGGGCAACCCCGCCGTTGAGCAGATGCGCCAATCCCAACCGTATCTAGACTTTGTCTTTTCGACGTTAGAACACTTACAATACAGCCAATTATCAAGCAGCTTTGATATGGACCAAGCCGGTGATGCTAAACTACTCGTCGAAGTAAAAGGCCGCGGTGAAGGGATTGAACGCCCTATCCACTTGAATTACTCCCACGAAGAGAACATGCTGCAATTATTTAGAAGTCTGCAAATTGGTAATGACTTGCAGGACAGAATCGAAAAATCAGTGAAGTAACAAGGAAACCTCAGTGAAGATAATTCAATTACAGCAAATTAGCATAGGTACCCGAAGCGCGCTTATCGCATTGGTAGCCCTAGCCTCATTGCAGGGCTGTACGCCCACAGTCAAAATAGAACCGCCAGATAAACCTATCGTTATCAATCTCAATGTGAAAATTGAACATGAGATACGGATCAAAGTAGATAAGGAATTAGACCAACTCCTGTCAGACGATAAGCTGTTCTAATTAAATAAGAATTGAGGAATCACCATGAAATCAATCCGACTAAAAACAAAGTTATTATTGCTATTAACCCTCAGCGTCTTAAGCCTAAGCGCCTTTGCTATGTCACTTCAAGAAGCTAAATCACAGGGCTATTTAGGCGAACAAGCCAACGGCTACTTAGGATTAGTGCAAGCCAATCCCGAAGCCAAAGCCGTGATGGACGACGTAAATAACAAACGTCGCGCCCACTACGAAACCATCGCTAAGAAGAACAAACTCTCCCCAGCCGACGTTGCTAAACTTGCTGGCGAAAAAGCCATAGCCGCCACAGATAAAGGCAACTATGTGCAAGATGCCAAAGGCAAATGGATTAAAAAATAGTCCGCTTTCTAAGGCTCTAGCGCGTAAAAGCAAAGCGAATAGACATAAACAAAACGCCTGCAGTAGCAGGCGTTTTTGTTGATGGAGTTTAATTAAGCACACTTATTCCAGTGACACGCCGTCCTGTTACCTAGTAAGAAGTATCCCTATAGGCTCGACCGTGACATCCATGTCACGGATGGTCACTTCCATGACTGTGCTTAATCTCATCAACCCCGGCGTATACTGGGTAACCAAATTTAACAATGGGTGCTATTAAATTATTAACTAAATTACGTAATTGTTTTACTAAAAAATCGATTGCTATTGTAATAATTACTCTGCTGACAATGCTTCAATTTGTTGCAACCATGTATTAAATAACTCACATTTTCCGCGCATAGCTTCAAGGCCAACATCTAGTGCCGCCAAAGTTCCCATCAGTGGTTTTTCGTAATTATCAATTAAACTTATAATACGCTTACTCGGTGCTGTTTGCGGGCTGTTGTTGATGTGTTCAGGTGAAGCGAACTTATCAGCGATAGCTTGAAAGGATGCAACTAAATCTGGTTTATCCATGCCTAAAGCCATTTTCTCGGGATCGCTGAATAACAAACCTTCGAACTCATACATTTGTACAAAAGGAATAAAGCGGCGCATCACATCAGTACCTAATGTCTCGGTAAGCTTTGCAACCAATTCTTTCTGCAACGATTCAGCCTTATCCGTAATAGCAGCATTAACAGCTAAAGCTTTTTTACCCGGGAATGATTCGGGTAACCCATAGAAATCAAAAAATGTGGTGCAATAGCAGTTTTTATCCGCAGTAAGTCGATTTCGGATATCGGGCAAAAGACGTTCAAATTTGAAGTTACCGCCTTTATGCCCAGGTTTACCCATTAAAGCAGGCCTAAGGTAAATACCTTTATTAGCAAAAGGTTCAACAAGTAAATTATTAACAAAGGCTTCTTCAGTTTGCCCTTCACAAATGACATGAACAATGATCATTTTGACGGCCTCCCGCCTAAAATATTTTTCTCCCAAAGTTCACCAACTGAATAATCCTCAAGCCAAAACTTAAATTCATCTTCCTCTAAACGTTTAAAGTTAGAAGCACCATTTTCTCTTTCTACAACAATAAGATCATCGATTTCAAACTCATTCAGCAAAGGTACTGATTGTGTCGAAACAATCACTTGCATACGCAGTGAAGCCGATCGTAATAATGCTCCAAGTAAAGTAATAGCGTACGGGTGTAATCCAAGCTCAGGCTCGTCAATAATAATGGTAGAAGGAGGTTTGGGTTGTAGCAACGCTGTTACTAAGCAAATAAAACGGATTGAACCATCAGACAACTGACTAGGCCATAACGCATAATCACTATCTGTTTGTGTCCATAATAAACGAACTTGTTCTTCACCAGTTTCTAACTGAGTTGGCTTTAACACAAAATCGTTGAAAAATGGTATCGCTAGCTTAACAGTCTTACGAATTTGACTATATACCTCGGACTCTTCATTTTTTAAACGATATAAATACGCTGCTAAATTTGAAGCATCATTACGTAAATACTCGTTATCGTGTACAGAGGATAACCGCTTTACTCCTGCCGTATCGCTAGTGTCGTGAAAATGGTACACACGCCAACTCGAAATTGAACTATAACAATAATCAGCTTCTGAAAATTTACTGCTTTTTTCATATTTAAATTTTAGCTTTGCTTCATTATGACCAGAACCCAGAGAAATCCACTTATCACCAAAATAAGGCCCTTTAAAATAGAGTGATTCTTGCGCAAAAGTAAAACCACCATCTACTGTTGGTTCTAAAAGAAACTTATAACCATTAATACCAAAGGTCACAAGAGATCCAAATTTTTCAGTTTCTTTTATGCCAAAGCTTAAAATTCGATCTGCTCCGCCCTGTTTTTTACTCCATACCTGTAAACGCCCGTCGAGCATCTCACCAAGCAAGCGGAAATATGAAACAAAGTTACTTTTACCAACACCATTAGCGCCAATTAGGACGTTTAAGCTATTTAATCTTAGCTTTTCCATCGAACGTATCGATTTAAAACCGACAATACTCAATTCCTTGATGGGGTTTACTGTACCCATTTTACACCCTCTTTTAGCTTTCTCTGGCTACACACTTTTCTGCTGACGTTAATTGGTAATCGTTGATACGATCGCCTTATTCGGTCCAAACAATAACAGACACTTTACCACGGCTAGCGCATTTTAATCCCCAAAAAATATAGGCACTCCCAACTCTTTTTGCTTTTAGAGGTACACAAACAGCTCACCAAAACCGTTCTTACCATAGTTAAATAAAAACTCCTCCTCTTGAACCTGCAGACTACGCAAATGCTGAAAGGTGCGCCATGGTGATTGGCGAGACGACCGTCCGCCCCATGGACGGGGCGGTCGAGCATCCACGGATGGACTCGCTGCGAGTCGACGAGTGAATACCATGGCAAACCAGACTGCGTAGTGAGTTTGATACTAAAAGCAGAGCCAATAAAGAGTAATAAGACTCACAAATTATCGTTGGGTAGAATTCGA
Source organism: Shewanella sp. SM21 (assembly GCF_025654335.1). NCBI lineage: Bacteria > Pseudomonadati > Pseudomonadota > Gammaproteobacteria > Alteromonadales > Shewanellaceae > Shewanella > Shewanella sp. SM21. The sequence goes on from NZ_JAKKRL010000006.1 coordinate 17,742, forward strand.
AAGGAAGGTGTTGAAGATCCACGTGACTAATTTTAGGAAAAGGCTTTCTTAGCAGAAAAGAGTACAGATAACGCACTAACGCCATGGGGATTTTAGCGAATTATCGGCAAGTGGTTAATATCAAAACCAATCGTGATGTATGGCTAATGGCAGATATTAAAAACCAATAATGGCTATTGATCTACAACTACACTATGCCGCAACCACGTGGCGCTGCGCACGTAGGGGGTGTAAGCGATTATGCATCACTTTGATGGTTTCAAACTGCACCATAGTTTTAGCACCGGATAAAACACATTCGGGCGATAATAACATCACTAAGGCCGATTGCAGGGTGTTTTCAACCACAAGCACGAGTGCCCTTTGCTTTTGGCATTTAAGCTCAAAGACTTTACCCACATCACTGTAAACACAGACATCACTGGTATCAAAAAACCATGATTTAGGCATTTGTGGTGTCAGCATAAAATGGGCTGCGGTGGCATTGAGGGCGATTTGCACAATAGCGGCATCGGACAAAGACAGTGTTTTAGGCAATCTATCGAGTAAGCTCATATAGAATTTGGCGTGCGCAATATTAAATTCCATGCTTGATAAGGCATCTGGAATGAGTAATTTTGCTTTATAAGACGTCAGAAATTCTATCTCGGAACCTAACGATACGCCTAATACACCATACGAATCGTTATATTTCCATTGCCAATCTTTTTGCGGCATTAATAACATAACGGTGACCCAATATTTGAACACTGGGACATAATAGTAGATATTTTATCCAATATCAAAATAAAAATAATAAAATACAAATTATTTAACAGTTACTTAGTCGATCTATTGTAAGATCTTAACAGCGATCTAAGGATCATTTTAGATCGCTGTTAAAGAATAAGATCTTATTTTAGATCGTTATATTAACCCTAAGATCATTATTTCAAGCGGTATGCATTCACTATTTCTTTAATTAACTTCGGACCTTGATAAATAAAACCTGAATAAATCTGTACCATAGTGGCGCCCGCATCGAATTTGGCTAAGGCATCTTCAGCGCTATTAATACCGCCCACACCTATGATCGGGATCTGCCCTTTCAAACAAATCGCCAATTGCTTAATCACTTTAGTAGACAGCTCAGTTAAGGGTTTGCCGCTTAAGCCGCCGCTTTCATTGGCGTTGGCAAGACCGCTAACACCATCACGCGTTAAAGTGGTATTGGTCGCAATTGCGCCATCAAATTTGTTTTTAATCAAAGCTTGCGCGATATTTTCAATTTCTTCGATGGTTAAATCTGGAGCAATTTTAAGCGCGATGGGCACGTATTTTTTATGCTTTTCGGCCAGCTCAAGTTGCTTAGTTTTAATTGCGCTCAATAATTCATCTAATAGATCGCCATATTGTAGCGATCGTAATCCTGGGGTATTGGGTGATGAAATATTCACCGCAATATAAGCCGCATGGAGATAAACTTTATCCATGCAGATCAAATAATCGTCTTTACCTTGTTCTACTGGCGTGTCTTTATTTTTGCCAATATTGACGCCAACCATGATATTGGTCTTTTTAGCGACCAAATTTTTGACCAAATTATCGACACCCTTATTATTAAACCCCATGCGATTAATAATACCTTTGGCAGGCTTTAATCTAAATAGACGGGGTAAATCGTTACCAGGCTGTGGTCTTGGGGTCACAGTGCCCACTTCAATATGACCAAATCCCATCGCATGAAAGGCATCAATCGATTCGCCATCCTTGTCCATACCGGCAGCAAGTCCCACTGGGTTAGGAAAGGTCAACCCCATAAAGCTGACAGGAGCGGGTGCAATCGTTTGTCCATATAGACACGTTAACGGGCTATTGGCGGTCATTTTTAAACTGCCTATAGCAAGATGGTGAGCTCGCTCAGGATCCATCTGAAACATGACTTTCTGTGCGATTTTATAAAACATGTACTTTCCTCGACCTAAAAAAAGCCCCGGCGATCGCCAGGGCTTCTGATTGTTATAATAAGTTTACTTTTGGCCTTCGCAATGAAGGATCAGAAGGTTAAGTTCACGTAGGGCGACAGAGAACTTAGCAAACTCATGGATTTGCGACGTTTTAAAGTCAGCTAGCATATGGAACCATCTTTCCAATAAGCCTTGATTTATCTCAATCCACTGAGAAATCACACTTTCGGCATCACAGGTTGCACTGCAGGTTCTTAAGACCACTGAACTCAATGCACGTTGTTGCCAATCTAACTCTTCCCTAAAGGCGGCACGAGCCAGTGCTTGCCAATGGTTCGCTACAGGTTGAGCGCTGATCTGTTCTAAGAACCAGTGCAGCTCAACGCGGGCGCCGAGTTTGAAGTAAGTTTCAGCCACTAATGCCACTGTCTTATCTTCTGTTTGCGCAATTTGGGCAATGTCTAAGGCAGAGAACAAGGTGCTCATGTTAGCCACAATCGTTGCAACAGCTTGTGGTACGTTTTCTTTGACCAAAGCATTGATCTCAGATTGGATACCTTTAGCTTCTTCTTCGACCAGATATAAATGAACATTATCTTTAATTTGTTCAAATACCGGTTTGAAGAAAGCAACGGTTTGTTCGATGCTCCAAGAGCGGTTACGGTGACGTAGGAACCAGCGGCTAGCACGACGCATATTGCGGCGTAACTGATGCAGCATTTCACCTTGAACCACAGCCGGAACTATGCCGTTTAAGTCAGTGATCGATTTAGTTAATTCAGCTAAACCAAATACTTCGCGGGCCATAGTGTAGCAAATTGCCGCGTCGGCAACTGAGGCACCAGTCTCATCTTGCATACGTTGAACAAAATTCAAGCCCATGTCGTTGACAAGTTCATTGGCGAGTGAGGTCGCAATGATTTCGCCACGCAGTGGATGGGTTGCCATTTTGTCGCTGTATTTTTCCTGAAGTTTTTTCGGGAAATACGCGATAAGAAGTTGGCTTAACAGAGTATCTTCAGTGATTTCTGGCGTCACTAATTGCTCTTTCAGCACCATTTTCGCATAGGCAACCAGTACTGATAGCTCTGGGCGCGTTAATGCACGACCACTGGCTAAACGTTCAGCTAGCTCGTCGTCAGACGGTAAGAACTCTAACGCTCTGTCTAACTTGCCTTCTTTTTCCAGATACTGGATAAAGCGGATCTGCTCTTTTAACTGCTCAGCACCGCGCACTTGAGTCACAGAGATAGTACGAGTTTGATCTTTACAGTCTTGCAGTACGATTTGGCCGACTTCTTCGGTCATTTCTTCCAGTAAACGGTTACGCTGCTTAAGCGTCAGTTCACCTTCAGTCACCATAGCGTTCAGCAAAATCTTGATGTTCACTTCGTTGTCTGAACAGTCCACACCACCAACGTTATCCACGAAGTCAGTGTTGATGCGACCGCCATTAGACGCATATTCAATACGACCTAACTGAGTACAACCTAAGTTACCGCCCTCGCCGACTATCTTAGCGCGCAGTTCGCCACCGTTGACACGTAGAGCATCGTTGGCACGATCGCCGACTTCAGCTTGGGTTTCACGTGAAGATTTCACATACGTACCGATACCGCCGTTCCAGATCAAATCCACTGGCATTTTCAACAGTTCTTTCATCAGCTCAGTTGGGGTCATAGAGGTTTTCTCTGTGGCCAACATTTGCTTCATCTCTGCCGATAATGGAATGGATTTAGATGAACGGAGGAAAATACCGCCACCCTTAGAAATCAACTTGCTGCTGTAGTCTTCCCAGCTTGAACGTGGCAGAGCGAATAAACGCGCCCGTTCATCATAACTTAATGCCGTATCCGGATTTGGATCGATGAAGATATGCATGTGGTTAAAGGCTGCAACCAGTTTAGTGTGCTTAGACAACAACATACCGTTACCGAATACGTCGCCCGCCATGTCACCTATACCTAAACAGGTAAAGTCTGTGGTTTGACAATCAATACCGACTTCGCGGAAATGACGCTTAACCGATTCCCAGCCGCCTTTGGCCGTGATACCCATTTTCTTATGGTCATAACCGTTGCTGCCACCCGATGCGAATGCATCACCGAGCCAGAAGCGGTATTCGAGGGAAATCGAGTTCGCGATATCAGAGAATGTCGCTGTACCTTTATCGGCTGCTACCACTAAATATGGGTCATCTTCATCATGACGAACCACATCCAATGGATGGACGATTTCACCGTTCAAAATGTTATCGGTAATATCGAGCAATGCACGGATAAAGATGCGGTAACATTCTTGACCTTCGGTGAAGAAAGCTTCACGGCCGCCTTCAGTTGGCAATTGTTTACAAACAAAACCACCTTTAGCACCCACAGGCACAATCACAGTGTTTTTCACTTGCTGTGCTTTTACCAAACCTAATACTTCGGTACGGAAGTCTTCACGACGATCTGACCAACGCAGACCACCACGAGCCACTTTACCGTAACGTAAATGCACACCTTCAACCCGTGGCGAATAAACGAATATTTCGAATTTCGGCAGTGGACGTGGCATTTCAGGGATCAGTGAAGGCATGAATTTAAACGAGATATAACTCTTAGATTCGCCTTTGGCATCCAGTTGGTAGAAGTTGGTACGCAGAGTGGCGTTAATCAAGTCTAAATAACGACGAATAATACGGTCATCATCCAAGCTAGACACTTCATCTAAACGTAAATTGATCTGCTCCAAAAACTTGCCCAGAGTACGGGTTTTCAGTTTAGGGTTAAATTTACGGATGAACATCTTCACCAACAAATCAGCGATTTGTGGGTAACGACCGAAGGTTTCTTCAATATATGACTGACTGAAAGTCGCATCGATTTGACGCATGTATTTCGCATACGCGCGCAATACAGAGACTTCACGGCCCGTTAAACCTGACGCCAGAATAATGCGGTTGAAGCCGTCATCTTCTAACTTCTTTTGCCACACTTGTGACAGTGCAGTTTGGAATCTGTCTTGGCTATCAGCGATGTTATCTGTGTTGACGACTTTAACTGTCATCAAGAAGTCTAAGATCCAGAAGGTAGAACCGTCTGAAGTCGTGACTTCATATGGACGCTCGTTGATCACGCGCAGACCAAAGTTTTCGAGCATTGGCAGCACGTCAGAAAGATGAATAGGCTCATCTTTATGGAATAGCTTTAAACGCACTTTGTTATCGTTCAGCGCCGCTTCCTGCGGTTGATAGAACAACATGCCGAGCTTGTGTTCATCATCCAGTGCTTCGAGCTGTTGCATGTCGACGACGGCAGAACTTGGCAATACGTCTTCTTTATAGCTTTGCTCAAACGCATTGAAATAACGCTTAGTCAGATGAGTGCCAGCTTCTTCGCCGAGTGCACTGTTAAGCGCAGTGCTTAACTTATCTTCCCACGAACGTGCCGCTTCTATTAAGTTGTTCTCTATGGCAGCCACATCTACATCCATATTATTGTTATCAACTTTGACTATGTAGTGAGTGCGGGCTAGCGTCGACTCGGAGAAATAAGTCGTAAACTCTACATCTTCTTTGCTGTTAAAGTGCTGGGCCAGAATACGTTGAGTATCTTGGCGGAGTTTAGTGTTGTAACGATCCTTAGAAACGTACACTAAACAGGATAAGAAACGGCCAAAGCCATCTTTGCGTACAAAGAGTTTCAGCTTGTCTCTGTCTTGCATTTCTAACACGCCATGGGCCATGTGCGATAAATCATCAACATTGGCTTGAATTAGCTCGTCACGAGGTAAATTCTCAAGGATGTTTAGCAGGGCTTTATAGTCGTGTGAACGTGGGGTCAAGCCTGAACGATCTAACACACGCTGCACTTTTTCATTCAGCAGTGGGATTTCACGTGGGCTACGGTTATACAGGTTTGACGCATACAAACCGATAAATCTATCTTCGCCAATCACATTGCCTTTCTTATCGAAACGCTTAATACCGATATAATCGACATAAGCTGGACGATGTACACGGCTCTTAGCACTGCTCTTAGTGAGGATCAGTAAGCTGTGATCTAAGGCTTCTTTGCGGGCACTATCGGAGAAGCTAGATAACAACAAACCTTGCTCAGGTTGTGCTTTAGTGTGCTTGTTCATCAAACCTAAACTAGAGGCGATATTAGGCACTAACTCAACGTCACCTTCGACACGTTTCAAATCGTATTGACGGTAACCTAATAGCGTAAAGTGATGATTATTCAAGTAAGTCAGGAAGTTAATCGCTTCTTCTAACTCTTGCTTATCGCCCGGGAACGGACGTTTTGGCAATTCCTTGATCATCTCAGCCAACTTGGCAGACATGGCTTCCCAGTCGTTGACTGATGAAGCGACATCGGCAAGCACAGACTGAATTTCGCGCTCTAATGCTTTGATATCAACCGTGCTGCTTTGACGGTCAATTTCAATCAAAAATACAGCGACATGCTCAGTGCTTTCAGGGCTCTGATTAAGATAAGTGACATTCGTCACACCACTTTCTGAACGCTCAATCGCCAGTGGAGTGTGCAACATCATGTGAGCAGTAATACCCATTCGCTTCAATGCCATACCAACTGAATCGACCAAGAATGGCATGTCAGGTTGGATAACTTCAATGATCGAGTGAGTAGATTGCCAGCCGTGTTTGGCTTGGCTAGGATTGAACACTCTCAGATGAGTGCTACCTTTTGGTGTTTTGTTCAGGGCGTTCCATAAACTGAGAACCGCACCGTATAAATCACTGTCATTACGCGCATTGAGATCGTCTTTCGACATGTGGGCATAAAGGCAGGTGGCGAACTGTTCAACTTGCTTGGCTTGTGAATTAGGGACTTTAGCGTGAATTAAACTGACTACATTTTCAAGTAGTACTGAAGGCATTGCATCTTTCAAGGCCATGTTGCTGTTTCCTTAAGCGTCTATGGCAGCGCTTTTTTCATTATTTGGATGCTTCGGCTTAACAATCGCAGATAAATTAATGTGATCTAGATCGTCGCGCGAAGTTTATTACTAAAACCGCTGTATTTCGAGGAAAATTTTAGTGGTACATCCTCTTGAAATCCAGTATTGGCGTAAACAAGGAATGACAAATGACCAAACAATCGATAAAGCAGACTAAGTATTCAAAAGTAAATGGGGAGCTTAGCTCCCCATTTGTAGACTCTACTTAGGTTGGCGCCAGAAAATGGCGGCCAATGCAGGTAGGATAATTATGGCACCGAGCATATTTACCACAAACATGAATGTTAACAATATTCCCATGTCCATTTGGAATTTAAGCGCCGAGAAGAACCAAGTACTGACACCAATCGCCAATGTAAGGCCAGTAAAGATCACCGCACTACCCCGTTCGACCAACGCCTCATAGTAAGCCTGCTGTACTGGCATACCATTCGATAGCTTAGACGACATAGTCGAGAGGATATAAATACCATAGTCCACACCAATACCAACCCCCAGCGCAATGACAGGTAAGGTACTGACAGCTAGGCCAATATCGAGCTGAGTCATCAAAGCTTGTGCCAGTGTCGACACGACATATAACGGAATAATGACCGCCACAGTGGCTTTAAAAGATTTAAAGCTGATTAAGCAGAGTACAAACACGGCACCATAGACGTATATCATCATAGGTAACTGCGCCTCGGCCACCGCTTCGTTAGTCGCTGCCATTACACCCACAGGACCCGACGCCAGTTTAAACTGCAACTTCTCGTTATCCATTTTCGCGGCGACGGCTTTGACCTTAGCGACCACAGTTTCTATGGTTTCGGCCTTGTGATCTTTCATAAACAGATACACAGGCATGACAGAACAATCGCCATTTAATAAACCTGAAGTCGTGGGAATTTGGCCAATGGCCTGTACTAAGCTCGCCGTTGTACGCGGCAACACTTCCCATCTTGGATTACCTTCGTTGAAGCCTGCATTCACTTTTTTAGCGACTGACGCCAAACTCACAGTCGACTCCACCCCAGGGGTATTGCGCACTAACCACTCAAACTGATCAATTTGAGTGAGCACATCGTGGTAAGTACAGGCTTCAGGTGCTGCCTCAACAATCACAGTCATCACATCTGTGGTGATAGAGAAATGATCTGTGATGAAGAAGGTATCGAGGTTATAACGCGAATCTTGATGTAACGCTGGCGCGCCGCCCTGTAAGTCACCAATCTTCATCTGATTAGCTTGTTGCAGACCCACAAAATACAACACCACAGTGGCAATAATGACTACCACAGCATATTTAGGCGTCGCAAAACGCGCCATGAAGCGCCAAATAGCCTCAGTTCGCACTTCTTCAGCAGTCGGTTCTGCATGTTTATTAACTTTGATTTCAGTAAAAGAAATCACCAAAGGCAACAGGATAAGGTTAGTAAAAATGATCACGCCAACACCGAGCGAGGCAGAAATCGCCAGCTCGCGAATAATCCCAATATCGATAAATAACAGGGTAATAAAACCAACAGTATCGGACAGTAATGCCACACCACCCGGCACTAATAAACTACGAAATGCCGACGCCGAAGCTGCTTTTGTCGTTTGCCCGTCGAGCACTCGGCGCCGTACAGCATTGATGATCTGCACCCCGTGGCTCACACCGATGGCGAAGACTAAAAACGGTACCAGAATCGACATAGGATCGAGACCGAAACCTATCACAGTCAATAAACCAAGCTGCCAGACCACAGCCGTTAAACTGCAGACCAGTGGCAGCATGGTCAAGATGATTGATTTAGAAAAGAGATAAACCATGATGGCGGTGACCAAAATCGCGATCACGAAGAACAGCAATACACCCTTAGCACCATCAGCCACATCCCCCGCCATTTTGGCGAAACCTATGATGTGAATTTTAACCTTATCGGTTTCGAACTTGCCCCTAAGCTCTTTTTCTAATTGTGCAGCAAAAGCAATGGTATCAAGCGGTTTACCCGTCTGTGGATCAAAATCCATTAATTGAGCCGACACCATAGCCGCACTGTAATCGTTGGCAATTAATCGGCCGACAATCCCTGCTTTTTCAATATTATCGCGAACCGTTTCTAACCCAGACACTGAAGTTGAAAAATCCGCTGGAATAACTGGCCCGCCAGCAAAACCATCCTCAACGACTTCAGTAAAACGAGTGGAAGGCGAAAAAATTGATTTCACCTGCGCACGATCAACCCCTGGAATAAAAAACAGCTGATCATGCACGTTTTTTAAGGTATCAAAATAGTTAGCATTAAAAATATTACCGCTGGTATCCTCAACCGCCACCATGATGCTGTTGGCACCACCAAAATCTTTTTGGTGTTTCAGGTAGGTCTGCATATAACTGTGCTGCAGTGGAATATTTTTGATAAAAGCCGCATCCATTTTGAGTTGACTGGCCTGATAGCCAAAAAACAACGTCAAAAACACAAAAATGCCGACGACCCATGCGCGATTGCGAAACAAAAATGACTCAAATCCGTTGACCAGTTTTTCTAACATCTTCTCGGCCCTGTTATTTATTGTAGTTTTAAAATTTTATGGCTTAAGAATAAACAGCCCTTGGCTGCCGGATAACCACATATTCCCTTGATTATCCTTCGCAATAGACACTAAGTTTTCCCCTTGGCGACGAGTCACGATACTGCTAGTGTCATCCTCATTTAGCTTGATCACTATCCCCGCATTTCCCACTAAATATAGCGCGTCGTCAGAAACAACCATGGCACCGTTGATTGAGGATTGCACAGGCAGTTCTATTTGATTCCATTGGCTTAAACTCACATCAGCTTTGAATATATGACCGCGAAGGCCCATCACATACACAGCATTTTTCGTTTCTACGGCGTTAAACATAGAACCATCGTAATCAAAATTGGTACGAGTAAATGTTTTACCTTGATCGCCAGAAACAGCGACTAAGCCCAGCTCGCCAACCAATAATAAACGTCCATCGGTTAAGGTTAAAATACGATTAAAATGCGGCAATAATGAAGCGCGCGCACTCAAATAGGCCGATTGGTCGCTGCCTTTTAACTCCGCCAAATAAGCCACATCTTCTTCAGCTAAAAGCTCCTCATGAAACTCATCACTCCAATGGGCGCCGCCATCATTAGTGCGATAAAACAAACCGTAAGCGCCAATGGCAATACCATTGTTTTCGTCTAAAAACACCACATCGAGGAAAGGCTTTTCAATCTCTGGCGAATGCATTTGTAGCTGCCAAGTTTGACCGCCATCCTGAGTCTGTAAAATGGTTGCATCATGACCTACAGCCCAACCGCGTTTTTCATTGAGAAAAAAGACTTTGGTCAGCTGTGAACTCACGGGCGTTGCTACTTGATGCCAACTGCCGTCATACACAAGAGCATGACCACGTTCACCCACAGCCACTAAACCAGCACCTACGTTGGCAATATCTAAAATCAAAGATGAAGCAGCAAGAGGTTGAACTTGAGAAAAAATCGGATCAGAGGGCGTTGCAGATAATGTAGAAGGAAAAAAAGCGCCACCGAAACTTAATACAGCGACACACTGAAGGATGCGAAACGACATACAAACTTCCTTAAACTAATGAGGGGCGCTAAGCGCCCCTTTGTACGTGGCCTATTAACGGATACCTTCACGACGCAATGCATCGGGGGTAAAGTTAGCTTCAGTCAGTTTGGCATCGAAGTTATACATGCCACTTTGGTTGTCTAAGCCCATGGCGAGATAACGACGGGATTGCAAATCATGGAAGACTTCCAAAGTATCCCACTGTGCAGGTACTTCGTAATAATTCAAGCCATGTGCAACGGCCACACGATACAACTGATCACGGTTGTCGTAGAGATCGGCGATTGACACTTGCCATGAATCTTCATCAAGGTACATATCGCGCACTTTATAAATGTGGCGCATACCGTCTTTCAGCGTCGCCCTCACTTGCCATACGCGGTGTTTTTCCCAACGAACGTATTCAGGATTCACATGACCAGGTTTCAATATTTGGTCATATTTCAGCTTATCTGAATGCAGTTTGTAATCGTTGTACGGGATATAAATTTCTTTTTTGCCAACCAGTTCCCAGTTGTAACGCACTGGGGAGCCGTTAAACATATCGAAATCATCTGTCGTACGCAGACCGTCTGACACTGTACCCGGTGTATCAAAAGCCACGTTCGGCGCTTTACGTACTCGACGTTGACCTGTGTTATAGGTCCAAGCTTGGCGGGGAAGCGCCTCTTGATCCATGGTTTCTTTAACCAATAAGGCTGTACCTGCTAAACGTGCAGGCTGAGTCACCACTTGCTTAAAGTAGAACAGCGTATTGCTGGCTTTAAGCTGATCTAAGGTAATTTCTGGACGAGAATATTCGAAGCGAATTTCCTCAGCCGTTTCGACTAAGCTATAGCTACCATCGGCTGTCGGTGCAGCTTGGCTACGGGAAGTTTCGATATCGATACCACGAAAACGCAAAATGTGGTTCCAAATTGCTTCTAAACCATTTGCAGGGATCGGGAATGGAATACCAATAGCCGCGCCAGAAATACCATTGCCCTGTGCAATCAGTTCAGCACGAGTCGCGTTAACTTTAGTCGCATCGTAAACGAACTGTGGTACAGAGGCGCTACGGCGAGTCTTATACACATTCATCTTGTAGGTATCAGGGTAAAGTTCGAACAGCTTCACCTGACCCGGCGTTAAAAAATCTTTATATTGCGATTTGTTAGCATTAGTAATAGTAAATTCAATCTTATCCTCAGGGAAAGGATCTGGGTGGTGCATCCCTTTGGTATAACCCGCCACAGGCTTAGTGATACCACCATCCCACGCAGGAATAGAACCATCAGCATTACCTGCTTTTTCAGCACCTAAAGGGGTAAGTTCATTGCCAAGTTTTGCCGCATCAGCTTCTGATATCTTAGCCATAGCGACTGGCGCTGCGAACGCCAGCATGACTGCACTCGCCAATATCGTCAGTTTCTTCATTGTTTGAGTCCTTTTAGATCGAATACTTGATATTGAATGAAACATAATCACGATCTGCCATCGCATTCGTCGTACCGACACCGCCAAAGAAATTGTTATAGGAGATATCTGCACCCCAACGGTTTTGATAGTCGAAGTTAACGCCTAGCGCGACAGACTTACGTCCTTCCGTGAACAGGAACATAGGATCAGGTGTAATACCATCAACGTCATGGGAGAAAATCACCCGTGGAGACATATTGACCCCAGCAAATATGTTGTTGAAATCCGCCTTTCCAACTAAACGGTATCCCCAAGCAAAGTCGGTTGGAAACGGGTTAGTTTCAGGACCATTGTGCAAGGCTTGAATGATGCCGGGCATATCCGGGTTGCCGCCAGAACGTGACGTACCAGGACCATTGAGACGTAGCTCATCAAAACCTGGCATATCATGGATCCACACGCCACCCACTTCGGCCAACATAGTCAAGTTATCTAAACCTAACGTTGGACCAAATAAATGGGTGAAAGTCATCTGCGCCTGAGTGGTATCAAGACGGATAAAGCCATCCACGGTTTCACCCGGCTTAACATCTTTAATCTGTGAAATACCATCGAGATCTGGACGAAGACCAGCGTTAGCTAACTGCTGTGGCATACCGGCAAACAACAATTCTACGTCATCGATTTGCAGTGGTTCATCCTGACGATGGGCAATTTCAGCCGCGACAGAGGTATCACCAACCAAGGTATTGAAACTGAAACCGTAAAGCTTGATATCTTCTGGATAAACGATTTGCGCCTTAGAGAAACTCTTCAAATTGAGCAGCAATTCACGATCAATATTACCCGAGTTTTGACCTATAGTCGCCAGATCAGACAAAAGTGCACCCGTGCTAAAATCGGCGGCTGTACCACTGATAAGAGGACGACGGCTATGGTAATTCATGAAATAAAAACCAAATTCGGTTTCACCCAGTGAAGGCGCGTAATAACCCAGCTTAATACCATATTGGCCATCATTGCTTGGCTCTGCCTCATCCTGCACTAGCGTCACTTTTGTTGGGTAGGCTAAGGCCATAGAAACCAATTGCTGTGTCGGAATAGATTGGCCGCTGGCAATCATGCCCGCTAAACGCTCGTATTCTTGCATTACGAAGTCTAAATTGATGTCAGGGTTAGCATTAAACCCAAGCTGAGCGTTTTGAGCGTAACCACCGAAACCCGCAAAATCGTTAGTCGCAAAAATAGAACCCGGTGTTGGAACCCAAATAGGTTGCCAATCATATTGATAGAATGCTTCTACCGTTAATGAATCCGTCAAACCAAGGGAAGCCCACACCATGCCTTGAGGTCTGAACGCTTCTTTTAGTTCAGCGCCTGGTGCATTAAGTATGTTCAAGTCAACGGCGTTGATTTCACTGATCCCATGGGCAATCAGTGTACTTTCACCCCATGACACCACTTGATTACCTACACGAATAGATAATGGATTAGCGCCATCGTTGAGGTCAAAGTTGCCATACACAAACGCATCGAGTAAGCGAATATCTTTACATTGAACTTCTGAAGCACGGTTATCTTCGCAAGGGTCAAACTCTTTGCCCGTTATCGGATCATTAAAATCATAATTACCGTCATTGAGTTTACGATCATAGAAATACATACCACGAGCGAATAAACCGTAGTTTTTGTATTTCAATGACAATTCATGCAAACCTTTAACGATTTCGGACGTAGTATCGCCTTGAGAATAAAGTAAATTACTTAAGTCATTGTTACTGGAATACGATCCGGGCTGTGCCCAAATCTCAGCAGAAGTGTATTTAGTATTGCCAAATGCGCTGTAATTAGACCAATCGAATTGGGGTTGATTAACCTTACCAATTTGACCTTCCCAATCGCGCTCCCCTACACGCCAGCTCGCACCAGCAGTCCAAGTTGAGTCAAATGTGCCCTCAACCTCTCCCCAATTAAAAGATACTGCATTAACGCTTGGGATCATTAACAAACTCAATGCCGACGCCACCCCCAAAGCAAGCGCCGATTTGTTAAAACTATTTTTAACAATTTTCATTTTAGCTCTCCGTACCCTGCTGGATTCTTTGTTTTAGGAATTACAACCAACATCTTGTTAGCTCACAGGTAACATCATTGTTACAGCAATTAATCCCCTTGAGCAAGGCGCAGTTAGAGAAAATTTTCTAAAGAATTAAGCATGTAGGTACATTTGTACCGTTAACTAAAAAGGAGAGATTTAAATTAGCGAAAAGCGGAATAGGAATGAAACATAAAAACACATTAAAAAATCATATAATTCATTAACATATTTAAAAATAAAATATCACAAAGCGAGCTTAGTAATCAGCCGACCGTTTAAAGTAATTGCTCTAAGTAAAGATAAACAAATTAAGACTAAACTCGATTTAATGAAACAAATTGTCCCTTGTCATCTAAAACCAATTTGAAATAGCCTTGAATGCCATTTTCGGTTAAAAAACGCCTAAAATGACGGCCATTAATCCACAAAATCCGCCCTTGAGTTTCACGAACCTCGACTTTATCGGCAAGCCCTTGATAATAAGGTAAGAAATCTCGATAGCTGATCGATAATTTGAAATACAGTTCCATAATATCAGGGCAGCACAAACTGCTGCCCTCCTCCTACAAACTGCTATTTTGCCAATGCTTTAGAGACTTTTTCGTACATATCCTTAGATAAGTCAGGCAAAGCCAAAAGTTGCCCTAAACAGGCTTTTATCAAGGTTTGGCGGCCTAAGTCGAATTTATGATACTGGATCAATGGCGTCACCATACGGGCCGCAACCTGCGGATTGAGCTTATTAAGAGTCATTAAGCATTCGGTTAAGAAAGCATAACCTTTACCGTCTCTACGGTGGAATTGATAAATATTACTGGCAGCAAAACTGCCCACTAAAGCACGCACTCGGTTTGGATTGCTCACACTAAAGCACTTGTGTTGCTGCAACTGACGCAAACACTCAATCACATCATCTGCATCACGGGTCGCTTGCAACATAAACCATTTATCCATCACTAATGGCGTATCCTGCCAACGTAGCTCAAATGTCGTCATCAGTTCATCACGACAAGGTAAATTCCCAACATTGGCTGCCGTCAACGCACCAAGAGAATCCGTCATATTACTGGCGTTATCGAACTGAGAAATCACTAACCCCTCAGCCTCATCCGACACCCGAGCTAACCAAGTTAAACACTGATTTTTAAGGGCTCTTGCCTGCGTACTCTCTACTGCGACTAAAGAACGATATAGCGCAATCAATTCATCTTCACTATGTGAAGCGAGCTCTATTAGTACAAATTCACGTGCTAAAGCTAACGCATCTAGATCAACACTCTCTGTTTGCTCAATCAAAGCAGAAGCCGTAGGTATCGCTAATATTTCGGCGATCAATGCCGGATCAAGCTCAGTGTCTAACAACACACCTTTAAAACTATCGCGCACACGGGGATCGAGCGTCATAGCTTGTTGCTGTTGTAAACTCGCCACATTTTGCCAAATAGCTTGGCTCACTAGAGTCACAGAGGCTTCCCAACGCGCCACTTCGCTGCTAGCAAAACGCATCAAGTGGACGAGTTGATCCACATTGAATCGATATTGTAATTTAACGGGCGCGGAAAAGTTTTGCAGTAACGAAGCTACGGGTTTATGAGTGAGTCCATCAAAGCTAAACACTTGTTCAGTTTGAGTAAAATTGAGGATTTCATTCACTAAAGAATGGCCCTTCGCATCTAAGAGCTCTAAGCTAAACGGAATATGCAGCGGTGATGCACAGTTCGCTAGACTTTGTTTAAGGGTCAATTGATAAACACCCGTTTGCGCATCAAAGCTGTCCATCGCAGTCACAATCGGCGTACCAGCTTGGCTATACCATAAACGGAACTGGTTTAAATCCACTCCGCTGGCATCTTCCATTGCCGCCACAAAATCATCACAGGTGACAGCTTGGCCGTCGTGGCGTTTAAAATACAGTTTCATTCCCGCCTGAAACTTTTCTTCGCCGAGCAAAATGTGCATCATGCGGATGACTTCAGCGCCCTTGTTATACACAGTCACAGTGTAGAAATTATTCATCTCAATGACAGATTCTGGACGAATAGGATGG
Source organism: Shewanella sp. SM21 (assembly GCF_025654335.1). Classification (NCBI taxonomy): domain Bacteria; kingdom Pseudomonadati; phylum Pseudomonadota; class Gammaproteobacteria; order Alteromonadales; family Shewanellaceae; genus Shewanella; species Shewanella sp. SM21. The sequence goes on from NZ_JAKKRL010000006.1 coordinate 33,775, forward strand.
GACATAGGGCCAGAATCTTCTGCAAATTGCTGATTCTTGATCACTTTAATTGCGTGAATTCGATTCACAGCACGAGAGCCTAAATCTGAGCTAAATTCTTGATCGCGAAAAACCGTTAAGCCTTCTTTCAAACTTAACTGGAACCAATCGCGGCACGTTACGCGGTTTCCTGTCCAATTATGGAAATACTCATGACCTACAACCGATTCAATGCCGTGGTAATCCTCGTCGGTGGCCGTTAAGGTATCTGCAAGCACATATTTAGTGTTAAAGATATTTAAGCCTTTGTTTTCCATCGCACCCATATTGAAAAAGTCGACGGCCACTATCATGTAAATATCTAAATCATACTCAAGATCAAAACGGCTCTCATCCCATGCCATGGATTTCTTAAGTGATGCCATCGCATGGTGTGCTTTATGTAAATTACCTTTATCAACGAACACTTGCAGGATCACTTTACGGCGACTGCGAGTAATGAACTCATCTTGCAATAGATCAAAATCGCCAGCGACTAAGGCAAATAAATACGCTGGTTTTGGAAATGGATCTTGCCAGCAAACATAATGGCGTCCACCATCTAACTCACCTTGATCAATCAAATTACCGTTACTCAGTAAAAACGGGAATGCGGCTCTATCGGCTTCAATACGAACTGTGTATTTAGCTAATACATCAGGGCGATCAAGGAAATAAGTGATACGTCGAAAGCCCTCTGCCTCGCATTGCGTGCAGTAGGCACCATCGGACATATAGAGCCCTTCAAGGCTCGAATTAGCTTCAGGATCGAGCTTAGTGATAATGTTCAGCTCAAACTCATCAAGCTCAGTTTCTAGAACTAATTGACCTGCACTAACATGGTAAGGCACAGCATCACCATTAACAGTCAGCGAAACAACGGTCAAATCTTCGCCATCCAACACTAAGGCTTGTGCATGTTTTGAAGTGCGTTTTATACGACTGATCGCCTGCACTTGGGTTTCATTGCCAGCCAAATTAAATGCTAAATCGATAGTCTCTATCGTAAAAAGTGGCGCTTGATAATCTTTTAAGTATTTTGCTTGAGCTTGTGTCATTTCGATCCCTTTAACGCTGATCTAAATAAGAAAAAACGCGCCATAAGCGCGTTTTGATATCGGATAAATCGACTCGACTAGCGCCTACTTAGCACTAGTTTTAGCCACTTTTTGCACATCAGCCATATCTAAGGTGATATAAGCGGTTTCGTCTAAAAATGCATCTGGCAATTCAGCGTCGTCTTTAATGTCTTCCATTGATTTAACCGGTGCTAAACCATTGGCGACTCGACGCTCGTTTGTTCTGTCGAGGACTTTTTTCTCATCGGCTTCACGGGAAGCAATACGCTCACTTTCAACCAGAGAAACAGTTTTCTCTTTGTGATGCTTTTTAAAGTCGGCAATATCTTGATTGATATAGGCAAACTCTACGCTGTTTTTTATACGGTTAAGGTGCTTAGATTCAAGGCTAGTCACTAACTCAGGCGTAACATCATTAAGCGTGCCATATTGCGCCATAGGCACTTTATCCCAAGGTAAAGCATTTTTCTCTTCAGCTTCACCGTACTCGCCCGGCTCCAACGCACTTGGGTAAGCAATGTTGGGGGTCACACCTTTAATCTGTGTACTACCACCATTAATACGGTAGAACTTTTGAATCGTATACTGCACATGGCCAATTGGCTTCTCATACATGTCGTAGATACGGCCTAGGCTCTTATGCTGCTGTACTGTGCCTTTCCCAAAACTCGACTCACCGACGATCAGTGCACGGTCATAATCTTGCAATGCGGCAGCAAAAATTTCAGAGGCTGAAGCACTGTAACGGTCAACCATCACAGTCAATGGTCCTACATAACTGGTTTTACCGTCGTTATCGCGATGCGCAGACACTCGTCCATCGGCATCACGAATTTGCACTACAGGGCCCATATCGATAAAAAGTCCCGTCAGTAGCACGGCTTCCGTTAATGCACCACCACCGTTACCTCTAAGGTCAATGACTATGCCTTCTACTTTGGCGTCGTTTAACTTCACTAGCTCTTTTTCAACGTCCTGCGACAAATTCATATAGAAACCAGGAATTTGGATCACACCGACTTTGCGATTAGCATACTCGCCGTCTTTAGGTTCAATCACCTTAGAGGTTGCCGCTCTATCTTCAAGACGAATTTTGTCGCGAACTAAGGTAACGTCGAATGGCTTAGCATTGGAACCGCCTTTCTTCGGTAAAATTTGCAGAACAACTTTACTGCCCTTAGGACCTTTAATCAGGTCAACCACGTCGTCTAAACGCCAGCCGATCACATCAACAATCTCGCCGCCTTCTTGACCGACGCCGACAATCTTGTCTTCCGGCGACAGTTTTTCACTGCCCGCAGCAGGGCCGCCAGTAATTAAACTTTTAATGACTGTGTAATCGTCTTCAAGTTGCAGTTGAGCACCAATGCCTTCAAGGCTCAAGTTCATTTCCATTTGGAAACGTTCAGCATTGCGTGGTGAAAGGTAACTTGTATGTGGCTCAATGCTACGAGAGAAGGCATTCATCACGCCTTGGAACACGTCTTCACTGTTAGTTTGAATCAAGCGTTTAATAGCGTTGTTATAACGCTTTTGCAGGATATCAACAATCTCAGGCCATTTCTTACCTGTGAGTTTCAGATTTAGCGCATCGTATTTAACACGTTGACGCCATAACTCATTGATCTCGGCTTGATCTTTTGGCCATGCGGCCTCATCGCGGTCGTACTCATAGGCATCACCGGGCGCAGAAAAATCCATCTCTTTATCTAATAGAGATAAAGCATAGACAAAGCCTTCATAGCGGCGCTTTTGGACGATATCAAACATTTTATAGGCAGGCTCAAGTTCACCAGAACTGAGCATGTCATCGAATTGGGTAGCATAAGGTTTAAAACTATCGACATCCGCTTGGGTTAACACATTGCGGCGATAGTCTAACTGCTGCAGATAACGATCAAAAATTTGCGCAGAAAAGGCGTCATCAAGATTGAATCTATGATAGTGCGAACGAGTGTATAAGTCCGTTACCCTTTTGCTCGCAACCTTATGTTGCGCTTCCTGCTTGAGAGTGGGTAACTCGCTGATTTGAATCGTGGGTGGTACGGCCCAAGCCGAGAATCCGACAAAAACAGTGGCGATCGAGGTAGCCAAAGTGAGTTTTCGCATCAACAAGTTACTCCGTTTTAATAAATGATTACAGCAGGATATGTTCTGCTCTAACTTTAATCGTTAGGCCACTATCAAGCTGAACATGAATATCTTCCTTGTTAATGTCAGTAATCACACCGGCTACGGGTGTCATACCTAATTTAACATTGACGCGTTGTTTTTTCGTTAAATCAGTCAATTGTGCTTGAACATAATTGACGACTGGCGCTGCAGCTTTTGGTGCAGGCTTAGCAGGACGCTCAGTTTTAGGACGCTGAGGAACAGCCACCTTTTTAGGTGCTTTCTTCGCCGCGGGCTTAGGTGCAAGTGCTGCACGTTTCGCTTTGGCCTTATCCTGACTCTCTTTCAACATGGCTTGAGCATGATCAATGTGCTCTTGCTCTAACTCGCCGCAAGGTTCGCCATCCAGGTTTACGCGTTGTGCGCCTGCTTTAACGCACTTTAAATAGCGCCAGCTGCTGGTGTAACGTCTCAAGGCAACTCTGAGCTGAGTTTTACTGACTTTAGAATCATCAGCCAACCTTTCAGCCAAATCTTGAAACAATCCGATTTTTAATGGCTTAGTTTCACCTTCAGCAATAAAGCACAAAGGAAATGTTTCATACAAATACGCCAAAATTGCATTGGTGTCGGTCAACTTTTCTGTTGATTCCATCATTACTTCCACAGTCAAAAAGGGACATCGATTCGAGGTGATATATATCAGCTTCTTACATGTCGTTTATCTTCGTTAAACTCAATATTGAGTCAACGTACAAATTAGCATCCTAGCCGCGTTTACTAAAGTTAAAAAATATACCTTAACAAATTTTGACAGCTCAAAACACTAAGCTTATTCATTGCATGCCAATCAAACCAGCTTAATGCGTGCAGGCGCATATTATAAGGCGCACGCCACCGATTGCGACTATGAATTATGCGTTATTGTACGCAAATTAATCAAATAGGCAGTTTTCAAAACTTTTAACCAGTAATTCCAGCCCCTTTTGGTCTTCTTCATCGAAACGATCGAAGATAGGACTGTCAATATCGAGCACGGCAACCACGTTACCTTGCGCACGAACTGGCACAACGATTTCAGAATTACTGGCAGAATCACAGGCAATATGACCATCAAATTGATGGACATCAGCCACTCGCTGAGTTTGATTAGTGAATGCTGCTGTACCACACACACCTTTTCCTAACGGAATGCGTGTACAAGCCACTTTACCTTGAAACGGGCCAAGTACCAGTTGTTCACCACGCATGACGTAGAATCCCACCCAGTTCAGCTCAGTTAAATTATCATTGAGCAAGGCTGAAAAATTCGCCATCGCCGCAACAAGGTCGTCTTCCCCTTCCAACAAGGCCAAGGCTTGACGGTTAAGTGACTCATAAAATTTCGATTTCATTACATTTCCTAACAATTTTATTCTGCTGCTTCGGTCTTTTTAGCCGCTTTTTTCGCTGCAGGCGGATTCGTTGGCGTACTATTAACCTGAACGGCGCCTTTAAGCAAGTTCGTCAGCTCATCTTTATTGTTAGCAAAATAGAATGCGAGCTTTTCGCCCACACTTTCATCTATACCCAAATCAGCTTTTTGAATGAAGGGGATAAGGTTATCGGCGATATCGAGCATCTTATCGTAGGCATCAGCCTCCTTCTTAGATGTGAATGTCATCTTTTCAACCCCTTCTCTGACCACGACAAACTGTGTTATTACTGCCATGACTGCCCTCGCACTGTTTTTATATACAGTAACTAGAGTGACATAGATTGAACTTGTGATGCAAGTGTTCTGATTAATCTGATATTATTAGCGTACTTTCGTTGCCAAGATTATAAAGCGCTAGACGTGGCTTAACAGCTAACTAGCACGACACTTTGCACCGATCTCGCTGTTATTACTCCTATTAGGCTAATATATATTTTTATATGCATGAAAACGCAGCAGAAAATTCAGTAACCCTATGCCGCTCCTGCGATTTAGCAGTCCGCAAACGTGCCTTGCCTAGCGGCGTTAGAGCAATCTGTCCTCGTTGCAGCACTGCACTTTATGACACGCCATACTGCTCTGTGAATGGTATGTTAGCCCTATGTATTTCGGCATTAGTGTTTTATTTCCCTGCCAATTTTTTACCCGTACTCGAGATCCACTTTTTCGGCAGTATTCGTACTACTACGGTTTTCCAAGGGGCATTTGCAGTATTTGACCAAGGCTATTGGGTTGTAGGTGTCGCCGTACTTGCCGCAGCTGTGATAGGTCCAGGCTTATTACTGTTATCGATATTGACACAGATTTTAATTGTGAAATGGGGATTGAGTAGCCTTTTTTGGCGTAACTCATTGAAGCAGTTGTTAAAATTTCATGGCGTCTTATCGCAACTCACTATGCTGGAAATTTATGTGATCAGCTTCTTAGTTTCATCATTTCAGCTATCTGATTTTTCGGACATTTATTTTGGTATGGGCACATTTTGCTTCACTATGCTGTTTCTCGTGACCTTGTTTCTACAAAGAGAATACGACTTAGAACATATGTGGACGTTATTGGAAGGTCATAGCTGATATGAAACAACAAGGTAAAGATATCGGCCTATGTCTCTGTAAAGTGTGTCGCCAACTCAACAGCAGTGAACTCACGCACTGTCAGCGCTGTGAAACTGAGTTGCACGTCAGAGACTATTCCAGCCTGCAAAAAAGTTGGGCTTTGTTGATTACCGCTGCCATCTTACTGGTGCCAGCCAACATTTACCCTATCACTATGCTGACCAATCAAGGGCAAGTGCGGCACGACACCATTTTTTCAGGCATTTTGCATTTAGTGCATTCAGATATGCTGCCTATTGCCATCATAGTGTTTACCGCCAGTATTTTAGTACCATGGATTAAAATCATCGGCTTATCCATTTATCTGTGTGCGATAAGCTTTGATATCCCGATTTCAAAAAAGAAATTGATGGTGGGTTTTCACATCATCGAATGGATTGGCCGCTGGTCAATGCTCGATTTATTTGTCATCTCAATCACAGTGGCATTAGTGAACATGGGACAATTACTCGACGCGAAACCCGCGCCTGCGGCTACCGCATTTGCCTTGGTGATTCTGTTAACTCAGTTAGCCGCAAAAGTTTTAGACACTCGTTTACTCTGGGATCGATTGGAACCTCAAGATGACACAAATTGAATCGCCGAAAGTTGTAAAGAAAAAACTCTTTTCGCCCATTTGGCTGCTTCCTATTGTCGCGTTGGCATTAGGTGCTTGGCTGGGCATTAAGAGCATTAAAGAATCGGGGGTTGAAATTCAAATTCACTTTCCGAGCGCCACAGGGATTGATGTGGGTAAAACCTTAGTCAAATACCAAGGTTTGACTGTCGGTAAAGTTAAAGACATTGGCATAGATGACGATCTCAAAGGCGTGAACGTCAAGGTCATGATGGACTACCGCGCTAAGCCTTTTTTGAATAAAGAAACCCTCTTCTGGCTTGTCACACCTAAAGCAAGTATTACAGGTGTTGAAGGCTTAGATGCGCTGTTTTCGGGTAACTATATTGCTATCCAACCAGGGAAAGGTAATGCCTCGACCTTTTTTGAAGCAGAACGCCAACCGCCGCCGATGCAAATCGGCTCAGAAGGTGTGATGGTCGAATTGACCTCCGATAAACTCGGTTCACTCGATGTTGGCTCGCCAATATTTTTCCGCCAAATCCCCGTGGGTAGCGTGGTCAGCTATCGTTTAGATGGCAATCAAAGAGTCATTATCAGCGCTTTCATTCAAGAGCAATACGCGCGATTAGTGAAGAAAAATTCTCACTTTTGGAATGTTTCTGGCGTCAAAATTGATGCTTCACTAACTGGAGTTAAAGTCAGTTCAGAGAGTTTGGCATCCATTCTGGCTGGCGGCGTGAGTTTCAGCTCTGACGATAAAGCAGACATAGCTAAAAACGGTGACGTTTTTTCGCTTTATGATTCAGAAACCACTGCCCTTGGCGGCATAGAAATAAACCTGACCATGGCTGACGCTAACGGTGTCGACAAAGGTACCCGCATCGTTTATCGCGGCATGAGCATTGGCAGTATTTTAAGTAAACAACTCACGTCTAATGGTGTTACAGCCGTGGCTAAGTTTGAACCTCAATACGGTTCACTGTTAACTAACGACGGCGTGTTTTGGCTTGAAGGTGCTGATATTTCCCTCTCAGGCATTAAAAATCCAGAACGTTTACTGACAGGTAGCGTGATCAACTTCCTGCCAGGCATCAACACCAAAAGCTCGGTACCAAACAGCTTTGTCTTACAATCAAAGGCGCCTGATTTACTGCAATCTAAGAAGCGTTTCTTGACCCTAACCTCAGCCGAAAACATGGGTATTTCAGCGGGCGCTCAGGTTCGCTTCAAGCAAATTCCCATTGGTTCAGTGCTTGCGGTTAAGTTAACCAAAGATTTATCGGCGGTGGAATACCAACTCGAGCTACAACCTGAGTTTGCCAGTCTAATTCGCAGCGACAGCTATTTTGTGCCTGAGTCAGCATTAACGGTAAACGCATCGTTAGACGGGGTCTCAGTCAAAGCAAGGGATTTTACAACACTCACTCAAGGTGCAGTTAGCTTGATCCAAGGTCATAGCGACACACCTTTAGTTGCTAACAGCGCTCTGCCCCTCTTTAGCTCTGTGGATGCCGCGACAGCTTTTTATGATCGTCAGCAGCAAGTGCATTTAACGTTAATCAGTCAAGATGGCGCCGATGTCAGCCAAGGCTCACCGATTTACTATAAAAAAATGCAAATTGGTACAGTTGACTCAGTGAACTGGCAAAGCAAAACCGAAGACTTCGCTATCAAGCTCGCTATCGACAAACAGTTTCAACCCTTGCTGAAAAAGCCAAAAGTATTCTGGCGTAACAACGCCGTGGATATCAGTGCCAGTCTTGCCGGTATTGATGTCGCCGTTGCCCCGCTACAAGGGGCATTAAAGGGCAGCATCAGTCTGGGACTGCTTGATAGCAATGACAAAGCCAGCAATGCAGCTAACTTAAAACTCTATGAGAGCAAGCAGCTGGCATTAACTCAGGCGCAGGCAATTCGCCTCACCCTACCCGCCTCAAGCAAACTGGCGGCCAAGGCAGCGATTCGCTATCAAGGTCATCAAGTGGGTGAAGTGTCGCAGGTGAAGCTCAATGCGGATCTCGATACACTCACAGCTAGCGCATATCTCTACGGGGAATATGCCGAACATTTCAGCCGCAGTGACTGTGAATATCATTTAGTGGATGCACAAATTTCTCTGGCGGGAATTAAAGCGCCTGATACCTTGTTAACTGGCCCTTATATCGGTGTACTGCCGGGTACAAGCAGTCAGAAAGCGACCCAGTTTGTTGCCAACCTCGCTGCCAGCAGCTATGCCAACGTTGCCGAAGATGCGCTAAAATTCACCTTAGAAGATAACACCTTAGGCTCGATGAAAGTCGGCACACCTATCTTCTTCCGTGGGATTAAAGTAGGTCAAATCGACGGCTATAGCCTGTCGACACAGGGCAATAGCGTGCTGATGCAAGCCCATATTGAGCCGCAGTACAGTCACTTAGTGAATCAAAGCAGTCAGTTCTGGGATGCCTCAGGGATTAAAGTCGATGTTGGCCTCTTCTCAGGTGCCCAAATCGAAGCGGGCTCGCTGGAAACCTTACTCGCTGGCGGCATCAATGTGGCGACTAAGGACACGACTCAAGGGGATAATCGTTTAGCGACTGGCACAGTATTAAGATTGCAACACAAAGCCGAAACCGAATGGCAGCAATGGGCACCTACCCAGTAATTATGTTCATCAAAATACTTACACCAACGCACTAATATTAAAGCTCTTACAAATAAATCAGGCGCATAATGCGCCTGATTTATTTTTAGCTTCTCGCAATGTTATTGAGACATTCTAGGTCGCTCAATACTCTAGCCCCCTTATCCATAGAACCAATAACAAACGGCAATCGCGGCACTGATCCCCGCAAAGTCCGCGGTTAAACCGCAAGCTAAGGCGTGGCGTCCATGGCGAATACCCACAGAACCAAAATACACAGCGAGAACATAGAAAGTGGTTTCAGTACTACCCTGAAAAATCGCCGCTAATCGACCCGCAAAGGAATCTACTCCGTGGTGATCCATTGTCTCAAGCATCATGGCTCTGGCGCCTGAGCCACTAAAAGGTTTCATCAGCGCGGTCGGCATAGCATCGACAAAACGCGTATCAAAACCCAATATCCGCACACCAGTGGCAATCAAGTGCAACAGATAATCCAAGGCGCCGGATGCACGCAGTAAACCAATCGCTAATAGCATGGCGAGCAAATAAGGGATCAATTGGATGGATTGGGCAAAACCCGCCTTCGCCCCTTCAATAAACTCATCATAAACCGCCACCTTGCGAATGCCCGCAACAATCACGAAGGTAAATACCAATAACAGCAAGATACCATTGCCCATTGCCGTCGACACTGTGCCAATGGCATCAGCACTTAAAGTCATCAGATAAAAACCACTCGCCACTAACCCTGAGAGCATCAAGGCGCCATAACCGAGCACCACTGAGTTTAATAATGAAATTCGCTGCACTAACGCCACAACCAGCAAACCCGCCAATGTCGATGCTGAAGTGGCCAGTAAAATCGGCAAGAAAATATCCGCAGGCGCAGCGGCACCTTGCTGGGCACGGTAAAGAAATACCGTCACAGGCACTAAGGTCACAGAGGAAGTATTGAGTACTAAAAATAAGATTTGCGCATTGGTCGCCACGGTTTTTAGCGGATTTAAACTCTGCAAATCATGCATCGCCTTTAAACCAAGTGGTGTGGCGGCATTATCTAACCCAAAGATATTCGCTGTTAAATTCATCGTGATACTGCCAAAGGCCGGATGCCCCTTGGGCACTTCAGGCATCAAACGGCGCAGTAATGGCTCAAACACAAAGGCAATAGCGCCGACAACGCCAGCCTTTTCTCCTACCTGCATCAATCCCATCCACAGAGAAAGCACGCCAATCAGCCCAAGGGAAATTTCAGCGGCAAGCTTAGCACTCGCAAATAATGCGGCGACCGAAGCCGATAGGACTTCTATGTGCCCATTGAACAGTTGCACCGCTATTGCAAGCAATGCCGTGATAAAAAAAGCCAACCACACACGATTCAGCACGCTAATCCCCTTATTTTTATTTGTTTTTATTCTATTAGCTCATTGCTACTGAGTGCTAGCTTTATGGCGACTCATTCCAATATCGCTCAAATCGTCAAAGCATAAACATTAAATCACAATAGCAACCTTGGCGGCTCGGGATAAAATCTCAGACCCAATAAGGGATTATGATATACTCGCACCAGTTGATACACAGTCTATTTTCCTATGGTTCAATGAAATCAATGGTCCAATTAAATCAAATTTTTATCGATACAATCACCCAAGAACTCCCCGCCCATTTATCCATGGACGAGTTTATTGCCGCCTGCGACAGGCCGCTTAGACGTTCAATTCGGGTCAATACCTTAAAAATCAGCAGTGACGACTTTAAGACCTTGATGCAACCTAAGGGCTGGACGTTCGATCCTATTCCTTGGTGTGAAGACGGATTTTGGATCAGTTACGACGAAGAAGAACAGCTCGGCAATGCCTTAGAGCACATTCAGGGTCTATTCTACATTCAAGAAGCCAGCTCTATGTTGCCGCCGACCGCACTATTTACGCCTAGTGCAAAGTGGCAGTGCGTACTCGATCTCGCCTCCGCACCCGGTTCAAAAACCACTCAAATGGCCGCATTAATGCAAAACCAAGGCTTATTGGTGGCTAATGAGTATTCGGCGAGCCGCGTGAAAGTATTGCACGCCAATGTGCTGCGCATGGGTGCGAGCCACTGCGCCCTCACTCATTTCGATGGCCGTGTATTTGGCGAATACCTGTACGAAAGTTTTGATGCCGTGCTTATCGATGCGCCCTGTGGCGGTGAAGGCACAGTGCGTAAAGACGCCGATGCACTAAAACACTGGAGCCTAGACGATGTGCTGGCGATTAGCGAAACCCAAAAAGCCTTAATCGAATCGGCGTTTCTCGCCCTGAAACCCGGCGGCAGTTTGGTCTACTCAACCTGCACCTTAAACCGCCTCGAAAACCAAGGCGTGTGCGAGTATTTAAAGCAAGTCTACGGCGATGCGGTGCAATTTGAATCCTTAAGCGATTTATTTGATGGCGCAGATCGAGCTACAACGCCCGAAGGCTTCTTACATGTCTGGCCACAGATTTACGACAGTGAAGGTTTCTTTGTCGCTAAATTGACAAAAACCGCCTCAGTGCCGCGTTTACAGCCTGAGCCTAAACTGCAGAAAAACTTCCCCTTCACGCCCGCATCAGCGAAACAAGCCCAAGGGATCAAAGACTATTTTCAGCAGGATTTAGGCATCAGCTTACCGGACGAACTCATCATGGTTCGCGATGATGAATTCTGGCTATTCCCGCATGAATTCAACGCTTTTATCGGCCGTATGCGCTTTCAGCGTATTGGCATTAAACTCGCCGATAACAGTAAACACGGCTTTAAAGTCCGCCATGAAGCGATTATTGCATTAGCAGGAAAACAGCTCAGCCCAACCGCAAAAACGGTCGATGTGAGCGATGTTGAAGCGAAAGAGTATTTGATGGGGCGAGATATTGCCCTAAACACCGCAGTGAAAGCTCAAGGTGAAGTGATCGTCTGTTATGGCGGTGCACCATTAGGGATGGCGAAACATTTAGGCAATAAGTTAAAAAACAACCTACCCAGAGACTTAGTGAAAGATAAAGTGTTACTGCTACCAGAACAGACGAAATCGTTATAATTTCGCTGTTTTTTAGCGATAAATAACCTAAAAAAGGGGGAAAGTGAGCGCGACTATAAGACAAAAGCTCGACTACACTGAGTCTATTGTAAAGCGCACTGCATGGCGCTTTCACCTGTAGCGCACGGCTCTTCAATGAGCCATTCCCCTAGGCCCAAACAGCTTTAATCGTTTTGGGCCTTTTTTATGCCTGTACGCTAACAATCACGCAATCGCATAAAGTGATTCAAAGCACTTGCTGCTAACGGCCAACTAAACGCGCTGCATCTTTGAATAAATTAAAGAAGTTATTGCTGGTGTATTCAGCAAGATCTTCATAACGCTCACCTCTAAGCTCTGCCACAAACTCAGCCACATCACGCACATAGGCAGGCTGATTCTCTTGTCCACGGTGTGGGATCGGCGCCAAATAAGGCGAATCAGTTTCAACTAGCAGACGATCCTGAGGCACTTTGCGAATAACGGTTCGCAGATCACCCGCATTTTTAAAAGTGACTATGCCTGAAACCGAAATATAAAAGCCGAGATCAATCGCCGCTTTCGCCATCTCCCAGTTCTCGGTAAAGCAATGCAGCACGCCGCCAACGTTATCCGCGTTGCCCTGCTTAAGCATATTGATCGTATCTTCACGTGCATCACGGGTATGGACAATTAAAGGTTTATTCACTTCTACCGCAAGGGCAATCTGCTGCTCAAAACATTGCTGTTGCAACAGCTTAGTGTCGTCGGCATAAAAATAATCTAACCCCGTTTCACCAATCGCGACCACTTTAGGATCGGTGGCAAAGCGGCGGATTTGCTCAACATCGAGGCCTTCTTTAACGTCTAATGGATGCACACCTGATGACAAAAATACCTGTTCGAAGGCTGCAACTTTATCTCGCATCGATTCAAATCCTTGCTGGCGTACATTCACGCACAACATATAGTCCACGCCACGGGCTTTAGCATTAGCAAGAATCTGTTCTAAGGTTTGTTGATCAGGCGCCGCTTTGAGGCGATCGAGATGGCAGTGTGAATCAATAAGCACAAGGATTTCCAAGCAGAGTAACAAAGGACGACAAGGATACCCAGCCAAGAGATCGAGGTCAAATTCAACAGAAGTAAATAGCCAGTTTAGGCAGTGAACAAACGTTTAAACCAGATCAATAATGCAGGCTAAGCTACATAGTGCAGGTTAGATCGCCGGAGGCGAGTTCGCGGGACAGTAACTTTTCGATATGGTGTTTATGGCTATCTGGCTCAGAAATAATTTTAATGCCAATCCCCACAGGGCGGCCACCCGACGCTCCTAAGGGATTAATCCACACCACAACACCACGAAATTCATTAGTGAGGGTTGCGCCGGGTAAACGATACGCAATCGTCAGCGGTTGGCCAAGATAATGACTTTCACTGGTCGCAATAAATAATCCTGCCGGCTTAATAAAAGGCATATAGGCACGATATAACTGATGTAAGGTATCAAAATTAACGACGAGATCTACCATGGCATATTACTTATTTGTTATCTCTCTATATTCTAAGACATAACTTTGACACAGGGCCAGATAATTGACGCTCGGCATTGTGCTTAAGCTATGACACATTCCCATGATCTTAGCCGCCAAATTCCCGAGCTGCGCATGAACAAACGCATCTTGATGGCTATTTTTCAGTAAAACCTGTCGTATAAGTAGGTACAAAACCTTAAGAACATCAATTATTTGTTGTTCACTTATTATTAACAAACTAGCACACAGATGACCAGACGACAAACTTTGTGCCCAATCTTTGCGAAATTGTAGCAAAGATTGATACCGACTCTGTTGGCTACCCTCAGACCGCAAGCTCTCAGCCAACTTTAACGGCCCACCCACCACACTCAAACACCAAGTTACATCCTCTTGAATACCACATCGCTGGGCAAGCCAGTTTTTGATGACCTCTCGACTCGGAACGACAAAAGGAATGCGTTGACAACGACTGCTAACCGTCGCCATCAAACGTGCAGGCGTATCCGACTGCAAAATCAGTAAGGTGTCTTTACCAGGCTCCTCAAGGGTTTTAAGGAGTGCGTTCGCGGCAGCGGAGTTAAGACGCTCGCTGTGGTGGATAATCGCTACACGCCTGCCACTTTGCTGTGCAGTGGCCGTCAGACGCGTACACAGCTCACGAATTTGATCGACTTTAATTTGATTGCCATCGGCGGCGATATGATAAAAATCAGGATGATTGCCCGCATCATAGAGCTGACAAGACTTACAAAAACCGCACGCTCCCACAGGCGTTGGCTGCACACACATAGCCGCGCGCGCCATAAACACACTCAGCAACTCACCGCCATAGGCTGAATCAATGCCAACGAGTTGTGCGTGAGGTATTTTTTGACGCGCTAATTGAGCTAAAAATGCCTGTCTTGGCCCTTCGAGCCAAGGTAATTGCTCAGCCGTAAATCCGGACTCGGCTACCATACCATCGCCTGAAGCACAGCTAAGATATCTTTGTGCACTTCGGCCATAGTTTGGCTCGCGTCTATAACCACAATACTGTCATCTTCGCTGGCAAGTTTGAGATACGTAGCGCGTGCGCGCTCAAAGAAATCAATCGCTTGTTGCTCAATTCTATCAAGTTCACCACGTTTAGCTGCACGGGTAAGCCCAAGCTTAGGATCTAAATCTAAGTACAAAGTAAGATCGGGTTTAAATCCCTTTAGTGTTGCAGTGCTCACCGCTTCCACTAACGGCATTAACCCTCTGCCACCACCTTGATAAGCTAATGACGATAGATTGTGTCTATCACCCAATACCCATTGTCCTTGCGCAAGCGCGGGCTTTATGACATTAGCAACTAACTGAGCTCTGGCAGCATAAATGAGTAAACACTCGGCCTCATCACACAGGGGATCATTCGCATCAGCAATCTTAACTAAATCACGGATACGTTCGGCCAATGGTGTACCGCCCGGTTCGCGGGTGCAAATCGGCGCTTTACCCGTATGTTTTTCAATAAAGTCGCGAATAAGGTTAATCGCACTCGACTTACCTGCGCCTTCTAAACCTTCAATAACGATAAATTTTGCAAAAACTGACATTGGATTTTCTTTCTCTGCATTTTTACTTTGGTGATTTTTCTGGCGTCGCTGGTTTTATCTTACGCTGATAGACGTCTACGGCGTGATTGTGTTCTTCAAGCGTGGTTGAAAACACATGGGTGCCATCGTTGCGCGATACAAAATAAAGGTAACTCACACTGGCGGGCTTAGACACGGCCATCAATGAGGCTTTACTCGGTGCAGCTATCGGCGTTGGCGGCAATCCAAAGATGCGATAAGTATTAAAAGGCGTCTCTTCGACTAAATCTTTGCGGGTGATATTGCCCTTATAGCGATCGCCCATACCGTAAATAACCGTCGGATCGGTTTGCAGACGCATACCTAGGTTAAGACGATTAACAAATACACCGGCGATTTGCTCACGCTCATGGGCTTGGCCGGTTTCCTTTTCAACTATCGATGCCAAAATCAGCATTTCATAGGGCGATTTTAACGGTAAATTAGGCGCCCGTTCCGCCCACGCTTTGGCAAGCTCCTGCTCCATCATTTTATAGCTTTGAGTCAGCATGACTTTAGCATCCGCCTCGGCGGTATAATGATAAGTGTCGGGGAAGAATTTCCCCTCAGGCAAACCAGAATCATCGCCTTGTGTCATCAATACTGCTGCAAATGCTTCTGGTGACATTTGTAAATGTGGAGCACTGGTAAGTTGTTGTTCCCATTCCACAATAGTTTTACCTTCAACTAAGGTCAAACTGAAGGTTTTTACTTTGCCGGCAATCAAATCATTGAGTAAATCAGTAATCGTTTGTGAAGGTGATATTTCATAAAGTCCCGTGCGAATTTTGGCAAGCTCAGGACGAAACTTAAGTAGCCACTTGAGTTTCCACGTATCTTGAATAACGCCGTCATCGGCAAGTTGCTGCGCCAGTTGATTTACACTGGTGCCACGTTCAACCTTCAACTCTTTAGGCTCGCTGAGACTCAGCGGCGTTTGACTGTATTCGACAACTGTTTGATAGCCCCAAAAGGCACCCAAACAGACTAAGGTTAGCAAGGTCAACAGGGTTGAACTGGCGATAATAATGATTTTTTTCATAGAGTGAGTGAAAGTGTCTGTCTAAGTTGCGCGGTAATCGGAGCACGGGTGAACTTGAGCGAGTCTATCGCCAGTACATCCACAATCCCTAAAACGCTGTTAGTGATAAACGCTGAGTCAAATTCGATTAAACGCTCGGCGCCAACGGGCAAACATTCGATATTCATGTTCTGTTCAAGCAAGGCCAACATTATCTGTTCGCGCATCACACCCGCCACGCCACACAGGGCTAATGAAGGCGTGATAATGCGATTATCTTTGATAAAAAACACATTCGCCATCGAAGATTCAATCACATTCTCCTCGATATCTTTGACTAACCAGTCATCAAATCCCTGCGGTAAAGAGTGTGATTTAATCAAAACTTGTTCGAGTCGATTTAAATGCTTCATCCCTGCCAACATCGGCTGCAAACCCAATCGTACCGACGAAGTTTTAAGGCTAATACCCTGTTGCTGCCACTGAGCATAATGGCCGGGGATAGTATGAACTGAGACGATTTCGGTAGGATTAACCGTTTCTGGCGGTGTATAGCCACGGCCACCAGCACCACGGGAAACGATTAACTTAATGCAATGATGAGGATATTCAATGGCTAAGGTATTCAGTTGCTGTTGCAATGCTTCACTCATTTGCCATTGAAATCCAAGCCTTGCGGCGCCTGCGGTTAAACGGGCTTGATGGGCTTCAAAAAACATAATCCCCTCAGCGTCCGTTCGCATCGTTGCAAACAGACCATCACCGTAGGCAAGCCCTCGATCAGAAGGGTCGACACTTGCCTGCGATGCGCCATTCACCCAGAACACGCGTGTTAGTCCTGACTGATACGGCTAGCCACCGCTTCTTGCTGATCTTTGTACTTGGCACTCTTACGGGTGTTATAAGGACGTGCAACCGCATGATTTAAGCGTTCAAAGTTAAGCGCACCTATAGTCATGCGTGGACGCAAAGCTAAAGGCAACTTACCGCTGTTATAAAACTCGAGCACAATTTTACCCTGCCAACCCGGATCGATACGGTGCGCCGTTACGTGTACCATCAGCCCTAAACGCGCTAGAGACGAACGGCCATCAAGCCAACCGACGATATCAGCAGGTAAAGTTACGCTCTCGTAAGTCACAGCCAAAGCCAATTCACCAGGATGCAAGAAAAATGCTTCGCCATCGGGGATTTCGATAATCTCACTCATCACCCGATCAAGCGCAACTTGCATCTCAGCACTTGGACCACTCAAGTCGATAAAAGGCGCGGTATGATCTTTAAAGACGCGAAACTGTCCACCTAAGCGCACATCAACACTGACGCCTGAAATAGCTTCTATGCCTGGGCGAGGTTCTATTACGATAGTGCCGTTATCAAGGGCCTGTTCAATTTCGATATCGGTTAAGCGCATCTTGCCTATTACTCCTTGAGTTTTTATGTCGTTATTTTGCCAGTAAATGTTGGATACGAGTCTTTAAAATATCGGTCGCAATACGATTTTTGCCGCCACGGGGAACGATAATATCGGCGTATTGTTTTGAGGGTTCGATAAACTGTAAGAACATAGGACGCACGGTTTTCTTGTACTGTGAAATCACAGACTCCATAGTACGGCCCCGCTCGGCCACATCACGAGTTAAGCGACGTAGGAAACAAATGTCCAGCGGCGTGTCCATAAACACACTCGCGTCCATCAGGGCACGTAACTTAGGATCGGTCAGCAATAAGATACCTTCTAAAATGATCACTTTTTTCGGTGTCATCTTTAAGGTTTCTGCAGTGCGTGTATGTTCTGTATAGCTATAACAAGGGATATCAACAGCTTCGCCAGACTTGAGCAACTGTAAATGCGTGCACAGCAGTTGATGGTCCAGCGCTTTTGGATGATCGTAATTCGTTAATACCCGTTCATCCATGGATAAATGACTCTGATCGCGATAGTACGCGTCTTCATTAATTACCCCAATTTGATCTGTGCCTAAATCGCGGCGCAATTCGTCAAAAATCGTTTTGGCAATTAAACTTTTGCCCGATGCTGACGCGCCAGCAATTGCAATAATGACACACTGCTGAGAATTCATACCCTTAAACCTTACTCGTCATCTGAAACACTAATAGAAACTGTTTTCTGGCTTTGCTTTAAAGCCAGTTCTGCGCCCACTTTACGGGCAATTTCCCGATAAAGAGCTGCGACTTCACTGTCAGGTTCGGCAACGACGGTCGGCGCACCATTATCCATGGCTTCACGGATATTAATGTGCAGCGGCAAAGCGCCTAACAGTGGAACTTGATAGCGTTCAGCGATTTTACTGCCGCCGTGAGTTCCAAATGGATGTTCTTTATGACCACACTCAGGACATAAATGGAAACTCATGTTCTCGACAATACCCAGCACAGGAATGTTCACTTTCTGGAACATATTGATGCCCTTCTTGGCATCGGCCAGCGCGATATCCTGCGGTGTAGTCACGATAACAGCGCCGCTCACAGGGACTTTTTGCGATAACGTGAGCTGAATATCCCCTGTGCCTGGTGGCATATCAACGACTAAATAATCCAGTTCTGGCCATTGTGTTTCATTCAGTAACTGGGCCAACGCGCCCGCGGCCATTGGGCCACGCCACACGGCAGCTTCATCACCACTGAGCATAAAACCAATCGACTGCGCGGCAATACCATGGGCACTGGCGGCTGTCATATGTTTGCCATCGGGGGAAAGCGGTCTGAAATTAGGGATACCTAACATCATAGGCACTGACGGGCCGTAAATATCGGCATCGAGAATACCCACCTGCGCACCTTCGGCCGCTAATGCCAAAGCTAAGTTCACCGCTGTGGTTGACTTACCCACGCCGCCCTTACCTGAGGCTACGGCAATCACTTGCTTCACATTGGCAATCGGCGCAATAGAAGATAACGCTGAGTAGGCTTTAGGTTGAAAATCGATTTCACACTCGACTTCATCAATAGCATCGAGCACCGCTAACTTATTCGTCAGCGCCATGACAGTGTCGCGATACTGAGTCATACAAGGGTATGGATAGACTAAGCCAAGCTGCAAACGCTTACCTTCCAATGCCAGCTTATTTACGCATCCTGCGCTCACTAACCCTTTCGCGAGATACGGGTCAACAAATGAATCGAGAATAGCCAGAACTGGCCCGAGAAGATCGTCATTCAGACGATAATCAGTTTGAGTTGAAGACAAAAGAATTACCCCCACCAATAAATTTGCCCAAGTGTACCAGATAATGCAGAAAACATTAGCGCAGATTTAGCTCAATTGGCTCAGGTTTTGATGAAAATCATCCTGTAATCGGTTAGTATCTCTACCAATATTTTTGGCCCACCACGATATTTGAGACAAGATGGCAACTTCACAACGTAAAATTCTCGTGACCAGCGCACTTCCCTATGCAAACGGACCGATACATTTAGGTCACATGCTGGAATACATACAGACAGATATCTGGTCGCGTTATCAAAAGCTTCGTGGACATGAGTGCCACTATATTTGTGCCGATGACGCCCATGGCACGCCAATCATGCTTAAAGCACAGCAATTAGGCATAGCGCCAGAAGACATGATTGCCCAAGTGAACAAAGAACATCAGCAGGATTTTGCCGATTTCAATATCGCCTTCGATAACTATCACAGCACCCACAGCGATGAAAACCGCGTACTGGCAAGTGATATTTATCTCAAGCTACGTGCGAATGGCTATATCAAGAGCAAGAGTATTTCTCAGCTGTTCGATCCTGAGAAATCCATGTTCCTGCCAGACCGCTTCGTAAAAGGCACTTGTCCTAAGTGTAAGTCACCGGATCAATACGGCGATAACTGTGATGCCTGCGGCGCGACTTACAGCCCAACTGAGCTCATCAATCCAAAATCAGCGGTATCGGGTGCGACACCAGTGATGAAAGACACTGAGCACTTTTTCTTCGACCTGCCCGCCTTCGAAGGCATGCTAAAAGAGTGGACTCGCTCTGGTGCCCTGCAAGTCGAAATGGCCAATAAACTCGACGAATGGTTCGAGCAAGGATTGCAGCAATGGGATATCACCCGTGATGCACCGTATTTTGGTTTCGAAATTCCCGATGCGCCAGGCAAGTATTTCTACGTTTGGCTAGATGCGCCTATCGGTTATATGGGTTCGTTCAAAAACCTCTGTGACAAACGCCCTGAGCTGAGCTTTGAGGAATTCTGGGGCAAAGATTCAACCGCCGAGGTGTATCACTTCATCGGTAAAGACATAGTCTACTTCCACAGTCTGTTTTGGCCTGCCATGTTACACGGCTCAGGTTACCGCCAGCCAAACAGCGTCTATGCCCACGGCTATGTGACGGTCAACGGCGCTAAGATGTCAAAATCCAAAGGCACTTTCATCAAGGCGCGAACTTATTTAGATCATTTAGATCCTGAATATTTACGTTACTACTACGCCGCCAAACTCAGCAGCCGTATCGACGATTTAGATTTAAATCTCGAAGATTTCGCCCAGCGCGTGAATTCAGACTTAGTCGGTAAGCTAGTGAACTTAGCCTCGCGCACCGCAGGTTTTATCACTAAACGTTTCGATGGCAAGCTAGCGAAAATTAACGACACCACACTGACTGAGGCGTTTCTAGCCAAGCAAGAGGTGATTGCCGAATTTTACGAGTCGCGCGAATACGGCAAAGCAATGCGCGAAATCATGGCACTGGCGGATATTGCTAACGGTTTTGTAGCCGATGCTGCGCCTTGGCAAATGGTAAAACACGATGATCAACAGGAAGCGGCCCATCAAGTGTGTTCAAATGCCTTGAATCTATTCCGTATTCTAGTGACGTATCTCAAACCTGTATTGCCACGTTTAGCCCAAGATGTGGAAGCCTTTTTCCAACTACCGCTCACTTGGAGTGCATTGAACCAAGATTTAGCGGGTCATGAAATCGCGCCATTCAAAGCCATGATGCAACGTGTTGAGCTGGATAAAGTCAATGCTATGGTTGCCGACTCCAAGGATAACCTGCAAGTCACGGCCGATGCACCAAAGACGGCTGCGCCTGAAAAAACGGTTGAATCATCTAATGTCAGCAGTGAGCCTCTGGTTAACGATCCTATCAGTGAAACCATCAACTTTGATGATTTTGCGAAAATCGACCTGCGTATCGCTCGTATCGTGAAAGCCGAGCATGTTGCTGACGCAGACAAGTTACTGAAGTTGCAGCTCGACATAGGTGGCGAAACACGCCAAGTGTTTGCTGGGATCAAATCGGCCTATTCGCCAGAAGACCTTGAAGGCAAACTAACTGTGATGGTGGCTAACTTAGCACCACGTAAGATGCGTTTTGGCATGTCAGAAGGCATGGTTTTGGCCGCTGGCCCTGGTAGCAGCGATCTGTGGATTTTAGAACCCCATGAAGGCGCACAGCCTGGCATGCGGGTTAAGTAATCTGCGCTAGATAACGCTCGAAAAATCAATAAGGCCGCATTTTATGTGGCCTTATTTGTTGGTATCGATTGTTTGAGCCGATTCGTGGTCGCAAGTGTCACGCAGTCTTTTAAAAGACTGAGTTTAAGCCATTTAATTTTAACTGAGTGGTTTAAGAGACCGAGTTAAAACTCGTATTTCTATCGACAAGATATTCACGGCAATGTGACATTCATATCAGTGACAAGTCTAAAATCGACGCAGTGCTAAATGAATAATTCGAGGAGTCGTTATGGGAAATATCGTTGAGCAGTTGCTGTTTTCTGCCTCGATTACGGGTCCAATCTGTTTGATGTTAGCACTCGGTGTGATCCTAAAACGCACCCAAATCATCAATGAAAACTTTATTGATGTTGCATCAAAATTAGTCTTTAACGTGACGCTGCCAGCCTTGCTGTTCCTTAGCATTATTAGCTCCAATCACGATCTCGCCTCCAGTGCGCCCTTGATTGGCTATGGTTTAGTGGCCAATTTCCTGTTTTTTATACTCTCCACCTATGCAACTGGGCGGCTATTTCCCAAGCACAAAGACCAAGGTGTGATCATTCAAGGGGGATTTAGAGCCAATACCGCCATTATCGGCTTAGCTTACGTTTCCAACGCCTATGGGAGTTCTGGTGTTGCCTTAGCCGCGGTCTATGTTGCCTCGATGACGCTGCTGTATAACATTCAAGCGGTTATTTGCCTAAGCCCTAAAGGTGAAGAATCCAGCCAACGTGCATTTGGCGTGATCATCAAGACCATCACCAAAAACCCGTTGATCATTGCCATTATGGCAGGCATGTTGTTCTATTTGCTTGCTATTCCAATACCGAAAATGGTGCTCGATGCGGGCCAATACTTTGCCAATATGACCCTCCCACTAGCGCTACTGTGCACTGGCGGTTCGCTCGATATTGGTTCACTCAAACATGAAAAGCATTCAACTTGGTTCTCGACCGCATTGAAACTGATCTTTGCCCCGCTTTTTATCTCGATTGGGGCCTTGCTGTTGGGTTATCGAGGGATTGAGTTAGCAATGGTCTTTTTAATGAGTTCTGCGCCCACCGCAGCCGCAAGCTATGTGATGGCGCGCGCCATGGGTGGCAATGCGCCCCTTGCGGCCAATATTATTACGCTAACCACAGTCTGCTCGCTGATCACGTGCACCTTAGGCATCTTTGTATTGTCCACTTTTGGGCTGATCTAGCAGCTAAAGGCTAAGAGCTGATTGCACAAACGCTAGAGAAACGGATTTGAGTGACTATAAGTAATAATAAACCACAATAAAAAAGGCGAGCCATGCTCGCCTTTCGTTTAGGAATAAAACAGTTAGATGGTCATCATAAGCCGCTTTATGAATGGATTAGACCGGATTGGTGATATCCACAAAATGGTGCACGAGATCAAACTCGCGGGCGAGGTGACGGCCTAAGGCTTGAATGCCAAAACGTTCTGTCGCATGGTGCCCCGCCGCAAAATAATGTATGCCCTGCTCTACCGCACTATGGAACGTTCGCTCGGACACTTCACCACTGATAAACGCATCCACACCTAAACTCGCCGCAACATCGATATAATCCTGTGCGCCACCAGTACACCAAGCTACATGTTGGATCTTAGCATCGCGATCACCAATGTGCAGTGGGGCTCTGCCTAACGCATTCTCAAGAGTGTGAGAAAATTCGCTAGCACTGACTGCAAGATCAAGTTTTCCACGCCACAGTAGCCCCTGAGCCACCTCTTCGATGGCTTCTGCGTCGACGATCCCAAGCTGTCTCCCCAAAGTCGCGTTATTACCGAGCATTGGGTGGGCATCTAAGGGTAAATGATACCCAAACAAGCTAATATCATGCTTGAGCAGCGCCTTAATTCGGCGTTGTTTCATGCCTGTGATCACTTCAGGCTCATTCTTCCAAAAAAAGCCGTGATGAACCAATATCGCATCGGCGTTTAATCGAATCGCTTCATCGATCAAGGCCTGACACGCTGTCACGCCCGTGACTAAGGTGCGGATCTCATCCTTGCCTTCTACCTGCAGCCCATTGGGTGCGTAATCCTTAAAGGCCGACACATGTAAAAAATCGGCTAAATATTGGCTTAGTTCTGTCCGTGTCATTGCATTACCGTCCGTTACTCTAGATGACCATTTACTGAAGATGAGCACTTATTCAAGATGAGACAATCGCTTACATCGCGATATCAACACGCACGCCACCTTGCAGGTACACCACTCGAACTCTGTCACCCGCGTTAAACGTCATGCCAGCATCGTAATCTTGGATCACCATGACCTGAGTGCCATCTTCTTGATTGATCATCAGTTCCACCAGCTTAAACGATTGCACGCTAGTACCGCTGCCATAACGGTTACCGATCCCCCCACCAATCAAGGCACCTAAAATCGTCGCCACATCTCGACCCGAACCGCCACCAAACTGATTACCAATCACCCCACCCGCTAAGGCGCCGCCGAAGGTTTTCCAACCTTGATTACGGTCTTCAATTAACTGGGTTTCGGTGATATTACGTACCGAAGTGATATCGCCATAGAGTACTTTCTCAACTGGCACGGCTTGATTGCGATCATAGCCAGCATTAGCGGGACTGATGATAAAAGCAAAAATAAACATAAAGCTTGCTAGAGTAGGTTTCCACATATCTGAATTTCCGCTAACTTAATAATAAGGTCTATAACTAAATCATACTCAATTGTGAAGTCACTGTCTTTCCTGAATCACGAATTTGACGCTTTTCCTTCGCCCGAGCACGCCTTAACCGATCCTAATGGTTTATTGGCTATCGGCGGCGACTTACGTCCTGAACGTTTACTCTCTGCTTACTACAACGGTATTTTTCCTTGGTTTAATTCTGACGATCCCATCCTATGGTGGTCACCGGATCCCCGCGCCGTGTTTATTCCAGGTGAAATTCACATCAGCACCAGCCTGCGTAAATACTTAAAAAAACAACCTTGGCGGATCACAATCAATCACGCTTTCACCGATGTGATGGCTGGATGCGCGCAGCCAAGAGAAAAACAGAGCGGCACTTGGATCACCCAAGAAATTCAAATGGCCTATCGCGAATTGCATCACACAGGTCATGCCCACTCCATTGAAGTGTGGGAAGGTGAACGTTTAATCGGTGGGCTTTACGGCTTAGCGATCGGCCAAGTATTTTGCGGCGAATCCATGTTTCACCGTAAAACCAATGCGTCCAAGGCCGCCGTTGCAGCACTGCAACAACATTTACTCAAGATGGGATTCAAACTCATCGACGCACAAGTGATGAATCCCCACCTAGAAAGTTTGGGAGCTAAAGCTATTAAACGCATTGATTTTATAACGTTACTGAGCGAACTGAGAAACAATCCCGTGGACCCAAATACTTGGGCCACTAAAGAGGTCATCCTTGAACTCGAGTAAAGCATCGATCGCTATCGGTATCAGTCAAATATTTCCCTGCAGCTACCTTGATGGCCAGCAGGAGCAGCTACTCGTCATCCAAGAAGATACGCTCGATCCCATTTTATTTGAGCGTTTGCTCGCAGTGGGTTTTCGCCGCAGTGGTAGCTCTATCTACAAACCACGTTGCCCTAGATGCAGTGCATGCCAACCAATCCGTGTACCAACGCATGAATTTGTCCCATCGAAACGCCAAAAACGCACTTTAGCAAAAAACCAAGATCTGACCTGGCGAATAACATCGGAGCAAACCGCCGAGCAATATACGCTATATGAACATTACATTCGTGGGCGACATTTTGACGGCCCCATGTTTCCCCCGAGTGAAGATCAATATAATCACTTTCTTTTTTGCCATTGGTTACCGCCAACATTTATCGAAGTCTATGATGGAAATAAATTATTGGCAGTTGCGGTCACTGATAGTTTGCCCAATAGTCTTTCGGCAATTTACAGCTATTTTGACCCCGACGAAGAACATCGCTCCCTCGGCGCACTGTTAATTTTAATTCAGTGTCGACTGGCGAAACTCATGAATAAAGAATTTGTTTATCTCGGATATCAAATAGATGAAAACCGTAAGATGTCTTACAAGCGTTTGTATCGCCCTTATCAAATTCTGACACCGACGGGCTGGGAGTATTCCCAAGTTTGCTAAGTACTTCCCCTTTACAGCGGGGGGAATTTGGGGCATGATACGCCCGTTTTTTATATTCGAAGGCTAATGGGATAATTAATTAATGGCGAAAGAAGACAACATTGAAATGCAAGGCACTATCCTTGAAACCTTGCCAAACACAATGTTTCGTGTAGAGCTTGAAAATGGTCATGTGGTGATAGCCCACATTTCAGGCAAAATGCGTAAAAACTACATCCGGATCCTCACTGGCGATAAAGTTACCGTCCAGCTGACTCCTTATGATCTGACCAAAGGTCGCATTGTCTTCCGCGCACGCTGATATAGCCTCTTAGATTTAAAAACCCGGCAAGGCCGGGTTTTTTTGTTTGCGAAAGATGAAAAAAATGGCTGCAATTGCAGCCATTTTTATGTCTAAAACTAACTGATAATCAAGCATTAAGCTTTTGTTGTGGCTTTTTCGTGACGTTCGGTACGAATGACAATCTCGCCCTCCTTCACATCCACATACGCAACACCGCCTGACTCTAAGACACCAAATAAGATCTCGTCTGCCAATGGACGTTTGATCAATTCGGTCACGACCCGAGCCATTGGACGTGCACCCATGTTCTTATCGTAGCCTTTCTCGGCCAATAAGGTTCTGGCTTCGTCGCTGACTTCCAAAGTAACGTGTTTTGCATCCAACTGAGCCTGCAATTCCACCAAGAATTTATCGACCACTTTGGCGATAATCGTCATGTCCAAATGATTGAACCAAATGATGGAATCGAGACGATTTCGAAATTCTGGCGAAAATACTCGATTAATTTCAGATAATGCATCTTGGGTGTGATCTTGCTGGGTAAAGCCAATAGACTTACGAATAGTCTCCTGTACACCCGCGTTAGTGGTCATCACCAAAGTCACATGTCTGAAGTCAGCCTTACGACCATTATTATCGGTCAAAGTACCATGATCCATCACCTGCAACAGCAGGTTATAGACATCACGGTGAGCCTTCTCTATTTCATCCAATAGCACGACACAGTGCGGATTTTTAATCACAGCATCCGTGAGCAAGCCACCTTGGTCATAACCCACATAACCAGGAGGCGCACCAATCAGGCGTGACACTGTATGGCTTTCCATGTACTCAGACATGTCAAAGCGCACCAGTTTCATCCCCAAGCAGTTGGCCAGTTGGTTAGTGACTTCGGTTTTACCCACACCGGTTGGACCGGCGAATAAGAAGCTCCCCACAGGTTTTCTGTCAGCACCTAAGCCACTGCGCGATAAGCGAATGGCCGAACTCAGACTCTCAATGGCCTTATCTTGGCCAAAGACCACCATCTTAAGGTTACGCTCAAGGTTACGCAGTAAGTCCTTATCAGTAGCGGATACCGACTTCTCAGGGATACGTGCCATTTTCGCCACAATCGACTCAATCTCGGCCTGGCCTATGGTCTTTTTACGTTTGCTCATAGGCAACATCACCATACGAGCCCCCGCTTCATCGATAACATCGATAGCTTTATCGGGTAAATGCCTGTCATTAATGTGCTTGGCCGATAATACTGCAGCGCTGCTGATCGCGGCCTGAGTATAACGAACACCATGATATTCTTCGTATTTAGACTTAAGCCCCATCAAAATCTTAGTGGTTTCTTCCACTGAAGGCTCATTGATATCTACCTTTTGGAAACGACGTGCCAGCGCACGGTCTTTCTCAAAAATACTTTGATATTCTTGGAAAGTCGTCGAGCCCATGCAGCGCAAATTACCGCTAGATAGCAAAGGTTTCAACAGATTAGAGGCATCCATTACGCCGCCGGAGGCCGCGCCCGCACCGATAATGGTGTGGATCTCATCGATGAATAGGATGGCATGCTTATCCGCCGCAAGTTCTTTTAGCAGGTTCTTAAAGCGTTTTTCAAAGTCGCCGCGATACTTAGTTCCCGCCAGCAGTGAACCTAAATCTAAGGAATACACTGTCGCTTCAAGCATTACATCGGGCACTTGTTTATTGACGATGCGATACGCCAATCCTTCAGCTATCGCCGTTTTACCTACACCCGCCTCACCCACTAACAGTGGATTATTTTTACGGCGACGGCACAGGGTTTGAATCGCGCGCTCAATTTCTTGGTCGCGACCAATCAGTGGGTCAATGATCCCTTGCTTTGCAAGTTGGTTTAAGTTGGACGCAAATTGCGACAACATACTGCGCTCTTCGCTGCCTTCGCCCTGATCTTCGACACGTTCTTGATCTTGATGTGACTCAGCATCATCATTTTTGGCGAAACCATGGGAAATAAAATTCACTACGTCTAAGCGACTAATATCGCAGCGGCGCAGTAAATACACGGCTTGGGATTCTTGCTCACTGAAAATGGCGACTAACACGTTAGCGCCGTTCACTTCATTGCGACCCGATGACTGCACATGGAATACTGCCCGTTGCAGCACTCGCTGGAACCCAAGCGTCGGCTGAGTTTCTTTGTCATCATCAATATCGGCAATGATTGGGGTTGTTTGTTGGATAAAGCTTGCCACTTCATCTCTGAGTTTATCTAGATTCGCTCCACAGGCGATTAACGCTTCTTGAGCCGCAGGATTGTCGATCAGAGCTAATAACAGATGTTCCACTGTCATATACTCGTGACGCGCGTCTCTGGCTTGCTGAAACGCCAGATTTAAGGTGACTTCCAGATCTTTGTTCAGCATAAGCACCCCCAAAATTAACAACAGACTACAGAGTAAAGCGATTTTATGCTTTCTCTAACGAACACAGTAACGGATGTTGGTTTTGTCTTGCAAATTGATTTACTTGTATCACCTTAGTTTCTGCAATCCCAAACGGGAAAATACCGCAAATCCCTTTTCCTTGGTGATGGATCGTCAACATGATATCGGTCGCTTCCTGCTCGTTCTTGCGAAAGAAAACCTGCAAAACTTCAATCACAAAATCCATTGGGGTGTAATCATCATTATTGAGTACCACCTTATACATCGAAGGCGGCATTAACTCTGATTCGACACGTTCTTCAACGTGTTCAATATTTCCTATCTTTGCCATTTTTTAATACTAGCCTCTCGTGTTGGCCTCTTCCAATTGATCCGTTCAAATTAATCAGTTGTTACCCCTTTGTTAATTTTAGCTTGACTTCCGCATTTACTCCTTACATTCTGTTGTGCAGACGGTGAACGAATACCCGTCTATACAGGTTTTACTATCTTACTGGTAAGTAGACAACAGAAGGAAGTGGAAGTATGGCAAGCGGAACTGTTAAATGGTTCAACAACGCCAAAGGATTCGGGTTTATTTGCCCTGATCAAGGTGGTGAGGACGTTTTTGCACACTATTCTACCATTGAAATGGAAGGCTATCGAACTCTAAAAGCAGGCCAACCCGTTCAATTTGAAGTAGAAGCCGGTCCAAAAGGGATGCACGCTTCAGCCATTTCACCAACAAAATAACGTTTGGTGAGGCCAATGATCTAAAAGGCAGGGACTTGTCCCTGCCTTTTTATTGCTGCGTGTTTCATCAATTCTCACCACTTAATGCTACATCGCTCATCATCATTTCGCATGAATTTAATTCAAGTTCAATAGCCGCAGACCATCCATTGCATCCCTGCAAAAAGTTTTTATCATCGGTCTCGACAGCAAATTTAGGGTATAAAAAAGGATCTGCAATGCAGATCCTTTTTTAAAATCAGTCTAATGACCTACAACTTTACATCAGCTTAGATGGCCCACACGCGCACACCATCTAAAAGTGATAACGAGCTAAATTAAGCAATCAACAGCTTGTTCAACGTCTCGCTTGGGCGCATGGCTTTTTCAGCCTTAGCCGCATCTAAACGGTAGTAACCGCCTAAATCGACTGGTGCACCTTGTGCCGTCGCTAATTCAGCCACAATCACTTGCTCATTCGCCGCTAGCGCATGCGCTAACGGAATGAAGTGAGCTTGTAACTGCTCATCGCCCGTTTGCGCAGCTAAGGCTTGTGCCCAGTACATGGCTAAGTAGAAATGGCTGCCACGGTTGTCTAACTCACCGACTCTTCTTGATGGCGATTTGTTGCCATCTAAGAATAGGCCAATGGCTTGATCTAAAGTATCGGCTAACACTTGGGCTTTTGGATTGCCTACGGTTTGACTTAAATGCTCTAAAGACGCCGCCAGAGCCAAGAATTCACCGAGCGAATCCCAACGTAAGTGACCTTCTTTCTCAAGCTGTTGCACGTGTTTAGGTGCACTACCGCCCGCACCTGTTTCAAATAGACCGCCGCCGTTCATTAGCGGAACGATTGACAGCATTTTGGCACTGGTGCCTAGCTCGAGGATGGGGAACAAGTCAGTCAGGTAGTCACGTAGAACGTTACCCGTAACTGAAATGGTATCTTTGCCTTCTTTGATGCGAGCCAAAGACAAACGCGTAGCATCTTCTGGAGACATAATGCTGATGTCTAAGCCATCAGTGTCATGCTCTGGCAGATACTGCTGCACTTTAGCAATGATTTGCGCATCGTGGGCACGTTTGCTATCTAACCAGAATACCGCTGGAGTATTGCTTAAACGGGCACGGCGCACGGCCAGTTTTACCCAATCACGGATAGGTGCGTCTTTAACTTGGCACATTCTCCAGATATCGCCCGCTTCCACGTTATGGCTCAT
The DNA here is from genome assembly GCF_025654335.1 of Shewanella sp. SM21. NCBI lineage: Bacteria > Pseudomonadati > Pseudomonadota > Gammaproteobacteria > Alteromonadales > Shewanellaceae > Shewanella > Shewanella sp. SM21. The sequence goes on from NZ_JAKKRL010000006.1 coordinate 64,152, forward strand.
CAATACCTTACCGCTGGCATCGACAACGTTGACCACACCGTCAGCAGGAATTTCAAAGGTCTTATCGTGGCTGCCGTACTCTTCGGCTTTTTGCGCCATCAAGCCCACGTTTGGCACGCTGCCCATGGTTTTAGGATCAAAAGCGCCGTGCTCTTTACAAAAAGCAATCGTTTCTTGGTAAATACCGGCATAGCAACGATCAGGGATCATGGCTTTAGTGTCATGCAGTTGACCGTCTGGTCCCCACATTTGGCCAGATGAACGAATCGCAGCAGGCATAGACGCATCGATAATGATGTCGCTTGGTACGTGTAAGTTGGTGATACCTTTGTCAGAATCAACCATAGCCAATGCGGGACGCGCAGCGTAAACGGCGGCGATATCGGCTTCGACTTCGGCGCGGCTATCAGCAGGTAATGTCGCTATTTTGGCATAAACATCACCAAAACCGTTGTTAACATCAACGCCTAATTCAGCGAAAAGCGCCACATGTTTGTCAAATACTGGCTTGAAGAATACCTTCACAGCGTGACCAAACATAATAGGATCAGACACTTTCATCATAGTGGCTTTCAGATGCAGCGATAACAGCACATCTTCTGCTTTGGCGTTTTCGATTTCACGCTCATAGAAGCTCACTAAGGCTTTTTTACTCAACACCGCAGCATCGATGATTTCGCCAGCCAGCAACTTAAGACTGGACTTGAGTACTACTTCTTGACCATCTTTTTGGGTCAGCACGATATTCACACTGCCCGCATCAGATAAAGTAACAGACTGTTCGCTGCCGTAGAAATCACCGTCAGTCATGTGGGCAACGTGTGACTTGGAATCTTTGGCCCATTTCCCCATGGAATGCGGGTTTTTCTTGGCGAAGTTTTTCACCGATAATGGGGCGCGACGATCTGAGTTACCTTCACGTAGTACTGGGTTTACCGCACTTCCTTTGATCTTGTCGTAACGGGTTTTAATTGACTTTTCAGCGTCGGTTTTTGGCTCATCCGGATAATTAGGGATGTCGTAACCTTTTTGCTGCAGTTCAAGGATACAGGCTTTTAATTGTGGGATCGAAGCACTGATATTTGGTAACTTGATGATGTTCGCTTCTGGCTGATTCGCTAACTCGCCAAGCTCTGTCAGATGGTCGCCAATCTTTTGTGTTTCGGTCAGTTGCTCAGGGAAACTGGCAATAATACGGCCCGATAACGAGATATCACGGGTTTCAACCGCAACGCCCGCGGCGTCGGTAAACGTTCTAATAATAGGTAAGAGTGAGAGGGTGGCCAGTGCTGGCGCTTCGTCTGTTTCAGTGTAAATAATTGTTGATGAGTTATCTTTCATGTTACATCCTACATTATTGTAAAATTTAATATTTTTTATAATAATTTTATAGCATGGCGAACAAATCTGAGCACAGGGAAAATATCAATCAAGGCAATCGACCACGCCCTCACCTTTCAAATTCTCAATGCCCTTCTGTCTTTGCGCGCAAGCTAAAATTTGTTACAACGACTCATTAAAACCTAATAAACATTTAGGCACAGATCACATTTTCTGGCCGACATCATAGAGCATTCACAATAATATTCAAATTCCACTAACGGCGAATGCCAAGTACACTATGACCACATTAACGACTCAATCAAGTCAGGTAAGCGTGTCTCAACCTCCTGTTAGCAAAAGTATGACCAAAAACAAGTTTCCACCTAAAGGTGCCAATGCCAGCGCAAGTTCCCCAGCCAAGAGCCCGATTAAACCTGCTAAGCCCGCCAGCAGAGGCCCTGCCAACCGCGCTACCGCCGTAGATAGCAAAGTGGCGCCAGCACGAAATGCCAATGGCAGTTTAAAGAAAGAACCTTTTAAAAATCCTAATCGACGCGCAATTGCGGCGGCAAAACCGGTGCAGAGCCAAACGCTCGCGCCGATTATTGTGCTGTTTAATAAGCCTTTTGATGTACTTTGCCAGTTTACCGATGAACAAGGTCGTAAGACCCTAAAAGACTATATCCCGATTGCTGACGTGTATGCCGCAGGCCGCTTAGACAGAGACAGTGAGGGCTTATTGTTGCTGACCAATGACGGTCAATTACAGGCAAGGCTGACAGAGCCGAAAAAGAAAACCTTTAAAACCTATTGGGTGCAAGTAGAAGGCGTTCCGACGGAAGATGCACTCACTAAACTGCGCCAAGGTGTTGAATTAAATGATGGTATGACGCTGCCTGCTAAAGTCAAAATCATGGATTCACCCGACGTTTGGCCACGTAATCCACCGGTGAGAGAGCGCAAAAATATCCCAACAACTTGGCTAGAAATCCAAATTCATGAAGGCCGCAACCGCCAAGTCAGACGCATGACAGCGCATATCGGTTTTCCGACCTTAAGATTAATCCGTTATAAAATAGGCCAATGGAGTCTAGATAATTTGCCATCGGGTGAGCACAAATGCATCCGTCTCGGTGATGAAGTCTAAATTTCAGCCTAATTTTTGCGTTCCAATCCACTCAAAGGAGGCTCCATGAGTCAAAGATATAAACCCCATGTGACCGTCGCTTGTATTGTTCATGCAACTTCACAGGACAAATATCTGATGGTAGAAGAGTGGATTGAAGGCGAGCAACGCTTTAATCAACCCGCGGGTCACTTAGAAGCGAATGAAAGCTTGATCCAAGCCTGTGAGCGCGAAGTGTTTGAAGAAACGGGGTTATCACTAAAAGCCCAAGGACTCGTCGGTATTTATCAACTCAGCGCCAGTGAAGACTTAGCCTTTGTGCGCTTTACTTTTTTCGTGCAGTTAGATGATATGCCCTCACCTGCGCCGCAGGATAAAGCGATCCATAGTGCGCATTGGTTAAGTCTTGCGCAGATAGAAGCCAAGTCCTCTTTACTGCGCAGTCCCTTAGTACTCGATTGCTTAAAAGACTATCTCAATCAGGCACAAAATGGCCAAACTTATCCCCTTAGCCTACTCAATAGTGACCGCCTCACGATAGCCCAAGCGAGCAAGGCGTGATAGAATACCGCCCCGCATAAACGGCTGGCTAAGCTTAATGCGTGTGCTACTGCAGAGGCCTTGTACAGCAAATAAATAGTTGCCCGTAAATGCGAGGTTTACTGACAGTTTGCGGACTCATTTTATTTGATAGCGCAGGCAAAGTTTGATTTAACAATCAGCAGCACAGCACCTAGATGTAAAGTTAGCTTGGATTTAAAGTGAGCTTGGATTTTTAGTTAGCCCATATTTTTAGTTAGGTTAGGTATTTTTGTTACGCGCTCAATGTCGCGGCTTAAATTCATCCACCTAGCCAACACACATACTCAATGGTTTTTAGGATTTATGACATCAATCGAACCCACTCATACAGGAAAAAAAGTCATTGTCGGCATGTCCGGCGGTGTAGATTCATCTGTTTCAGCCTATTTGCTTATGCAGCAAGGCTATCAGGTTGAAGGCCTTTTCATGAAGAACTGGGAAGAAGATGACAACAACGAGTACTGCGCGGCCGCAGAAGATTTAAAAGACGCCCAAGCCGTGTGCGACAAACTCGGGATCAAGCTACATACAGTCAACTTTGCTGCCGAATATTGGGACAATGTGTTTGAGTATTTCCTCGCCGAATACAAAGCCGGGCGCACGCCAAATCCCGATATCATGTGCAACAAAGAAATCAAATTTAAGGCATTTTTAGAATTTGCCGACGAAATCCTCGACGCCGATTACATCGCAATGGGCCACTATGTTCGCCGTCGCGATAACAGCGACGGCAGTACGCAAATGCTCCGTGGCGTTGATGGCAATAAAGATCAAAGTTATTTCCTCTACACCCTTAGCCATGAACAAGTAGCCCGAAGCCTGTTCCCTGTCGGTGAGCTCGAAAAACATCAAGTTCGTGAAATTGCGAAAGAAATGGGCTTAATCACCCATGACAAAAAAGACAGTACTGGCATCTGCTTTATCGGTGAGCGCAAGTTCACTGAATTTCTAGGGACTTATTTACCGGCGCAGCCTGGCAATATTGAAACCCCAGAAGGTGAAGTCATAGGCACGCACCAAGGACTCATGTACCACACCTTAGGCCAACGTAAAGGCTTAGGCATTGGCGGCATGAAAAACAGTAATGACGATCCTTGGTATGTGGTCGATAAAGATCTTGAGCGTAACGTATTGATCGTGGGGCAAGGCGGACACCATCCCCGTTTGATGTCGACCGGCATGACAGTTAACCAACTGCATTGGGTGGATAGAACTGGCCCTGTCGATGGTTGTCATATCACCGTCAAAACCCGTTATCGCCAACAAGATGTGCCTTGCACATTAACCTACACAGATGAACACACCTTGCGCGTGGTCTTCGATGAACCTGTAGCGGCTGTAACGCCTGGACAGTCTGCGGTATTTTATGATGGTGAAGTCTGCCTAGGTGGCGGCATCATAGATCAATTAATCCGAGGGTAACGCGTGAACGAGCAACTCATTAACCGGACTATGGCGTTTGCAGGCATACTGCAAGCCATTGCCCAAGTTCAACATTTAGCGCGCCATGGCGAATTGGATAATGCCGAGCTCGCAGCGAGCTTAAACACCATTCTCGTCACCAATCCTGACAATACGGCCGATGTCTACCAAGATAAAATCGTATTGCAAAAAGGCTATGAGCTGATCCTGAACCAGCTCGGTGACAGCAGTCAAAAAGATGTTGAAATCACCCGCTATTTAGTGGGCGTGCTTGCCCTAGAGCGTAAACTCGTGCGCTCTAACAGTGGCTTAGGCATGTTGGCTGAACGTATTAATCAAGTGAATCGCCAACTACATCATTTTGCCATCACAGATGAGCAAGTTGTTGCCAATCTTGCCAGCATTTACAGTGACATCATCAGTAATTTAGGGCCAAAAATCCAAATATCGGGTAATCCTGTGTGTTTGCAGCGCCCTATTGTACAACATAAAATTCGTGCTCTGCTGCTTGCCGCTATACGCAGCGCAGTACTGTGGCGTCAGTTGGGCGGTAAACGTCGACACTTAGTCTTCGCCCGCAAAGCCATCGTCGATACAGCCAAGAAAAGTCTTACCCTATAATAAAATTAGCGTTCATCAAGGAGCTACACATGGATCTTTCCGCACTAACTGCTATCTCTCCGGTAGACGGTCGTTATGGTAGTAAAACCGCGTCATTGAGAGGGATTTTCAGCGAGTTCGGTCTTACCAAGTACCGTGTTCAGGTTGAAATCAATTGGCTAAAACTGTTAGCAGACTGCTCAGACATTAGCGAAGTGCCAACATTGAGCGCGTCAGCTATCGCTGTGCTCGATGGCATTAAAGACAATTTCAACGAACAAGATGCGCTGCGTGTTAAGGCTATCGAAAGCACCACTAACCACGATGTGAAAGCGGTTGAATATTTCATTAAAGAAAAAATCGCGGGCAATAGCGAATTAGCCGCTGTAGGTGAGTTTGTTCACTTTGCCTGTACCTCTGAAGATATCAATAACTTAAGCCACGGTTTAATGTTGACTGAAGCCCGTGAACAAGTATTACTGCCCTACTGCAACAAGTTACTGACTGCGATTAAAAAGCTGGCGATTGAATATCGCTCTGTGCCGTTAATGTCACGCACCCATGGCCAACCGGCTTCACCTTCAACACTCGGTAAAGAGATGGCGAACGTCGCAGTGCGCCTTGAACGTCAAATCAAACAAATCGCCAATGTTGAAATCATGGGCAAACTGAACGGTGCCGTAGGTAACTACAATGCTCACCTGTCAGCCTACCCTGAAGTTAACTGGCATGAGCTGTCTGAGCGTTTTGTGACTAGCCTTGGCTTGCACTGGAATGCCTACACGACGCAAATCGAGCCACACGATTACATTGCCGAATTATTTGATGCAGTTGCCCGTTTCAACACTGTGCTGATTGACTTTGACCGTGATATTTGGGGTTACATCGCCCTAGGTCACTTCAAACAACGCACTATCGCCGGTGAAATCGGTTCATCGACTATGCCGCACAAAGTTAACCCCATCGATTTTGAAAACTCTGAGGGTAACTTAGGTATCGCTAACGCCCTGATGCAACATTTAGCGTCTAAGCTGCCGTTATCAAGATGGCAACGTGACTTAACTGACTCAACTGTGCTGCGTAACTTAGGCGTGGGTATTGCCCATGCGTTGATCGCGTATCAAGCGACCTTAAAAGGCATCAGCAAGTTAGAAGTTAACGAAGCGCACCTGCGTGACGAGTTAGATCACAACTGGGAAGTGTTAGCAGAACCAGTACAAACTGTGATGCGTCGTTATGGTATTGAAAAGCCATACGAAAAATTAAAAGAACTGACGCGCGGTAAACGTATCGACGCGCAGCAACTGTCAGTGTTTATTGACGGACTTGAATTACCAGACTCAGTGAAAGCTGAACTGAAGAAAATGACGCCAGCCAATTACATTGGTCGCGCCGAAACGTTTGTCGACGAACTGAACTAAGTTATTAATTAAAATTAGCGATTAACTAATATTAAGCGATTGACTGAAATTAGTTATTAACTGAAGTTGGCGACGGACAATACTCTTTCTTAAACAGAAATAAGGATTAAGGCGACCCACATCACCGCGATGTGGTCGCCTTTTTTAACACTATGTATACACTCAATCTCGATATCGCCCAGTTTCTTAGTGAATACTGGCAAAAGAAACCCCTGTTGATCAAAAAAGCATTTCCGCAATTTGAAGATCCTATCAGCGCCGACGAACTAGCAGGCCTTGCCTGTGAAGAAGAAATCTCTTCACGCATCGTTGTCACCAAAGACAATGATTGGGAAGTAGTGCAAGGTCCGTTTGAAGATTACGACAGCTATGGCGAAACCCATTGGCAGTTATTAGTGCAAGCAGTCAACCATTGGAATCCTGATTCGCAGCCATTAGTTGAAGCGCTGCGCTTTTTACCTGACTGGCGCTTCGATGACTTGATGGCCTCATTTGCAACCCCAAGTGGCGGTGTCGGCCCGCACGTCGATAACTACGATGTATTTATCATTCAAGGCGAAGGTGAGCGTCGCTGGACCGTGGGTGACAATACCCCGCAACAACGCCGCAGTGGCAATCCCAACTCGCCGCTGGTTGAGGACTTTACGCCCATTATCGATGTAGTGTTAGAAAAAGGCGACATGCTTTATATTCCACCCGGTTTCCCGCATTGCGGCGAAACCCTAACTGTGGCAATGAGTTACTCGATTGGTTTCCGTGCTCCTAGCCAGCAAGAATTGGTCAGTGAAGTCGCCGATTATTTGCTCGACAATAACTTAGGTCAGCAGCGTTTCACGTCGCAAACTGAACCGAGTTCAGCCGGTATCGTCAGCCAAGATCATCAAGTGGGCATAATGTCACTCTTGAGTCAGCTGAGCCAAGATCCCAATAGCTACCAAATCGTGTTAGGTAAGCTACTCAGTCAAAACCGTTTCGAACTTGATTTGTGTGAAGGCGAAGAAGCTTACAGCATTGAAGATTTGCAAGATGCCTTCGCCCAAGGTGCTGGCGTCAGCCGTATCGGCGGTTTGAAAGTATTGCGCCTTGAAAATGACGCCACACCGCGATTATTCATCAATGGTGATGTGCACGAACTGCTAAATACACCGGCAGATATGATCGCACAGTTGAGCGATAACGTCAGCTTAAACGCCGATGAAGCGACTGAAATATGTCAGCATGAAGAAGTCCAAGCCTTACTGTTGAAACTTATCAATCAAGGTTTCTACTACTTGAGCGACAGCGAAGAATAAGCCCTATCGACTTTGTTCGATGACCTTGTTTTTAATATAAAGTGTAAATAAAACATCAATATAAAAAAGGCACTCAACTGAGTGCCTTATTGTTATTTCAATTATCAGTATCAATCAACACAAGTGACTGTATTAACTCAATACTATCTAAATACAATCTACTATCTAAATACAATCCTCAACTCATTTGAGTTTAAGCATTCCACAGTTTATCGTCGTTGTGCATACGATATAAACTCTCGGCACGCGATACTAATAGTTGAGCAAATTTAGCCTGAGTGACATCACGGGTTGCACCCGAACGCACTAAGTTTTCCGCCTGCATTTGCCACATCATAGAGAAATGACGCACGGCATCACGGGCCGTCGCCGCCACTTTCACATCGACAAAATCCGACGGTAAATCACCTGACATCACCCAATAGGTTTTGTTGCTTGGACGCTTTGATTCCATCTTCCAAATCGCCATATAAGGCGCAAGATAACGGCTTTCATCGGCTAGGACTTTGCTTGGGATCACGCCTTTTTCAGCGAGAAAACGATTAGCTTTTTGAAATTGAGTTCTGACCCACTCTTGACGCAGCTTTTCTATTTCTTCAGCTGATAAATTTTGTTGAGTTTGGTCGACAGCTTGTTCAGTCATACTTCCGTCCTATCTTATTGTTATAACGCGAGCCTAATTCTTGGGATCAGTACGCGATTCATTCTATTCGTTACGTTAAATTCAGTACAATCCATTCTTAATCGCAAAGCTTACGTTTACGTAAAGTGGAAAGCTAAATTGCCACAAATAATGTATTTATTCGGTCATTATGCATGGTTGAGAGTATCGCTAAATGCTATGGTTCTGCAATAAATATAACAAGCAGTCGATAGAGGCTCACCTCGTCGGCTTTTTCATTGTGTATAGCGGAGAAATTCACGTGGCTGTATTTAATCATGTATCCTTTGACGAACATGAACAGGTTGTATTCTGTCATGATAAAGAAAGTGGCTTAAAGGCCATTGTCGCCATCCATAACACTAACCTTGGTCCTGCCGTGGGTGGATGTAGGATGTGGAACTACCAATCGGATGATGAAGCCCTGACTGACGTATTACGCCTCTCTCGTGGCATGACTTATAAAAATGCCCTAGCAGGTTTAACCATGGGCGGTGGCAAATCAGTGATCATTGCCGATCCGAAAAGACAAGATCGCGAAGCCCTATTCCGCGCCTTTGGCCGTTTGATTAACAGCCTAGGTGGCCGCTACTATTCAGCGGAAGATGTTGGCACTACTACGGCTGATATTATGATCGCCCATGAAGAAACCCCTTATATGGCGGGTCTTGAAGGCAAAAGTGGCGATCCATCACCGTTCACAGCCCTTGGCACTTATTTAGGCATCAAAGCTGCGGTTAAACATAGACTTGGTTTAGACAGCCTTAAAGGCCTTAAAATCGCCGTTCAAGGCGTCGGTCACGTTGGCTATTACCTGTGCAAACACTTGCATAACGAAGGCGCTGAACTGATTGTTACCGACATTCATCAAGCCTCATTAGACAAAGTCGCTACCGACTTTGGTGCCATTGTTGTCGCACCTCAAGAAATCTACGCGCAAGATGTGGATGTGTATGCCCCTTGTGCCCTTGGCGCAACCTTAAACGATGCGACCTTACCGCAACTGAAAGCCAAAATTGTTGCTGGCTGTGCCAACAACCAATTAGCCGAAGTACGCCACGGTGAACAACTGAAAGAAATGGGCATACTTTACGCGCCAGACTATGTGATTAACGCAGGCGGCATTATCAACGTGTCGTTCGAAAAAGATTACGACGCAGCAAAATCGACGGCTAAAGTAGAAGAAATTTACAACACGCTGCTGAAAATATTCAGCCAAGCCGATGCGCAGAACCGTACAACCGGCGCCGTGGCTGATGAAATGGCGAAAGCCATTATCGAAGCCGCTAAGCAGTAATTTTTCTACGCGTTTATTATTTTTATGCCCGCCAAATATTGAAAAAAGCGACTTCTGGTCGCTTTTTTGTTATCTAAAATTTAATCTATCACTAAGCTCATGGTTTAGTCGCGCTTTTAATTTCGACACAGAATATTCATTTAATCACGCTGGAAAACGCCATATTTGTCTGCTTGAATTAGTCTATCAGGTCCCAGCACAGGATAGCGCTATGATCCGTTTCAAATATGATCTCAACCAAGATGTGGTAGAACTGCAAGCCAGCAATTGGAGTGGTTTAGAGCGGGTCTTCGTTAATGGCCAGATGGTGTCGCACAAGCTTAACTTTAAGCCTCAAAGCGAGCATACCATTCAGCTTAAAGATGGCGCACCTTGCAAGTTTGAACTGCTTATCGATCCCCAAACCGATGAGTTAATGTGCCGAATTTATAAGCAACATAGACTCGTCGCTAGCCTAAAACAAGGCAAAGAGAATTTATTAGCCAGCCGGCGTTATTTACAGCACTCAGTGATAGCCGTCAGCCTGCTTTGCGTCTTTGCACTTTACTTAAATTAATCAAACCAGTTAATCCCGCAGAGTGAGGCATAGTGGATGGGATTAAACTGGGAACATGATTTAGATAACCACATACAGATAGAAGTAAAAACGGCTAAACCACAGTTTTCCTCCATACCCATTAGATTCAAAATTTCAAGCCAAACGGTTGATTTTATTTAATAGTAAAATGAATGTCTGTTGTTCATCTTCACTTAAATTTGACAGAAATTTTTCATTGACCCGCTCAGCTTCGCAGATAAGATCTTGCTCTAATGCTTTGGCTTCATCGGTCAAAAAGATTTGGAAAGCACGCCGATTATCGACTTCTTGATGACGAGTAATAAGACCTTGCACCTGCAACTGATCGAGTAAGCGCGTCATAGTGTAATTTGCCACATCGCAACGCTTAGACAATTCAGTTTGGCTTATGCCCTCTTCTTGCCACAAAGCAAACAGCACAGGCCACAGTTTTATATCGAGTTGATATCGCTTAAGATGCAGATCAAGCTCATTTTGCAGCTCGATATTTAAGTGGGATACAAGATAGCCTAAGCTTTCATGACGATTCAAACAGCACCTCCTACAGCAAAGGTTTAACGCGTTTTCACTTACTCTGCACGCCATCATAGGAACCCAGAGTTAGTTTTAATACTACCACTTAACCCATAATAAACTAGCTTAGACCACAGCAAATTATGCGATTAACCTACGAGCTCATTCCTCATCTAGATCAGATAAATTGAATTCATTCACAAAATTATAGTAACAGGCCCGACCTAATTTGCCCCATAAACCGCGCTCAAGCGGCAAATAAACACTGTCATCGGTGAGCTTCATCTGTTTTATATCGACTTTGTGGTGCTGTGTTTCAATGCTGGTTCTTACATTGAGCAGCGAATGGGGTTGCGCTCGCTCGAAATCGACAATCAGTAAGGGGGCATCTTCAACCCGCACTCGCACCTTCTCCACTGGGGTAATTAAGAAATACTCATCATCGATGCAATGCAAAATACTGGCGAACAACTTAGCAAACTTTGCTGGCAGCGATGTGCCTAGATAGGTCCAATCACCCAAGGCGTTAATGTCAAACAATGGGGCTTCACTGCACAATGGCACAACCGAGGTTAGCCTACTATCGGCGGCGAATTGTTTAAGCGTGTGTTGAATACTGTCAGTCATCTTTTCCATCTAGGCCTCCATCATCCATAAAAAAACCAGCCTTGCGGCTGGCTTTAGTGTGACATTCAACACTGGGATATACCAGTTAGGATAATGACGATCTGACTAACGCAATCAAAACGACATAAACACCACTAGATATTTACTAACTCGAGTAAGGCCTCAAGTGGATGCTTTGGCTTGTATCCGGCAAAACGTTTTACCTGACTACGGCACGAATAACCAGACACTAACACTTGCGGCTGCTCAATTTTCGCTAGCGTTTGCTGCCAAGACATATCAAACAAGGCCTTAGAGCGCTCGAGGTTTTCCGCCTCATGGCCGTAGGTTCCCGCCATACCACAACAACCTAAATTGACTGCGGTTAACTTAGCGCCAAAATGGGCAAAGATTTTAGTCCACTCATTGGCGGTATTTGGCTTGGCCGTCGATTCGGTACAATGACTAAACCAAGTATATTGCTTATCTTGCGCAGCTTTTGCAGGTAAATCTTTGATGACATTCAGTAGCCATTCGTTGGCTAACTTGACCTCAAAATTACCGCGATTAGCCCCTAAGACTTCACGATATTCATCGCGATAACACAAGACTAAGGCAGGATCGATACCGACCATGGGCATGCCCAGTTTATGGACTTGGTTCAAAAAGTCTGCACTCGACTGCGCCGTTTTAGCAAACTTATCTAAAAATCCCTTGATATGTGTTGGCTTACCATTGGGTTTGTAGGGCAATAACACCGGCTTTAAGCCGAGCTTTTCAATCAATTGGATAACGCGCAGCACAAGACCTGAATCATAGAAACTGTTAAAGGGATCTTGTACCACCAACACAAACTGCGAGCGCTTCTCTTCTGGAATCGCTTGCAACGCAGCTAAGTCGTAACCGCGGCTTGCATGACCATCGAGTCTTTGCTTTAAAGTCGGCACAGATAACGCAGGCGCATCCACATAACCAATCGCCTGTTTAATCACCCATTGGCTCAATGGATTTTGTGCAACAAAGTTAGTGAGACGCGGTGCCGCAGCCATCAGTGGTAAGCTATCTTCAATCCCTGCAACGAGATAGTCTTTCGCGGGTCTTAAATAGCGTTGATAGTAAATATTGAAGAACTGCGCCCTAAACTTAGGCACATCCACTTTGACCGGACATTGTCCAGAGCAGGCTTTACAGGCTAAACAGCCCTTGAGCGATTCCATCACCTCGTGGGAGTAATCATAATCACGTTTGGCATTGATGGTATTTTGTATGCGCTGCAATATACCAAAAGGTTTCGCTTTTGCGAGGGCATTAACATCAACCCCTTCAGCCTCAAGCAGTCTTAGCCACTCTCTCATGAGCCCCGCACGCCCCTTAGGTGACTGCACTCTGTCACCCGTCACCTTAAACGATGGGCACATGGGCGAATAGCTACTGTAATTAAAACACAGGCCATTACCGTTACAATTCATCACATCGGGGAACGCATCACGCACATCAACGGGGATTTGTCGATCAAACTTACCGCGCTTAGCACTGTCGACATCGTAATAGAGGGCACCTGTATCTTTAGGCGCCACCAGCTTGCCGGGATTGAGTCGGTTATCGGGGTCGAACAAACCTTTGATATCTTGCAATACACCGAAAAGTTCATCACCAAAGACAGCTGGACCGTATTCACCGCGCACACCTTTACCGTGTTCGCCCCACATTAGGCCGCCGTATTTAAGCGTCAGTGCCGCGACTTGATCAGAAATGACTCGTAGTAATTTTTCATCTTCAACATCGCACATATCGAGCGCTGGACGAACATGCAACACGCCCGCATCCACATGGCCGAACATACCGTATTGCAGATTATGCCCGTCGAGTAACGCGCGAAACTCCATAATGTAATCGGCGAGTTTTTCGGGCGGTACCGCAGTATCTTCAGCAAAGGCGATAGGCTTACGGCGACCTTTAGTGGCGCCGAGTAAGCCAACGGCTTTTTTACGCATGCCGTAAATTTTTTCGATACTCGGCTTATCTTGCGTCACTTGGTAACCCAACACACCGCACTCGCCTTTGCTGATCTGCTCAGTTAACACAGCTTCCAAACTCGCGAGCTTTTGCTCAACTTCGACCGTGTCACCTGCAAATTCGACCATATTGAGGCCATCAATAACTTTACCTGGCACTTCTTGGATAAGATCAGCCACTGAATGCCAGACAATATCTTCACGGGCTAAGTTAAGCACTTTTGAATCGACGGTTTCGACCACAGTCGCCCGCGCGGCAACTAAGGATGGCGCATGACGCAATGCCGATTGGAACGAATCGTACTTAATGTTCACCATAGCGCGCTCAGTCGGCAGCGGGGTGAGATTGAGTTTGGCTTCGGTTATCACCGCAAGCGTGCCCTCTGAGCCCGTCAGAATTCGTGATAAATCGAATTGCGTCAGCTTGTCGTTCCACACGTGTTTTAAGTCATAGCCGGTGAGGAAACGATTGAGCTTAGGAAATTGGTTTTCAATCTGAGTACGCTTTTCACGGCATACCGCCGCCACAGCAGAAATCAGTTTCTGCCCCAGCGGATTATCACTGACATTATCTGGGTTACACAGTAGTCCCGCATCTAGGGGATGCGTATCCAGCACACTGCCATCGATCAACACGCTGCGCAGCGCCAGCACGTGATCTGACGTCTTACCATAGACCAGTGAGCCCGCACCCGAGGCATCGGTATTGATCATGCCACCAATAGTGGCGCGGTTTGAGGTGGATAAATCGGGACTAAAAAAGAATCCATGGGGACGCAATGCATCGTTAAGCGCATCTTTAATCACGCCAGCTTCGACTCGAACCCAACCTTGCTCAGCATTCACTTCGAGCACGCGATTCATGTAACGCGACACATCCAAAATCAAACCATGGGTCAGAGATTGTCCGTTGGTGCCCGTACCACCGCCCCGCGCACTGAAGGTCACGCTGCGAAATGCGTCTGTAGCAGCCAGCGTCAATGCAATTTGAATATCCTGCTGATTTTTAGGATAAAGCACGGCTTGAGGCAAAAATTGATATACAGAGTTGTCGGTGGCTTGCACTAAACGGGCGCTGTAACGTTTGTCTATATCACCGGAATACTCACTTTGCTCCAGTGCATCAAGGTATGCCAAATACACTGGCTCTAATGTTTGTTGATGTGATAGCAGGGGTAGCATAGATGGCTTCTGTCAATTATCGTTATGGCGCCATTATAAACAAAAAAAAGCCGCTAAAAAGCGGCTTTTTTAACAAGTTTATAAAATTACTATCTAGATCAACCGTGCGCTTCGGCTAAATACAACCAAGTATCAATCACAGTATCAGGGTTTAATGACACTGTATCTATGCCTTGTTCTACCAACCAAGCGGCAAAATCAGCGTGATCTGAAGGACCTTGACCACAAATACCTATGTAAGCGCCCTTCGCTTTAGCCGCTTTAATGGCTAATGAAAGTAGCATTTTAACGGCTTCATCACGCTCATCGAATAAATGGCTAATGATACCTGAGTCACGGTCAAGGCCGAGTGTCAGCTGAGTTAAATCGTTTGAGCCGATAGAGAAGCCATCGAAATGCTCAAGGAATTGGTCTGCTAACAGGGCGTTTGAAGGCACTTCACACATCATGATGACACGTAAACCGTCTTTACCACGCTCTAAACCTTGCTCTTTGAGCAGACCAACCACTTGCTCAGCTTCTTTCACTGTGCGAACGAATGGGATCATGACTTCAACGTTTTTCAGCCCCATGTCATTACGAACGCGTTTGATCGCTTCACACTCAAGGGCAAAACAGTCACGGAAGGATTCAGAGATATAACGGCTCGCACCGCGGAAGCCCAGCATTGGGTTCTCTTCTTCTGGCTCGTATCTGTCACCACCAACCAAGTTTGCGTATTCGTTAGACTTAAAGTCTGACATACGTACGATCACTTTCTTCGGATAGAAAGCTGAACCGATAGTCGCAATACCTTCAACCAGACGGGCAATGTAGAACTCAACAGGTGATTCGTAACCAGCAATCATTTCGTTGATTTCAGTTTGCAGCGCTGCATCCTGTTGATTGAATTCGAGCAGTGCTTTCGGATGAATACCAATCATACGGTTGATGATGAATTCTAAACGCGCTAGACCCACACCTTCGTTTGGCAAACGGGCAAAATCAAATGCACGATCAGGGTTACCCACGTTCATCATGATTTTCATTGGCAATGCAGGCAGAGAGTCAACACGGTTTGAAATCACTTCAAACTCTTGTTTACCTTCGTAGATAAAGCCAGTGTCACCTTCGGCGCAAGAAACAGTCACGATTTGACCATTCTTGATACGGTCAGTCACGTCACCACAACCCACCACCGCTGGCACACCTAATTCGCGGGCGATAATTGCCGCATGACAGGTACGACCGCCACGGTTTGTGACGATAGCACTTGCGCGCTTCATGATAGGTTCCCAATCAGGATCTGTCATGTCTGTCACTAACACATCACCAGGTTGGATTTGATCCATATCGGCGATTGAGGTTAATACTTTGGCTACACCAGTACCCACTTTATGGCCAATAGCGCGACCTTCACAGATCACAACGCCACGGCTCTTTAAGTGATAACGTTCAATCAATTGCACATCTTCACGGCTACGAACCGTTTCTGGACGCGCTTGAACGATATACAATTTGCCATCATTGCCGTCTTTTGCCCATTCGATGTCCATTGGACGGCCGTAATGTTTTTCGATCACCATGGCTTGTTTGGCTAATTCTTCAACTTCAGCGTCATTGATAGAGAATTGACGACGTTTGTCAGCAGTCACGTCTTCAATTTTGACTTGTTTGCCGTGAGCAGCATCATCTGAATACACCATTTGGATGAGCTTGCTACCGATATTACGGCGCACAACAGCCTTGTGACCTAAGGCTAAAATAGGTTTATGAACATAAAATTCATCTGGGTTTACCGCGCCTTGAACAACCATTTCACCCAGACCAAAAGATGAAGTGATAAACACCACATCGTTATTGCCAGATTCAGTGTCCATAGTGAACATCACACCTGAAGCCGCTTTATCTGAACGAACCATGCGTTGTACGCCAGCAGACAAGGCAACACCGTGGTGCTCATAACCTTGATGCACACGGTAGGAAATAGCGCGATCGTTAAAGAGTGAAGCGTACACATGCTTGATCGCTGTCAGTACGGATTCAAATCCTTTTACGTTTAAGAAAGTTTCTTGCTGACCCGCAAAAGAGGCATCTGGCATATCTTCAGCTGTTGCAGAAGAACGTACCGCGAATGACGCTTCGCTAGTTTCAGCGGCAAGTTTATCGTAAGCTTCACGAATCGCTTGCTCTAATGCTGGTTGAAATGGAGTGTCGATAACCCACTGTCTGATCTGTGCACCTACTTTAGCCAGCGCATTGACATCATCTACATCCAGTGTGGCTAGAATGTCATAAATCTTCTGGTTAACTCCGCTTTGTTCAAGGAACTCGTTGAACGCATGGGAAGTTGTCGCAAATCCGCCAGGTACTTGAACACCGGCATTGGCCAGATTGCTGATCATCTCGCCTAGAGAAGCATTTTTACCGCCAACCAAGTTGACGTCACCCATGCCTAATTCTTGATACCAGAGTACGTATTGCTGCACAGTTCTATCTCCGCAAGTTTATTTCAGTGGCCCCTTCACACGAGGGCAGCGGCATTTTACACTCCTGTCGAACACGCGTAAATCTATAATTTTATTTGTAATTTTATTACTACAAGAGGTCAGTATGGCACCAAAAGTATTCTATATCTCCGACGGGACAGCGATCACAGCTGAAGTTTTTGGTCATGCGGTTCTCTCGCAATTTCCATTAGAATTTGAGTCACTTACGATTCCATTTGTCGAAACTCTGACGAAAGCAGAGCAAGTTAAGCGACAAATTAATGATTGTTTTATTACAACAGGTGAGCGGCCGTTAGTATTCCATTCCATCGTAAAAGCCGAGATCCGCGACATCATCTACTCGAGTGAAGGGGTTGATTATGATTTTTTGAATACTTTTGTGGCCCCACTCGAACAACATTTAGGTGTTTCTGCCTCTCCAGTTGTACATAGAACCCATGGAAAAGCGAATCACGGCTATGAAGCGCGTATTGATGCCATTAATTTCGCCATGGATAACGATGATGGCCAGACCATGAAACATATGGATCAAGCCGATCTGGTTTTACTTGGGGTCTCTCGCTGTGGCAAAACGCCATCGAGCCTGTATTTATCAATGCAGTTCGGTATAAAAGCGGCAAACTACCCTTTCACCGAAGATGATATGGATAACCTTAAGTTACCTGAAGCGCTGAAACGCAATAAGAAAAAACTGTTTGGTTTAACGATTGATCCCGTGCGTTTACATGAAATCCGTCAGAGTCGAATGGAGAATAGCCGCTATTCATCGCTCAAACAGTGCCGCTTAGAAGTCAAAGAAGTGGAAATGCTGTTTAAACGAGAACGCATTCCTTATATAGACACCACTAATCATTCCGTGGAAGAAATTGCCACTAAAATATTAGATGTCACGGGCCTAGAACGGCATATGTTCTAAGCCTAATAAGCCAAAATCAGCAAAAGAAACCGAGTGAATTTAGTCTAAAAGAAACTAACTTAAATCAAATTCATTGCACAGTTGCCGACAATTAACGCAATTGGCACTGTGCAACTCGGTTCGATTCGTTATAATCCGAGGCAATCTGGCGAAAAGCGCCGCACGCAAGCTCGGTATTTTGAATGACCATAAAAACAGACGAACTACGCACTTCCTTATTAGCAAAAGTCATCTCACCTGCGCAACTGGCATCTGAGTTCCCATTAACTCAAGATGCAGCCGATTATCTGGTTCAGCAACGTCGTGAAGTCGAAGCCATCATTATGGGTGAAGACCAACGTCTATTGGTGATCATAGGCCCATGCTCAATCCACGATACTAAAGCGGCATTAGATTATGCTCAACGCTTAGCCGCGTTACACCAAGAATTGAAAGATGACTTGTGTATCTTAATGCGCGTCTATTTCGAAAAACCCCGCACAATTGTCGGTTGGAAAGGATTAATTTCAGATCCCGATCTCGATGGCAGTTTCGAACCAAACAAAGGTTTACGCATTGCCCGCGAATTGCTGCAACAAATCACTGAATTAAAATTGCCTATCGCCACCGAATTTTTAGATATGGTGAACGGTCAGTATATAGCGGATCTCATCACTTGGGGTGCGATTGGTGCGCGCACCACGGAAAGCCAAGTCCACCGAGAAATGGCTTCAGCACTGTCCTGCCCTGTTGGTTTTAAAAATGGTACAGATGGGAACATCAATATTGCCGTTGATGCAGTGCGTGCCGCACAAGTGCCACATGTTTTCTATTCACCGGATAAAGATGGCGCTATGGCGGTCTATCGCACCCACGGCAACCCGTTTGGCCATATCATCCTACGTGGTGGCAAAAAACCTAATTATCACGCACAAGATATCGAAGAAGCGCGTCAACAGCTTGCATCTGTTGGGGTAACTCAACGTATGGTTATCGATTTCAGCCACGGAAACAGTGAGAAGAACCATCTCAAACAGCTGATGGTCGCCGATGAAATTATGACTCAAATGCGTGCTGGCAGCACTGCCATCGCAGGTATTATGGCTGAAAGCTTCTTACAAGAAGGTAATCAAAAAGTCGTTGAAGGCCAGCCACTCTGTTATGGCCAAAGTATCACCGACGCCTGCTTACATTGGGACGACTCTGAAATTCTGCTACGTAAGCTCGCAGCGGCTTCCCGCGAAAGAAAAGCACTGTTAACCAAATAAATCTGAAGTAAAATAAATCGTCCAATAAAAAACCGATCTCATTTCGGTTTTTTTTATTGGAAGCATGACATTATCCTCAGTCATATGCCTACTGCAGGTTAAAGCCTGTAGTTTTCTATCTTTAACCACCATAAATCTTTATAATTCGAGCTTATTTTGCTGCATTACCTTAGGTTGCTGTATGTCGCTTACCCCCATGTCCACAAACACCGAAAATACCTCACGAATCGAAGCCGCTGAAACACCTTTTCCTGACGCGATTCAAACTCGAATTGATTCCTCAGAAGCGCGTGTGATTAAAGCAGTATTTCCCTCAATCACCAACCATCACAATACGTTATTTGGTGGTGAAGCTTTAGCGTGGATGGATGAAACAGCCTTTATTGCGGCAACTCGTTTCTGCCGTAAAACCTTAGTCACAGTGAGTTCCGATAGAATTGATTTTAAAAAGCCTATCCCAGCTGGCACACTAGCAGAACTCATCGCTCGTGTGATCCATGTAGGTAATACGTCATTAAAAGTTGAAGTCAACATCTATGTCGAAGACATGTATCAAGACCATCGAGAGCATGCCATACGTGGTGTGTTCACCTTTGTTGCGGTTGACGAACAACGAAATCCTACAAAAGTGTGGACATATGGGTAGTTTTTAGACGATTTTAAAGTATAGGTTAGCCCGTACTTTCGGGCTTTCAATTGAAACCATACGGTCCATCTTTTTCCCCGTAAAACACCGACCAAAGTCTAACAACCAGAAACATATCAAAATTTTGTCCTTATTCCTGAATAAAGCAATAGGATCCTTGATTACTTTTCTGTTACATTGAGTTCAATCTTCACGCGCACCGAACATAATCATAAAAGCCATGAAGCTAGAAAACTTAAATATTATTATCGCAGACGATCATCCATTGTTCAGAAATGCACTACGTCAAGCGCTGACCAGCGCTTTCGAGCATGCACAGTGGTTTGAAGCCGACAGTGCTGACGCACTGCAATCTGTATTGGATGTTCGAAGCGTCGATTACGATCTTGTACTGTTAGATCTGCAGATGCCCGGGTCCCACGGCTATTCCACGCTTATCCACCTACGCTCACATTATCCTGAGTTACCCGTTGTGGTGATTTCAGCCCACGAGGATATCAATACCATTAGCCGTGCGATTCATTATGGCAGCAGTGGTTTTATCCCTAAATCAGCTTCAATGGAAACCCTAAAAGAGGCGCTAAGTGCGGTGTTATTCGGTGATATTTGGTTGCCTAAAGGCACTGAGATTATTGCTATCAATGACGATGCCATTGATAAAATGGCCAGCAAGTTATCCGATCTCACGCCGCAACAATATAAAGTGTTGCAGATGTTTGCCGAAGGGTTATTAAATAAACAAATAGCCTACGATCTTGGCGTGTCTGAGGCGACCATCAAGGCGCACGCGACTGCCATATTTAGAAAACTTGGCGTTCGCAACCGCACTCAAGCAGTTATTGCCCTTGCGCAACTCGAGATGGATAAAGTCGATTTATCTTAATCGCTAAACCCATAAAAATGCCACTTTTATTAGCGGCATTTTTATGTTTGTAAATCATCCAAGTTAACGCATTGGCAGATTTTTATCGGCAAACATTTCATCTATGAGCTGTTGATCCCGTAATGCTACGGCTTTCTCCACCACATCACGGGTTAAATGCGGCGCAAAGTGCTGAATAAAATCATACATATAACTGCGCAAGAAACTGCCCTTCCTAAAACCAATTTTAGTCGTACTGTGGGCAAACAAATGGCCAGCATCAATAGCGACTAAATCTTTATCAACATTTGGATCAATTGCCATAGACGCGATGACGCCCACGCCTAATCCTAAACGAACATAGGTTTTAAGCACATCGGCACTGGTCGCACTAAAGACGACACGCGGCTCTAAATTGGCCCGATTGAACGCTTTCTCAATTTCAGAAGCACGGTCAAAACCAAAGACATAGGTCACTAAGGGGAAACGCGCTAAATCTTCGATACTAATCAAGCTGCCTTGATTGCGGGTCGCAAGAGGATGGTCTTTGGGCACAACGATAGAGCGGTTCCAGTGGTAACAAGGCAACATGATCAGATCTGAATATAAATGCATTGCTTCGGTCGCAATGGCAAAATCTGCATCACCGCGAGCCGCCTGTTCGCTGATCTGAGACGGTGTCCCTTGGTGCATATGCAAGTTCACTTTAGGATAGCGATCAATAAACTGACGAATTATCGTCGGTAATGCATAGCGTGCCTGAGTATCTGTTGTGGAAATATTTAACTCACCTTGATCTGGCTTAGTATATTCTTCAGACACTTTTTTGATACTTTCAACTTTACCTAAAATATCATTGGCAATGCTGATCACTTGCAAACCCGCAGGTGTGACATGGGTTAAATGCTTACCGCTACGACCAAATATTTGGATCCCCAACTCATCTTCAAGCATACGAACTTGTTTACTGATCCCAGGTTGAGAGGTATACAAGTTTTCAGCTGTCGCCGATACATTGAGGTTATGTTTTACGACCTCAGCAATATACCTGAGTTGTTGCAGTTTCATCTTATTTCCTTGTCTCAAACACGCAAAATGCCATTAACAACTGAGCCCTCAAAGCACTCTCAGCTATAATCAATCGTTATAGTATATAGTAAAAATTAAAGCAAATAGGAATATAGAGCACAAGTCTACAGATTCATACGACAGAAATGATAACCTAGGCTAAGATAACTATGCTAGTTTATTGATTTATTGTAGCATTAGCTCAATTGGATAAATAATGGAACATCTATGTCATTCACCTTGGTTCTGATCCTCATCGGTGCGCTTTTACTGCTTGTTATCGGAATTAACGTATTACAGCAACAAAAAGAACGTGTAGAGGCTGAGCGTCGCATTGAATTTGCCCGTCAAAGAGCAATTATCGATGAAACTGAAACTGTGTTATCAAACACAGGAATGATGCCTTGTAGCACGAATATAGTGTTGGTTTTGTACCGGCGTGTACAAGATGCCTTGCTATCTGCAACAGCGATCAGTAATGGCCAACAACAGTCAGACTACCAACGCCGCTTAGCCGATATCAATAATCAAATTACAAGCTTACAGTCTGGACAACCTCAAACTCCTCCAATTGAGAATTTCAGACTACCCGATAATGACAAACAAATTTTAGCGCTTGTTCAAACCTTAAAAAAATTAAAGGCGATACTCAGAGCCGAGCATAATAAAGGTAAAGTCGATCCGAGCATTTTTGCTCAAGAAGAAAGCCGCATCGACAGTTTACAGCTCAGAATTAATGTCGATTCTATGCTTTCTCGTGCCCGCGCGGCCAGTTTTATGAAGCAATATGGCTCATCAAAACAAATGGTAACCAAAGCCCTATCAACATTACACGCCATTAAGGCACAAACGCCTAATGATCCCTTCATTGGGCGTAAAGTCGATGAGGCTAAACAATTACTTGATGAAATTATGGGGGCACAGAAACAATCTGAGCCCAGTGCGCCTAGACCTAAAAATGAAGAAGATGATATCGATATGCTGTTTCAACCTAAAAAGAAATGGTGATCAGTCTCTATTTGCTTACCGTTAAGTTGAATTAGCGACACATTTGCCACTCATGCTACCGCGTCATTGTGAGTCAGTTTGTATCTGTAAGTGTAAAGTACTCAGTAAGTGTAAAGTACTCAACATGTTTGAATTATTATCTATAGCAACAAATTGATATCGAAAATGCAAACAAAAAGCCAAGTCATATCTGACTTGGCTTTTTTGTTGTTCTCTTAGCGTTAAGCTAGCTTAATCCGTCGCTATGCGCCTTTCTTGGCCTTCTTGGTAGATTCACTCACCCACTTCCCATTGACGTAATGCGCAGACCAACCCGTGGCTTTGCCATCGACTTCAGTCGCAACGTATTGCTCTTTCGTCTTACGGCTAAACTTCACCGCAGCCTTATTGCC
Organism: Shewanella sp. SM21; assembly: GCF_025654335.1. Lineage (NCBI taxonomy): Bacteria > Pseudomonadati > Pseudomonadota > Gammaproteobacteria > Alteromonadales > Shewanellaceae > Shewanella > Shewanella sp. SM21. The sequence goes on from NZ_JAKKRL010000006.1 coordinate 87,397, forward strand.
TTCATCATCAGTGACTGGCGCATCCGCTAAATACTGATACTTAGGCCATAGCAGCTCACGGTATTGAACCAGTTCCTCAACCAAAGGCGCACGGGTTTCACGTGATTTAGGAAAAGTACTAGCCGCTAAGAAGATACCCGCCGCACCATCACGTAATACGAAATGGGCATCCGATTTACTGCATTTCAGTTCAGGTAAATAAATAGGATCTTCTTTTGGCGGCGCCGCCTCACCATTTTTCAGTAATTTACGGGTATTCTTACACTCCTCATTGGTACAGCCAAAATACTTACCAAAACGACCATTTTTCAGTTCCATATCGTGACCACAGCGATCACACTCAATCAGTGGACCTTCATAGCCTTTGATCTTGAATTGGCCTTCTTCGACTTCATAACCTTCACAGATTGGATTGTTACCGCAGACGTGTAACTTACGCTTCTCATCGATCAGGTAACTGTCCATTGCCGTGCCGCAAATACTACAACGGTGCTTCGCACGCAGTGCATCTGTTTCGGCATCTTCACTGTTTTCGCTAATCGCCTCAACGCCAGGCGTGAGGTTCATCGTCGTCTTACAGCGTTCTTTAGGGGGCAATTCATAACCAGAGCAACCAAGGAAAACGCCAGTCGTTCCCGTGCGGATACCCATAGGACGACCACAGGTTGGGCACTTGATATCCGTCATCACCATTTGGTTAAGACGCATGCCACCTTCTTCAGGATCCAGCTCCGCTTTTTCTAATTGCTTAGTAAAGTCAGCATAGAAACCATCGAGTACTTTTTTCCAGTCTAACTCGCCCCGAGCCACATCATCTAATGTTTGCTCCATGCTGGCGGTAAAGTCATAGCTCATCAAATCAGCAAAACTGCTCACCAATCGTTCGCTGACAATTTCACCCATTTTTTCGGCATAGAAACGACGATTTTCTACTTTTACATAACCACGATCTTGAATCGTTGAAATGATGGTTGCGTAGGTTGATGGGCGGCCAATACCGCGTTTTTCTAATTCTTTTACTAAAGAAGCTTCGCTGTATCGTGCTGGAGGCTTAGTAAAATGTTGTTTAGGCTGCAATTCTTTTAATGCTAATACATCGCCCTGAGCCACGAATGGTAACGTATTGTCTTCTTCGTTTTTCTTCTTAAGTGCTGTTTGTACGCGAGTCCAACCATCAAAACGTAAGGTACGTCCCGTGGCTTTGAGCTCATAATCACCCGCTTTTACGGTCAACTTAGTGGCATCATATTGTGCAGGTGTCATTTGACATGAGACAAACTGGCGCCAAATAAGCTCATATAAGCGCTGAGCGTCACGTTCCATGTCAGATAAGGTCGCTGCTTGCACTTGAACGTTTGATGGGCGAATCGCTTCGTGAGCTTCTTGTGCGCCTTCTTTTGATCCGTATCGAATCGGTTCGGCGGGTAGATACTTATCACCAAATTCTTTGGCAATCATATCGCGCAAGTTTTCAACGGCTTCTTGACTCAAATTGGTCGAGTCAGTACGCATATAAGTGATATGACCGGCTTCGTAAAGTCGCTGAGCCATCATCATGGTCTTCTTCACACCAAAACCTAAGCGTGTACTCGCGGCCTGTTGCAATGTCGACGTAATAAAGGGAGCAGATGGTTTACTTTGAGTCGCTTTATCTTCGCGGGCCAGCACAGTAAAACTTGCCGCAGATAACGCTTGAACCGCAGCCATCGCTTGCTGTTCATTGATAGGATTAAAAGCAGCATCTAGATGCTTAACCACTTCCATCCGCAAAGCTTCTTGAGCGGGCGTATTGAGTTCTGCGTGTACATCCCAAAATTCTTCAGGCACAAAGGCTTTGATTTCGCTTTCGCGTTCGACCACTAAACGCACGGCAACCGACTGCACTCGCCCAGCGGATAAACCGCGAGCAACTTTTTTCCACAGCAGAGGCGACACCATAAAACCGACAACTCTATCTAAGAAGCGGCGGGCTTGTTGGGCATTCACCATGTTAGTGTCGAGTGTCGACGGTTTACTAAAAGCATCTTGAATCGCAGACTTAGTAATTTCGTTGAAAACAACACGTTGATACCGTGAAGGATCACCACCAATCACCTCTTGCAAATGCCAGGCGATAGCTTCTCCCTCACGGTCTAAGTCGGTTGCGAGATAGATTTGGTCAGCAGAATCGGCAAGTGCCTGTAACTCTTTAACGACTTTTTCTTTACCCGGCAAAATTTGGTACTTAGCCGCCCAGCCCTTTTCAGGGTTTACGCCCATACGAGACACTAGCGCTTGCTGATCTTTCACCTTTTTATATTGAGCTTTTTCTTCTGGCGACATCTTCTTAACTTCGGCAGCGGATTTAACCTTTTCATTGCCTTCTGAAGTCGATGATGTCGGCAGATCACGGATGTGACCTACGCTCGATTTAACGATGAATTCTTTGCCAAGATATTTATTAATAGTCTTAGCTTTGGCCGGTGATTCGACAATAACTAGCGATTTACCCATAGTTTAATTTGCGCCAAAAAATCTCAAGAAGGTGGAAATTGGCACCATATATAGAGGGTTGTACTGATAGTTTCAAGTTAATCCCTCTTTTATATGTACCAGCGAGTCACTTTTTAATCAAAGTTGAAAAAATGTAAAAATATAATATGCGTAATTAAAAACTAATATTTCATTATTAGCCAGCAAGCAAGAAATAGTTATGCATTTATCGTGAAAAAGTCGCTTTGAGCACAAAACCGTCCGCTTGTGCACTCGAAAAGCTTCAGTATACTGGGTTCCCTCAGGGACCATATGAACAAATAATAACTTTCCCTATCACAAGGATAAGCAATGAAGCACTTTGAAGCGAATTTTGATGGACTCGTTGGACCAACACACAATTACGCAGGGTTGTCTTTTGGCAATGTCGCCTCACTTAGCAATGCCGCCTTAGTTTCCAACCCCAAAGCTGCTGCAAAACAAGGACTCCAAAAAGCCAAAGCACTAGCCGATATGGGCATGGTTCAAGGAATATTAGCTCCTCAAGAGCGCCCAGACCTCTATACATTGCGCCGAATTGGATTTTCTGGCTCTGATGCTAATGTATTAAAACAAGCGGCAAAAGAAGCGCCCATATTACTTAATGCCTGTTGCAGTGCTTCCAGTATGTGGACAGCCAATGCCGCTACAGTCTCACCAAGTGCAGATACACGTGACGGCAAACTGCATTTTACCCCAGCAAATTTAGTCGATAAACTTCATCGCAGCATCGAACCTTTGACAACGGGGCGCATATTAACAGCAACTTTCAGTGATCCCCACTATTTTCATCACCATAGTCACTTACCTGAGCATAATAGCTTCGGTGATGAAGGTGCCGCAAACCACACTCGTCTCTGCAATGAATACGGCCATGCTGGTGTTGAGCTGTTTGTTTATGGACAAGAAGCCACCAATCCCAACGCACCTAAACCGCAAAAATATCCAGCAAGACAAACCTTAGAAGCGTCGATGGCAGTCGCACGCTTACATCAGCTGGAAGACGATAATTGTGTCTTCATCCAACAGAATCCTGATGTGATTGATCAAGGTGTATTCCATAACGATGTTATCGCAGTAGGTAATCAAAATGTCCTGTTCTACCACGAACAAGCCTTCTTAAATACCAAGAATAAGATCGATGAAATTAAACGTAAACTCGACACTGAGCTGTATTTCATTGAAGTGCCAACTGCGAAAGTAGCAATTAACGACGCAGTCAAAAGCTATTTATTCAATACTCAAATTATTACGTTGCCATCCGGTGAAATGGCGATTATTGCCCCAACAGATTGCCAAGAAAATCCCGCGGTATTTGCCTATTTGAACGAATTACTCACGTTAAACACGCCGATTAAGCAAGTGCTTTATTTCGACGTAAAACAAAGCATGCAAAACGGTGGCGGCCCTGCCTGTCTTCGTTTACGTGTCGCCATGAATGAAGTGGAAGTCGCAGCGGTAAATCAACACACTCTGATGAATGATGCTTTATTTACTCGTTTAAATCTTTGGGTAAACAAACATTACCGTGACAGATTAACCACCCAAGATCTTGCAGACCCTCAGCTAATCATCGAATCTCGAACAGCTCTAGATGAACTGACACAGATCATGAAACTAGGTAGCGTGTATCAGTTCCAGCGTTAATGAATAAATATAATTCTAAAGACTAAACACTAAAAAGCGCACAATTAAGTGCGCTTTTTATTTATATTGTGACCCGTCCTAAATAGCGTTGACACTGGCTAATATTTTTACTTCATACACATCATGGCTAGTGAATAACAACTGGGATCGTTGCAATCTGCGTCAAAACACCTTTTTTAGTCAGTGCTTCAATCACTAATGATCCTGCATCTGGTTGGTCAGCACCTTTTATAAGAACGCTATACTTTCCTGCCCCGTTATCATTTGAAGATGCGACAGTGAAAGAGCCTTTACTTGCTAAGCTACCAGCTGAGGGGGTAAACGTAATAACTGTTCCTGAAGGTAATGGCTGATTATGTAAATCACCAATAATGATAGTAACTCCCCCAGTTGATTTACCTATGATATCAATTGTATTGTTATCGTTGAGGCCATCACATACATCAGCTTTAGTTTTATCATCTACACAACTATCCGTAATAAGAGGAATTGAAGCCATCGCATCACTACCAGACATAACCAAAACTAATGAAGCACGTACATTCAGCGAAGTGCTACCCGCTGCACAGCCTGCATGTTTACTGCCATTAGCATCTAATTGGCACAAACTACCATTGTATAAACCATCTGCTTGGTCATAAACGCCATTACTATTAAAATCAGTAAACACTTCAGCATCCCCTCCCTCTTCACCACCTGCTACACTTGGGTTAAAAATACGGTCTTCATTATGGTCGACAAACGCTTCACTTAAGTCATACGGATTACCCGATACATCCTTTTTACTTAAAAAATTAGCTACTTCAGATCCGTCAAAACGTCCATTACTATTAGTATCGGGGAAAGATTCTTCACCGATAGCCGTCGCTAAAATCGTCACGCGCCCGCCATAAGGTTGACCCAATTCCGCATCTAACGAAGGTTCTTTACCTTGCATGGCTAACGTATCACCAGTAGGGCGAGGATTTTGACTTGTCCATTTAACCGAACAAGCACCATTAACTGTCTGACACGAAGACACTATCACACCGCCCTCTGTGGTAAAGGAAACCGCTGTGCCATCGGGTACAGGGTTGTTGAATGCATCAGCCAATCGTGCCGTCACATCAACCTCAATGCCATCGTAATCCCACCCTTCAGGGCTTAGGTTTGATGCCGATAAAGAAAAGCTATCTTGGTCAGGTAAACCTGTCGAAATAACTAATTGATTCGATTGACTCGATATTGCTGGCGTACTGCCAGCAACCACTGCAGTAACCCTTACACTTGTTGATACTGAGCCCGAATTAACTACCGTTTGAACAACTCCCTGACCATTTGTAGTAGCAAACTCAGGATCAAGAGTGATATTGCCAACTTCAGTATTGAGCGAAAAATTCACACGTTGATTACTAACCGGAATACCATTTTTATCCATTACTTTAAATTTCACGGTTGAGGCTTCTGCCCCACCAGTTCCCTTAAGCCTAATGACTTCAGGTACTGCCTCTAGGAAAAAGATACTGCCGACACTTGCAGGTAAGACATTTACCGTCGCCTTGGCGGTTAGAGATTTTCCACCAACATTTGCGCTTATATTTATAGTATCGTCCCCCACACAACCTTTTGCTAAGTAGGTGCTGGTTGCAATACCATTAACCGCGACTACAGGCGTGCTTAATTCGGCTTCAGCATTCGCCTTCAAAGCACAAACAGAGGTAAATTGTACTTCAACTGGATCTGCAAATGGATTTCCAGCGTCATCCTGAATAGCTACAGAGACACTTGAAGTCCCACCCGCTGAAACAACCGAAGGCTCAACAGATGCAACACCATTTTGAAATGGAGAACCACTCCCCATAAATACATTAGTCGCACCGATACTAAACACTAGTGGTTCCGATTTTTCTCCCGTTAGTAACGTTGCTGTCGCACTACCTGCACCTGGCTGGGTACCTGCTAAAATTTGAACATAAGCAACACCTTGTTCTGTAACAGCGGTATCAATGGGTAATTCACCGCGCGTACTGGAAAATTGCACAATTGTTTGCTTGGAAATTCCTGTAACATTAGCAATAAGATAACCAGGTGAAAGAGATGTTATTGTTGATATAGGTGTTTTTGACTCAAGATCACTCACCATTACTAAAGCCACCTGTGCACCTCCAGTTGATGCACCACCATCACCTTTGGTATTGAAAGAAATATCGGCAGTAGCTGTGCTTCCACTTGCAGGTGTGTAAGTGGCGGTAATTTTACCTGAACCTAATTTGTTTCCAGGTAAGACATTAATAAACACTTTACCATCTGCATTAGTGACACCACTATCTGGAGTTAGAGCTCCTTGTCCATCTATACTGAAGACTATTCGCGCACCAGCAAGAGCACTCGCATTCTTAGTTAAAGTCGCATTCAACTTTCCAGGGATAGCATTCGAAATATCTGTTATTGCCTGTCCATCTGAATTAACTAATTCTAATTTAACAACAAATTTATCAGATGGCGGAGTACCGGAACCATCATCAGAGATACTGCCTCCACCACCACATGCTAATAATAAAAGCGAACACAATCCTGCGAGAAAAACCTTATACGCTGACTTCATTGTCAGGCTCCCTGTTACTCTGATGATAATACCTAAGCGAGACGCTTATTACTTATAGGCTAACATTACACAATTTTCACGAAACTTTCCCATAACTATCTTATTTTATTTCGCAAATCTGATAAATACTTTAACATTAATTGTCATTTCATCTTCACGATTTTCTTGCTAGTCTTGTGAGCGCCAAAAAATAGAATGTATAAAAAACACACAGGACTCTCTATGGCAATTTCTATAAAAAATAAACTCGGCCTTACAAGTAAAATTCTGATCGGTATGGGAACAGGTATTGCTTTAGGCCTCATTCTCCGCAATGCCTTTCCAGAAAGCGATATAGTAAAAGATTATATTACTGAAGGTTTCTTGCATGTTATCGGTACCATCTTCATCTCCAGCTTAAAAATGTTAGTCGTTCCTTTAGTCTTTATTTCATTAGTTTGCGGAACTTGCTCACTGAGTGAACCTTCAAAATTAGGCCGCTTAGGGGGGAAAACCCTCGCCTTCTATTTATTCACAACCGCCATTGCCTTAGTGATTGCGATTGTCAGCGCAGTCCTTATACATCCTGGAAACGCCTCACTGGCGTCAGAAAAAATGGAGTACGTCGCAAAAGAAGCCCCAAGTCTCGCTGATGTGCTGATAAACATAGTGCCCACTAATCCGATGCAGGCATTGAGCGAAGGTAATATGCTGCAAATTATTATTTTTGCGGTCATTTTTGGCTTTGCTATTGCCCATATTGGTGAGCGCGGCAAACGTATTGCGGCGTTGTTTGAAGATTTAAATGAAGTCATCATGCGTGTCGTGACACTGATCATGCAACTCGCGCCCTATGGTGTATTTGCGCTGATGGCAAAACTTGCATTAACACTCGGTTTAGAGACCTTTGGTAGTGTGGTTAAATATTTCTTCGTGGTCTTAGGTGTATTACTGATCCATGCGTTTGTTGTTTACCCTACACTTCTAAAACTTTTCTCAGGCCTCAATCCCTTAATATTTATTCGTAAAATGCGTGATGTGCAGTTGTTTGCTTTTTCAACCGCCAGTTCAAATGCCACTTTACCCATTACCATAGAAGCGTCTGAACATAGATTAGGTGTCGATAATAAAATCGCCGCTTTTACGCTACCGTTAGGCGCTACGATTAACATGGATGGCACAGCAATCATGCAAGGCGTTGCCACTGTGTTTATTGCGCAGGTTTTTGGCATTGAGCTCTCACTAACCGATTATGCCGTTGTCGTTGTGACTGCCACGTTAGCATCAATTGGTACAGCGGGCGTTCCAGGTGTCGGACTTATCATGCTGGCCATGGTCTTAAATCAAGTTGGCTTACCAGTGGAAGGGATTGCCCTGATTATCGGTGTCGATCGCTTACTCGACATGGTACGTACTGCTGTAAACGTCACAGGTGATTGCGTAGCAACTGTAATTATTGCTAAATCAGAGGGCGAATTTAACGAGCAAGTGTTTAACAACACTCAAGCGGGTAAAGTTGCTAGAAGTTTTGATGAGCAAGTTCATCATTTAGATAAATCGAACTAAACCTCACAAAGACCAAAATGACGCCCAGCTTCAGTGTTGGGCGTTTTTGTTTGAACGCAATACAGTTAACATGTCTATTGTTAGCAAAATGTGAACGCGCCAATGGTACGGAAGTTTGTTTTTAGATACATTATGTTTACTATTTTAATACGTTTAATGGGAGGGGTATAAATGTGGTGGAGAAGTCTTTGGATCCTGATTGCATGCTGGCTATTGAGTGCCCACTTCGTACGTTATGAACAAATTAACTTTGCCATTCCTTTTGCACTTGCGCCTTTAGTCTTATTTTTTAACTCAGTTTACTTACTTCGTTTATTACAAATTTTATTATTTATAAGTGTCTTTGCCGTCTGGGGCGTCACAACCATTGAAGCGGTACATCTGCGATTAGCGCAAGAAATGCCTTGGTTGAGATTGTCTTTTATCATGATGGCGGTGATGTTATTTACCTTAGGCGCGATTATGTGTGGCAACGGCATTTTGCGGATCAGAAAACAAAAATCGCCTTGGGGAAATTCCCCGATACGCTAACACGTTAACGGCAAAACCTTCTTATTCAACAATAAATTAGTACTTATTTTGACCACAAGTTCAACTCGGTCAGCAAAGGTTAAGTTCAACTAAGATATGCTGATCCTCTATTTGGTTATCAGTGTAATTTTACGTAGACTAGTTTGCTAAAGCTTAGCTCATACACTTTAAGGCATTATATTATGAGAATTTTGGTTGTTGAAGACGATCCTATTTTATCCCACCACTTAAAAGTGCAATTAAGCGATCTCGGCAATCAAGTTCAAGTGGCACTGACTGCCAAAGAAGGTTTTTATCAAGCCACTAATTATCCCATCGATGTCGCCATTGTCGATTTAGGGCTACCCGATCAAGATGGTATTAGCTTAATTCAACAACTCCGTGAAGCGGGTCTTAAAGCACCGATATTAATTCTCACGGCACGAGTTAATTGGCAGGATAAAGTTGAAGGCCTAAACGCCGGAGCCGATGACTACTTAGTGAAACCCTTTCAAAAAGAAGAGCTTGTCGCAAGGCTTGATGCCTTAGTGCGACGTAGCGCAGGTTTTGTTAAACCCGTGATTTGCAGTGGAGAATTGAAACTCGATCTCGCCGCCAAACAAGTCACTCTGGGTGACGAAGTCATGGAGGTCACTGCCTTTGAATATTTAATCCTCGAATATTTGATGCGCCATTGTCATGAGGTTGTCGCCAAGCAACGTTTACTCGATGTGATTTATGGTGATAAGGAAGGCGATCCCAATACGATTGAAGTCATGGTCAGCCGCCTGCGTAAAAAACTGACCCGCGATGGTATCGATAACCCCATAGTGACCATCCGCGGCCAAGGATATAAATTTAACCTGCCATGCAATTAAGATTAAAATTCAAGAAACGTCTGCTGACACGGATGTTTCTCACCTCGCTATCAATTATTACCTTAGTGGGTTTTGGTCTCGCATGGATGGTTAATATTCTGCATGCGCAAAATAGTTATAACGAAGAAACTGCCCAACTCATTGCCGAAATTCCCCAAGTCGCCGCCGAATTACGGGAGCACGATCTTATCCCCGATACCAGTGCTTGGTTAGAAGAAAATAATAAACAAGAGCGCTATGTAATAGCGAGTTGCGATGACAAATTTAAGCAGGTTTGGACCTCATCCCTCGCAGTAGATCGTGGCTTATTTGATACCTGTGAGCGTTTTAACGAAATCCGTAACGACTCCCCGCCCTACTACCTCACCATGGCTGACGACAGAGGTTATTTCGTCTATTTGCTCGCGGTAGAAATTGCCAGTGTGCATTACAACCTCCTCGTCATGAAAGATGCCGCCAAACTGGAGCAAGAATACAGTAAGTTCAGTAAACGTACTTATATTCGTTTAGCCATGGTATTGGCCTTAGCCTTAATTCTATTGGTCAGCGCCGCCTATTGGGGCATGCGTCCCTTGGTACGGATGCAAAATGAACTGCAATCAATTAACCAAGGTAAGAGTAAATCACTTTCTGAGGGCTATCCTGTTGAACTTGAAGGCGTAACGCAAGCACTCAACCAGATGTTGCAACAATCGAGTGCCCAACAACAGCGCTATCAAAATGCTATGAATGACTTGGCACACAGTCTTAAAACCCGCTTAGCCGCCGTGCATGCCATTACAGATGACGCCAGTTTGAGTAAACAATCGGCAAGCGAAAAGATCATGGAACAAGTCAGCCAGATGGATCAGCTGGTCAAATACCAATTAAAACGGGCCATGTTAGGCCGCCAAGGCCTGAAGCAAGAACAAACTGTTATTGCGCCATTAGTCGATCAATTAGCACAAATGTTGTTTAAAATTTATCGAGAAAAACAAGTGCAGTTCTCGGCCAACATATCCCCCTCTTTGATGTTCCCCGGCAACAAGGGTGACTTAATGGAGCTGTGTGGCAACCTTATGGAAAATGCTTTCCGCCTGTGTATCAGCCAAGTGCATGTATCGGCTAAAATTAACTCACAAGGTGAGTTTGAACTCATTGTTGAAGATGATGGCCCTGGTGTTGAAGAAAGCTTAAGACAGAAGATTATCCAACGTGGCGTGCGTGCCGATACTCAGTCTCCTGGGCAAGGGATCGGATTAGCTGTCTGTGATGAAATCGTTCACAGCTACGGTGGCAGCTTAAAAATTGAAGAAAGTCGCTTAGAAGGGGCGCTCTTTAGGATCCGTATCCCAGTGTAAGAAACTGAGATACTATCAGGCAATCACCGCATATAACTGTTCGGCTCGATTAAACATGATCCAAGAAGTGGCAATATATTTGTCACCACTCACAGGTTTATTTCCCCGATGTGAATGAGTAAATCCCGCAGGCGCTATCACCATAGTGCCTTTTTTGGGGGAGATTTTACGCTGTTGATAATAAAATTCGGTTTCGCCGCCCTCTTCCACATCATTTAAATAAAACATATAGAGCACGACGCGATGCAGAGCTTCATTGTGGCCATTCTGCGGGAATTGTTCCGAATGCCAATGGGGATAACCGCCTTTATTTTGCTGATATTTTTGAATATTAATACTGCCACTGCGATACAAATACTTCACTAAGCCATCAGCCCTAGGTGCGCCCAGCGTCGCAAAATTAGTCGGAGTTAGCGTCACTGGTTGGCCCTGCTCATCACTCACTGACACAGCAACCGCACCCATTAATGCCATTGAATACTTTGTGAAATAATCTACCGCGCCCTTTAAGGTATAACCTAAGAGTTCGTTTCTGATAGGCTGCAGGTCGACGAAACTATCTAAGGTCAAATCGCGGCTGATCTTCTTCTCCAAATCGACGCCATTGCCCGTATGTCCATCAACAACGCCAGCATGTTGCTCAAATGCCAGAATGAGACGGTCACACAAGTCATTCGGCAACGCATTAGGGTATACTTCAATAAAGTCCATACTTCCTCAATGGAGTGGCTACTTTCTAGGCTTACTATGCTGACATGTTAGTTAAGTAATTGTAAAGCAGCATCATTGAGATAAAATAACCCACATTACGCTTCACGATAACAAGAATATGAAAAAAAGCTGTAAAGTTTCAGTCCATCAACTTCAAGTCGGCAACTTTGTGCGTTTGCCCGTGGCTTGGAAAGATCATCCCTTTTTATTCAGTAGCTTTCATATTAAACAAGCTGCGCAAATCGAGTTGATTAAAAATCTGGGCATCGAACATGTCATCGTCGATTTAGAACGCAGCGACGTCGCCCCGATACATGCTGATGCGGTCAACCCTATCAAATTGCCGCCAAGTGCTGAAATCAATGTGCTTAAAAACGACATGGATCAATACAAGGCTGAGCAAATCGAAGTACAAAAAAAATTACGCCGTGACATTAATAAAACTGAGCAAAATTTTACCCGCTCAGTAGCCATGATGCGCAGCCTCATCTCTAAGCTACGTAATCGCCCCTTAAATGCGGTCGATGACGCCAAAGATTTGGTGCACACAATAGTCGAACAGCTGCTCAACTCAGATAACTTAGTGCTGCATTTGATGAGTGATGCTAAGCAGGATGAAAGCATTTACTACCACTCCTTAAATGTTGCGATCCTCTCTATGCTGATCGCCAAAGAAATGGAATGGGATAGAAGTGAAATCGAAACGGTCGGTCTCAGTGCCCTGTTCCACGACGTGGGTAAATTAAAAATCCCACCACAAATTCTAAAAAAATCGACACCTTGGTCAGCACCAGAGCTTAATTTTATCAAGCAGCATCCTTTACTTGGGATTGAACTGCTCAAATTAGCCGATAATTTTCCCCAAGCAGCCTTACCTGCAATCACCAATCACCACGAGTTTCTCGATGGCAGTGGTTATCCCAAAGGCCTAAAGGAAGAGGCTCTCGATAAGGTATCGCAACTGATTGCGGTAGTGAACGAATATGACTCCTTGTGTTACCCAAGCCAACAGGGCAAAGCCAGAATGCCCTACGCCGCACTGGGGCATTTGTATAAGCAATACAAAACTAAGCTAAATCAAGAGTATATTGGAAAGATGATCAAGATGCTGGGCATTTATCCCCCCGGCAGTGTGGTGGAATTATCCAGCGGTCAATATGCCATGGTGATGTCGGTTAACTTAACTAAACTGCTATGCCCTAAGATATTGGTTTACGATGCGTTAGTTCCTAAAGACCAAGCGCCTATCGTTGATCTGGAAATTGAAGGGATCAGCATAGTGCGCTGCTTACCACCTGCGGCGCTTCCTGAAAAAGTCCACGAGTATCTAAATCCACGCGAGCGAGTGAGTTACTACTTTGGCGGCGATAGTCGTAAGTAATTGATTAAGAAACTGGCTTAACGATTATGCCTAACGAGCTTCACTCATTTAAGCAAAGTCATCGAGTCTCACTCATTGAATGAACATGATTAAATAAAAGTGATAACAATAAGGGTCGAATATTGCATTCGCCCCTTATTTTTAATTCGAGAAATCAACACAGCTAGCGCCAGACTTATAACCAATGCTTACGTTTAAAGAAGAAATAAGTACCTGCGGCACTGGCTAACATCATCACAATCGCCATAGGGTAACCGTATTGCCACTCAAGCTCAGGCATGCTGGCAAAGTTCATCCCATAACTACTGGCAATCAAGGTCGGTGGCAGAAACACCACAGCGGCAACCGAGAAGATTTTGATGATTTTGTTCTGCTGCAGACCACTGAAACCCATGGCCGCATCGAGCAGAAAGTTTAACTTATCGAAAATAAACTGACTGTGGGGCATCAGCGACTCGATATCCGACAACATTTCCCGCAAGTCCTTTAAATGTTCATCGGATAACTGGCCACGATAATAACGCTGCATATAACGCAGTGAACGCTGAGTATCGAGCAAACTTAATCGAATTTTACCATTAGAGTCTTCTTGCAGAGTGATGAGCTTAAATACATCGTCAAGTTCATCGTTATCAAATACTTGCTCACCGACATTTTCAAGTACAGTGTAAACGTCTTCAATTAAGTCAGATAGATAATCCACTTTCAGATTAAATAACTCGAGAAACAATTCCTGCGGTGTCGATACTTCTAACCGTCCCAAACGCAAGTAGTTACGCAGTAAACGGATAAGACCTACGTCTTCTTCACGAATTGTCAGTAAAAAATTGCTACGAAGGTTAAAGGAAACGTTAACGCCGCGCACATCTTGGCCGACACGCTGTGGGAATAACGAATTAATATGCAAGCCGTCACTGTTTTGATAAAAACGTGCTGAGGCCTCAATTTCATTGATATCTTCTTCGTCAGGCACTTCTTCAACAGAAAAATGACTTAACCACTCTCGCTCCTCATCATCGGGTTTATACAGATCTAACCAAATGGTCGACGCGGGAATACTGTCCAGTATGCCGAGCTCTGTCACAGTAAGGTGACGATTATCATAGACATAAGCAGTAATCATTTGTCCTCCTGAAAAAAAACTTAAGTTAACGATTCCACTTAAGTGCAGGCTAAAAAATTGTCGCTAGTTTACCGCATAAGTTGGCAATGAAAAGGCGTGCAAGGTAATTTAGTAAAATAAATATGCCTTAATCGGTTTCGATAATTGCCAACCGTTCTTGGGTCGAAAAGCGAATATGGATGCCATCGATAGTGACCATTTTCGAGTCTGAGATATCCCCTTTTCGCACACGATACTCGCCGTTATTGTCGGCATTCGGTGACACAATTCTCACAGTGACAATTCTATGCTGATCGCGCCAATACCAAACACTGTAACTCAGTAGGCTAAATCCAATCACCACAAACACACCCGTCAACAGGTATCGGCGCCACAGCAGTTCACTAAAACGCTTTGAACTGAGATTAACTGCCAGAGGTTCAATCTGACGCTTGCGTTTCACCAGTAAAAACCAAGCGCCAGCAATGACTAAGACTGTTAGTAAAATTTTAATGAGCATGGCTCTTTCCTCTGATAAACGTCCGCTTGTGCTCAATGGTCTCGATCAAGCCAGCAGCAATCTTGCATTGACCCTTCAATGCCACACAAGTTAGCGCATTATACGCAGACTTATGTGGATAAACTGTCTTTGGGATCAAGCTTAAAGTGCACAGTCAAATAGACAAGGCGAATGTACGAGCCATACACATACACATGCACATAGACATAGACAAAGCAGAACGTTGAAACAGAGTACAACAGACTTATGACAGGGCGAAAACACTGCGGGACCCATACCTAAAATTGATTGCTACAGATCACAACACTCAACATAAGTAAGTACCTGAAATTAAAAATCTTCAAATACCTTCGCCATCCGCTGAATTTGTGCCAAAGGAACGCAGTGGCGATTGCGTTTCGCGCATTCCTGCTGATGAGCCAGACTGCTTGGTTCACCCACAAGCACAATTCTAACTTGATAACCTAAGGCTTTTGCCGCCGCTTCATAGGCCATGTATTCCCAGTGGCACAGATTGGTATTATCACAAATCACCACAGGCTCGCTTGAAGAAAGTGCCTGAATAAACCCCGTCAAATTACATTGATGAAACTCAGGTAATTTCTTGGCATCGAAACGGTATTCATCTTCATGGTAGAAAAAACTATCGGTCGAAAATACGCCACGTTGCCGCACGCCAATGGCTTTTTCTAAAGGAAGGGAAAGAATGTAAGTTTCAACCCAATGTGACTTACCACTGCCCGGTAAGCCACGCATTATAATCGCAACTTTTTCGCTCATGTGTTCGACTCACTGCCAATCACTCGACCCGCTAAAATGGTATCAACCAACTGAGGCACTAACTCCCCCGCTTTTCCTGTGAGGTGATATTGAAACTGACTGTGTCTATCGGGTGCCATCATATTCACTTCGACTGTTTGAGCCCCATGATGGTTAGCTGTATCCACAAAGCCCGCGGCAGGATACACAGTGCCAGAGGTGCCAATGGCAATAAACAAGTCGCAGTTATCGAGCGCATCGTGAATTCGATCCATCCCTAAGGGCATTTCACCAAACCACACCACATGGGGGCGTAATCGCTGAGCCGGAATACAACAAGTACAGCAATTATCGGCACCAAAGGGCTCACGTAAAATAAAGGTCTGACGTGAGCGCGGACAACGGCCTTTGGATAATTCACCGTGCATATGCAATAAGCGGCGCGAGCCCGCACGCTCATGCAGATCATCAATATTTTGTGTGATGATAAGTAATTGACCTTTAAAGTCCGCTTCCAACTTTGCCAAGGCCACATGCGCTGCATTGGGCTCAACCGTGCCACTGTGCAGTTGCAACCAACGACTATTGTAAAATCGCTCTACCAATTCAGCATCACGCTCATAACCTTCTGGTGTAGCAACGTCTTCAATATGATGCTCTTCCCACAGACCATCTTGATCGCGAAAGGTGCGTAAACCCGACTCAGCAGAGATCCCTGCGCCGGTTAACACCACAATTTGCTGGTACATGCTGATTCCTTATTATTTTATTTATTTGAATTATTCTCACTGACTTTGGCAGCCGTGAATATTATTCCTTGGTATAACCATACAAAAACTATGCTTGAATTGCCGCAAAATATTGTGATTTAACGCCTATTGACACAATTTATCTGCATATCGCCCTAGAAAGCCAGAACAAAGGTTTAAGTTTTCAACCTGAGCACCTATAATGGCAAACACTATCCACGGATGAACCTATTGGTTCTGCAATCAAGAGATTAGCAATGACAGATGGAAATCAAGCGCTAAAAAAAGCGGGTTTGAAAATTACCCTGCCACGAGTCAAGATCCTAGAACTGATGCAAGGACCTGAAAACCAACATATCAGTGCAGAAGATTTGTACAAGAAGCTGCTCGATATCGGTGAAGAAATTGGTCTAGCCACCGTCTACCGTGTGTTAAACCAATTTGATGATGCAGGTATTGTCAGTCGCCATCATTTTGAGAGCGGTAAAGCCGTTTTCGAACTATCGACTCAGCATCATCATGATCACTTAGTTTGCCTCTCGTGTGGCAAAGTGATTGAGTTTTCAGATGAAGTCATCGAACGTCGTCAAGATGAAATTGCCATGAAACACAATATTAAGCTGACTAATCACAGCTTATATTTGTACGGCACTTGCACCAACGATACCTGTGAGCATAACGACGCCTAAGTCGGCCATTGTGTTTATAAAGCATTAAGCAAAAAACCAGCCTAAGGCTGGTTTTTTATTGGATGATGTTTACGGGTAAACCGCTATAACACCTTGGCGTAGATATTCACTTTATGGCCCATAAACTCATTTTGCTCACGCCAATGCATGCCCACACGCTTAGCCACACCTTCAGAACCGAGATTCCCTGCTAAGATAAGTGCAATCGTCTGGTCAATGCCAAAACGTTTAAATTCAGCTAATGCAGCAAATGCGGCCTCAGTACCAATTCCAGTTCCCCAATACTCAGGGAAATAACGATAACCCAGTTCGACTTCGCTGAATTCTGGAATAAATTTCGGACCGCAAAAACCAATCACCCGCTTATCGGCTTTATGCTCTACCGCCCAACGGCCAAAACCATGTTGCTGATAATCGACTTTGATCACCTTGTGAAACAACTCAACCGCCTGCTCGCGAGCTGTAAATGCCGCGGTGGGAATGTATTTCAGCATCGCGGGATTACTGTTCATCAAATAAAGCGCTTCACAATCTTGCTCAGTAAATGGTCGAATAATTAACCGTTCAGTTTGGGTTATCATCTTTGCTCCTTCAAAAATGGCACTTAAAAATCAACCAATGGTTCGCTTAAAGTGCACTGGCGTAACGTCAACGACACTACGCCAATACCTCAAGCTTAACGGTGGAAATCACCACTGCGTTCAGGCTGATACAGGATTTCTTCAATACGCACTTTTACCATAGAACCACCCGGACCTGGCCATTCAATTTCATCACCTTGAGAGAGCCCTAATAATGCGCTGCCTACTGGCGCCAAAATAGAAATCGTGCCCGCGCCGTTCACGTCTTTTGGATACACTAAACGTAAACAGAAAGTCTCATTACTGGATGAAACGCTAAACTTCACTTCTGAATTCATGGTCACCACATTCGCGGGCACCTGTGATGCAGGCACAATATCGGCTCTGTCTAATTCAGCCTCCAATGCCGCTTTGCCCGGAAACGCATTTGCCGGCAGTGACTCCAATAATCGCTCTAGTCTTTCTAAGTCAATTTCCGAAATAATGATTTTAGGTGTTTTCACAGTTTTTCCCTCGTAAAAAATGTGATGTTTAAGCCGTTACTGTGGCTAACATCGACTCTGTTGCTTACCCTCCCCCAATGCGATAAGCCCCATAAAACAAATACGCTCGCAACGATAGACTGCAACCGTGTTAAATAAATTTGAGTTCAAGATTTTTTGCAGAACAGCACTGAAGCCATAAGCACTTAGCTCATGGTTAATGGCTCTACTCACATTATCCTCGCCAATGACACAGACGAGCGCGTAGTAGAGAAGCATCAATCTAACCCGTAGAAGAAAAAATATCTAGTCTTCATGGTGTTAGCTCAATCCCATTCCTGTCATTTACTGCGATTCGCTGCCGAAATTACAGCCAATAAAAAAGGCGCCTTAGGCGCCTTTTATATTCGAAAGGTTAGCTTACCAACCTGTACGAATACGCAGCGCTTTGCCGATATCAGCAAGCGAGCGGACAGTTGTCACGCCCGCTGCTTCTAATGCAGCAAATTTGTCTTCTGCAGTACCTTTACCGCCAGCGATAATCGCGCCAGCATGGCCCATACGCTTACCTGCAGGTGCAGTGACACCCGCAATATAAGACACAACAGGCTTAGTCACGTGTGCTTTAATGAAAGCCGCCGCATCTTCCTCAGCGTTACCACCGATTTCACCGATCATAACGATCGCTTCAGTCTGTGGATCGTTTTGGAACATTTCCAGTACATCAATGAAGCTAGTACCTGGAATTGGGTCACCACCAATACCTACGCAAGTAGATTGGCCGAAACCTTCATCCGTTGTTTGCTTAACCGCTTCATAAGTCAGAGTACCTGAACGAGAAACGATGCCCACTTTGCCTTTTAAGTGGATGTGACCTGGCATAATGCCGATCTTACATTCACCTGGGGTGATAACACCTGGGCAGTTAGGGCCGATCATGCGAACGCCAGTTTCTTCAAGCTTCACTTTAACTTGCAGCATGTCCAGTGTAGGAATGCCTTCAGTGATACAAACGATAAGCTCGATGCCACCGTCGATAGCTTCAAGAATGGCATCCTTACAGAACGGAGCCGGAACATAGATCACAGAAGCAGTCGCACCAGTCGCAGCCACAGCGTCTTTCACAGTGTTGAACACTGGCAGACCTAAGTGAGTTTGACCACCTTTACCAGGAGACACACCGCCCACCATTTGCGTACCGTAATCGATAGCTTGTTGTGAGTGGAATGTACCTTGACCGCCAGTGAAACCTTGGCAAATTACCTTGGTATCTTTATTGATTAAGACAGACATTATTTGCCCTCCGCAGCTTTAACTACTTGCTCAGCCGCGTCAGTTAGACTGGTAGCTGCAATGATATCTAGACCTGATTTAGCTAATACTTCACGGCCAAGTTCAGCGTTAGTACCTTCTAAACGAACCACAACAGGTACTTTAACGCCCACTTCTTTAACTGCGCCGATAATACCTTCTGCGATCATGTCACAACGTACGATACCGCCGAAAATGTTAACCAGAACCGCTTTCACATTGCTGTCAGACAGAATGATTTTGAATGCTTCTGCTACACGTTCTTTCGTCGCGCCGCCGCCTACGTCTAAGAAGTTCGCTGGCTTGCCACCGTGCAAGTTAACGATATCCATAGTACCCATCGCCAGACCTGCACCGTTCACCATACAGCCAACGTTACCGTCTAATGCAACGTAGTTCAGCTCGAACTTAGCAGCGTGAGCTTCGCGGGCATCATCCTGTGATGGATCGTGCATGCCTTTGATTTTTGGTTGACGGTAAAGTGCGTTACCGTCGATACCGATTTTACCGTCTAGGCAGTGTAGGTTGCCTTCAGTGGTAATAACCAGTGGGTTGATTTCAAGCAATGCGAAATCATGATCAACGAACATAGTCGCCAGACCCATGAAAATCTTAGTGAACTGCTTCATTTGAGTTGGGTTTAAACCTAACTTGAAGCCAAGATCACGTGCTTGATAACCTTGTGGGCCAGTCAAAGGATCGATGATTGCAGTGTGGATGAGTTCTGGCGTTTCTTCTGCCACTTTCTCAATTTCAACACCACCTTCAGTCGACGCCATGAACACAACGCGACGAGTCGCGCGGTCAACAACGGCACCTAAGTACAGTTCGTTAGCGATGTCGGTGCAGCTTTCTACTAAAATTTTAGCAACCGGCTGGCCTTTCTCATCAGTTTGATAAGTCACCAGATTTTTGCCTAACCAGTGTTCGGCAAAGGCTCTGATTTCTTCTTTATCGCCAGTGACTTTAACGCCACCTGCTTTACCGCGGCCGCCTGCGTGTACTTGACACTTAACAACCCATAAATTTCCGCCAATATGGCCTGCCGCTTCTACAGCTTCTTGGGCTGTATCACATGCAAAACCTTCTGACACTGGTAAACCATATTCGGCAAATAAGGATTTTGCCTGATACTCATGCAAATTCATGATGATCTATCCGTATACTTCTAATCAAATCCAACTGGCCCGTTTGGGCCAGTCACGAGGGTATGTCTGGCTATTTCTTTAAGCGCAATCTCTTATCGAGTTGTGTTACAGATCAAGCAGCAGACGAGTTGGGTCTTCTAGGAAGTCTTTAATCGCAACCAAGAAACCAACAGACTCACGGCCATCAACAATACGATGGTCATATGAGAGTGCTAGGTACATCATGGGCAGGATTTCAACCTGACCATTGACTGCCATTGGGCGATCTTTAATGGCATGCATGCCTAAAATCGCACTTTGTGGCAGGTTAAGGATCGGTGTAGACATCAGTGAACCGAAAACACCACCGTTAGTCACAGTGAAGTTACCGCCAGTCATGTCAGCCACAGTCAGCTTACCGTCACGGCCTTTAAGGGCTAAGTCACGAACTGCTTTTTCGATTTCAGCTAAGTTCATGGTATCTGTGTCACGTAACACTGGTGTTACCAGACCACGTGGTGTTGATACTGCGATGCTGATGTCGAAGTAGTTGTGATAGACGATATCGTCGCCATCAATAGACGCGTTGACTTCTGGGAAACGTTTCAGCGCTTCAGTCACGGCTTTGATGTAGAAAGACATAAAGCCTAAACGGATACCGTGGCGCTTTTCAAAGATATCTTGGTATTGCTTACGGATATCCATGATGGGCTTCATGTTCACTTCGTTAAACGTCGTGAGCATAGCGGTAGAGTTTTTCGCTTCTAACAAACGGTTTGCGATTGTCTTACGCAGACGTGTCATTGGCACGCGCTTCTCGCTACGGCCAGCCGCTAACGGAGCTACAGCAGGTGCTGCTGGCGCCGCAGCTTTAGGGGCAGACTTAACGAAGGCTTCTACGTCTTCTTTCGTAATACGACCACCCACACCAGTGCCTTTTACTTTGCTGGCATCAACATTGTGCTCTGCCAGTAAACGGCGAACAGATGGGCTTAACGCATCACTGCTTTCATCGCTGGTTTCAGCTGCAGGCGTTGCCGCTTCAGCTTGTGCTTTAGTGACTTCTTTGCCCGATACAGCACCGGCGATAAATTTAGCGATCACTTGTTCACCCAGAACAGTGGCGCCTTCTTCAAATAAGAACTCGCCAATGTGGCCATCTTCTGGCGCAACCACTTCAAGAACCACTTTATCGGTTTCAATATCAACCAGGTTTTGATCACGAGAAACTTGCTCGCCCACTTTCACATGCCAAGTGGCAATCGTGGCATCGGCAACAGATTCTGGTAGTACGGGTACCTTGATTTCGATACTCATGAAAAACTATCCTTTTATAAAATGTCTATTACTACAGTGCGATTGTAAGTTTCAGGGCACTGTTCACTAAAGATTCTTGCTGATGTGTGTGCAACTCAGGGTAACCACACGCTGGTGCAGCTGACGCTTCACGACCAGCATAAGTTAACTGTGCGCCTGCAGGAACCGCGGCCCAGAAATGGTGTTGACTAGAGTACCAAGCACCTTGGTTCTGTGGCTCTTCCTGACACCAAACAAAATCTTTCACATGTTGGTAATCAGCCAAAGCAACGATCATTTCATCATGTGGGAACGGATATAACTGTTCGACACGGATTAACGCTACGTTAGTGATATTTTCTTTACGACGTTTTTCCAGCAGTTCGAAGTAAACCTTACCACTGCAGAAGACAACTCGGTCAACCTTGCTTGCTTCCAACGTATCGATTTCACCGATCACATTTTGGAAACTGCCATTGGCTAATTCTTCCAAGCTTGAAACCGCTAATGGATGACGTAGTAATGACTTAGGCGACATAACGATAAGTGGACGACGCATAGGACGCACCACTTGGCGGCGCAACATATGGTAGACCTGTGCAGGTGTTGAAGGCACACACACTTGCATATTGTGGTTAGCACACATCTGCAAGAAACGCTCTAAACGGGCGCTTGAATGCTCAGGGCCTTGACCTTCATAGCCATGGGGTAACAGCATAGTCAGACCACATAAACGGCCCCACTTCTGCTCACCCGATGACAAGAACTGATCGATTACCACTTGGGCACAGTTAGCAAAGTCACCAAACTGGGCTTCCCAAATAGTCAATCCGCCGGGTTCTGCTGTGGCATAACCATACTCAAACGCCAGTACTGAGGCTTCAGATAATACTGAGTCAGTAATATCAATTGGGCCTTGTTCATCAGCAATATTGCGCAGTGGCATGTAAGTCGTGCCATCGTTTTGATTGTGCAATACAGCATGACGATGGAAGAAAGTACCGCGGCCAGAATCCTGACCTGTAATACGTACACGCTTGTTGTCTTCCAGAATTGAGGCATAAGCCAGCGTTTCTGCAAAACCCCAATCGAGTGGCTTCTCGCCTTTTGCCATCGCTAAACGGTCGCTATAAATCTTAGCAACCCGTGATTGCAATGGATGACTTTCAGGTACATAGCTCAGTTTGTCAGCCAGACTTTGTAAACGCTCAGCCGACATAGAGGCTTGATACGCTTCGTCCCACTCACGACCGATATACGGAGTCCAGTCAACAGAATGCAGCGTCATTGGGCGCCATTCTTTAACCACACAATCACCTTGATCTAATGCATCACGGTAATTATTGATAAGACCAGTCACATCATCAGCTGCCATCACGTTTTCAGCGATTAGCTTGTCTGCATAAATCTTACGTGGCGTTGGGTGTTTCTTGATCTTGGCATACATCAGCGGCTGAGTTGCACTTGGCTCATCGGCTTCGTTATGGCCATGACGGCGATAACAGACCAATTCAACCACCACATCACGTTTGAACTCGTTACGATAATCAACGGCTAACTGCGACACAAAAGCAACGGCTTCGGGATCATCAGAGTTAACGTGGAAAATCGGTGCCTGAACCATCTTAGCGATGTCAGTACAGTATTCAGTCGAACGAGTGTCCGCATGGTTAGACGTCGTGAAACCCACTTGGTTGTTCACTACGATGCGAATACTGCCGCCGACTTTAAAGCCACGGGTTTGAGACATGTTGAATGTCTCTTGCACTATCCCTTGACCTGCAATTGCAGAGTCACCATGAATAGTAATAGGCATGACTTGTAAGCCATCCTTACAACCGCGACGGTCTTGACGGGCACGTACAGAGCCAATCACCACAGGGTTAACGATTTCAAGGTGCGATGGGTTGAAGGCCAGTGCTAAATGCACATTGCCGCCCGGCGTTTCAAAATCAGAGGAAAAACCTTGGTGGTACTTAACGTCACCAGAACCGTGGGTATCAGCATGCTTACCCGCGAACTCGTCAAACAGTTCAGCTGGACGCTTACCTAATACGTTCACTAATACGTTCAGACGACCACGGTGAGCCATACCGACGACGATTTCTTTAGTACCGGCTTCACCTGCACGATAAATAATTTCGCGCATCATAGGCACTAACGCATCACCGCCTTCTAACGAGAAACGTTTCGCACCAGGGAATTTAGCACCTAAGTATTTTTCAATACCTTCTGCGGCGTTAAGGCCTTCAAGAATGCGTGTCTTAACACTTTTATCGTAGTTAGCTTTACCTAAGGAAGGTTCGAGACGTTGTTGGATCCAGCGTTTCTCATCGGTATCGGTAATGTGCATATATTCAGCACCGATAGAACCACAGTAGGTGGCTTTCAGCGCTTTTACCAAATCCGCGAGCTTCATGGTTTCGCCACCATGAGCAAAAGAACCTGTATTAAACTCACGTTCCATGTCTTCTTTAGTCAAGCCGTGGAAGGCAGGATCTAAATCAGCTACGGGTTCACGTTTCCACAATTCGAGGGGATCAAGATTAGCACCTTGGTGACCACGGAAACGATGGGCGTTAATTAATTGCAGGACTTTAACTTGTTTAGCATCCATTTCAGGATCCGTCACACGAGCAGAGCTCTTATGGCGTCCTTCTAACGCTAAACTGCGAAAATAATCACGTACTTTTGAGTGAGCAGCTTCAGGCGCATCAACAGAGGCACCGTTCACAGGAGGGAGATTATCAAATACCGCACGCCAATCATCAGCGACTGACTGTGGGTCTTCTTGATAGGCTTCATACATCTCTTCTACGTAGGTCGAATTTGCACCACTTAAGTGAGATGATTCGAGCCAGGCTTTCATGATGCCTTGGTGCATTTCTATTCCTTTCAAACTTTATACACGTGCTTAGCCATAGTATTAAATATGCAGTCTGTAGAGATTACCTTCGACGCATAATTTCTGCCGCCCCTAGATGTCCAGATATACGGCGCGTTGTCTTCCATTACATACGCAAAAGAGTCACCTTCTGCTACCAGAAAGTGACTCTTCAAGAGCTATATTATTATTGGTTTCAGCTCGGGTTCTCGCATTACACTGCTCGCTTCAACAGCATGGACTTAATATGACCAATTGCTTTAGTCGGATTAAGACCTTTTGGACAAACGTCAACGCAGTTCATGATGCCATGGCAACGGAACACGCTATAGGCGTCGTCCAGCTCAGATAAACGTTCTTCTGTAGCTGTATCGCGACTGTCGATCAAGAAACGATATGCATGAAGCAGACCGCTTGGACCGATAAACTTATCAGGATTCCACCAGAATGATGGGCAAGCCGTAGAACAACAGGCACACATGATACATTCGTACAAACCATCTAAATGAGCACGCTCTTCAGGGGATTGTAAGTGTTCACGAGCGGGTTGTTTCTCATCATTGATGAGGTAAGGCTTGATCTTCTCATACTGCTTATAGAACTGAGTTAAATCAACAACTAAGTCACGAACAACTGGCATACCTGGTAATGGACGTATTTCTAATTTCTTGCCTTTAAAGGTTGAAATTGGGGTAATACACGCCAGACCATTCTTACCATTCATGTTCACGCCGTCTGAACCACACACGCCTTCACGGCATGAGCGACGGAATGACAAAGTCGGATCTTGCTCTTTCAACTTGATCAGTGCATCGAGCACCATCATGTCAGAGCCTTCAGCCACTTCTAAGCTGTAATCCTGCATATACGGTTTAGTATCTACGTCAGGATTGTAGCGATAAACTGCAAATGTCAATTTCATCTTTGCAACTCCTAGTAGGTACGTTTCTTCGGCGGGAATGCTTCACGTAACTTAGGTGCCATGTTCACTGCACGACGATCCATCGTTTCAGTGATTGGGTCAAATAAGCTGTGGCATAACCAGTTCTCATCATCACGCTCTAAATAATCTTCACGTGAGTGAGCACCGCGGCTTTCAGTACGGAAGTTAGCCGCATAAGCCGTGGCGATTGCCGTTGCCATCAAGTTATCTAACTCTAAACATTCAATACGTTGAGTATTGAATTCACGAGAGTTATCAGACAATTTAGCATTTGCAAGACGTTCACGAATCACTTTCAACTGCTCTAACCCTTCAGCCATAGCATCGCCACGACGGAATACAGAGAAGTTTAATTGCATACACAGTTGCAGATCCTTACGGATTTGCGCTGGATCTTCGCCATCTTTGTTGCTTTCCCAACGATTCAGACGAGCCAGAGAAGCTTGAATATCTGCATCACTTGCGTCTTTTGGATCGTCAGTCTCATCCAAAGCTTTACCTAAATGCTGACCCGCTGCGCGGCCAAAGACCACTAAGTCAAGCAGTGAGTTACCACCTAAACGGTTTGCACCATGTACAGATACACAGGCAATCTCACCCACAGCGAACAGACCAATAACATCTTGTTCAGTGCCGTCTTCATTCTTACGAATAACTTGACCACTGACCTTAGTTGGTAGGCCACCCATCATATAGTGACAGGTTGGTAGTACTGGAATTGGACCATCGGCTGGATCGATATGGGCAAAAGTACGAGACAATTCACACACGCCTGGTAAACGTGCTTCTAATGTTTCTTTACCTAAGTGATCAAGCTTCAGTAAACAGTGTGGGCCTAATGGGCCGTCTAAACCACGACCTTCGCGGATTTCAGTCATCATTGAACGTGCTACCACGTCACGTGATGCCAAATCTTTCGCGTTAGGGGCATAACGCTCCATGAAACGCTCGCCGTCTTTGTTCAGCAGATAACCGCCTTCACCACGACAACCTTCAGTCACAAGTACACCCGCGCCGGCGATGCCAGTTGGGTGGAATTGCCACATTTCCATGTCTTGCATTTGCACGCCAGCACGCATTGCCATACCGACGCCGTCACCGGTGTTGATATGTGCGTTAGTGGTCGAAGCATAAATACGCCCTGCACCACCTGTCGCTAGAATCGTTGCCTTAGCTTTGAAATAAACGATATCGCCCGTTTCAATTTCAATCGCAGTACAACCCACAACGGCGCCATCATCGTTTTTAACGAGATCTAATGCATACCATTCTGAGAAGACTTGCGTCTTATGCTTAACGTTTTGTTGGTATAAACAGTGAAGCAAAGCATGACCAGTACGGTCGGCAGCTGCCGCAGTACGCGCAGCCTGCTCGCCACCAAAGTTCTTAGATTGACCACCAAATGGACGTTGGTAAATCGTACCATTTTCGAAACGAGAGAAAGGCAAACCCATTTGCTCAAGTTCAATCACGGCTTCAGGACCGGTTTTACACATGAACTCGATCGCTTCTTGGTCACCGATAAAATCGGAACCTTTCACGGTATCGTACATGTGTTGTTCCCAATGATCTTCATGGGCGTTACCTAACGCAACAGTGATACCACCCTGCGCAGATACGGTATGAGAACGGGTTGGGAATACTTTTGATAAAAGCGCACAGCTTTTACCTTCTTTGGAAATCTGCAGCGCTGCACGCATACCAGCGCCACCGGCACCGATCACTACAGCATCAAATTCGCGTACTGGAATACTCACTTAGACACCCCACACAATAACAATGCCGGCCGCTAAATAACAAAATACGGTAACGACAAAGGTGAACTGTAAAACACCACGTAACGACGTGCACTTAACGTAATCTGTCAGCACTTGCCATACACCAATCCAAGCATGTACTAATAAGGCTACCAGCGTCAGAAGTGTAAACACTTTCATTGGCAGAGCACTAAATAGGCCATGCCAGACGTCGTAGGTGAGAGGGGAACTACATGCAATAAAGCCAACCAAGAAAATGGTGTAACAGGCGAGGATCACTGCACTAGCGCGTAGTAGAATATAGTCATGAACACCACTGCGTCCAAAACTTGCTGCATTGGTTACCATACCCAGATCCCCGCTATGATTGAAAAGGCTACCGTTAAGGCAAATACAGCTTTCGCTGATGCGGCACCCGATGACAATTCTTCCCAACGACCGGTATCCATTACTAAGTGGCGCAGGCCACCAAACAAGTGATAGGCCAGTGCAGTCATAATGCCCCACAGGATAAACTTCATCACAAAGTTATCGAATAGAGACTGTACGCCAGCGAAACTTTCAGCTGATGCTAAAGATGAATTTAGCAACCAAATGAGAATGCCAACTGCGAACAGCATGATGACACCGGAAACACGGTGAAGAATTGACACAATCGCTGTTGCAGGAAAGCGAATGGTCTGCAGATCTAAATGGACAGGTCTTTGCTTTTTCACGTTCTGCTCACTCAGCTCCATTGAGCATTTTTTTTGTTATGTGAACCGCTTTTGTACAAACTTTAAACAGGAGGTTGATCACTGCAAAAGTAAACACAAAAGCAAAGTTTAAACAAACAGTTAACTATCTGAGCACGCACTCATTTAACATGTAAACAAAGGGTGCTTTATAATCGTTGTTTGCGGCCCTTATTGGGCGAGGCAAGTATACTCGCGGCAAATGTCAAATACAAACATCACAGAATGCAAATTATGTTTTTTTGACTATTTTTTACTGTAAGTGCCAGTTACAAATAGAAAAGTAAAGGCTTTTATACCATGGTCTAACAAATTTAAACGCTTATTTAAATTGAAATGTGATCTAGAATGGCTGTAAAGTAATGGCGGTTTGACATGCCGCACTCACAGATAAGAACTAAGTAAGGAGAACGGGGTATGGCTGATTTAAAAGCCAAATTAGAATTACCAGGGAACGACTCGATAGAATTGCCAGTAAAGCAGGGAACCGCTGGTTTTGACGTAATCGATATCAGTAAACTTGGCAGCAAAGGTTACTTTACTTTTGATCCAGGTTTTCTTGCGACTGCCTCCTGTGAATCTGCAATTACCTATATTGATGGTGATCTGGGTATATTGTTACACCGTGGCTATCCAATCGATCAACTTGCCGTTGACTCCGATTACCTAGACCTGTGTTATTTGCTGCTTTACGGTGAACTGCCGACCAAAGCGCAATATACTGAGTTTGTACATACAGTTAAAACCCACACTATGGTTCACGAGCAGCTAGCCTTCTTCTTTAGAGGTTTCCGTCGTGATGCTCATCCTATGGCCATGTTATGTGGTGTGACGGGTGCATTATCTGCATTTTACCAAGACTCTCTGGATGTTAACGATCCACGTCACCGCGAAATCGCCGCTTATCGCTTAGTCTCAAAAATGCCTACGATAGCAGCCATGTGCTACAAGTATTCTTCAGGCCAGCCATTCGTGTACCCACGTAATGACTTAAGCTATGCAGGCAACTTCTTAAGCATGATGTTTGCTGTACCGTGCGAAGAATACGTCGTGAACCCTATTGTTGAACGTGCAATGGACAGGATCTTCATTTTACATGCAGATCATGAGCAAAATGCATCGACTTCAACAGTACGTTTAGCCGGTTCTTCAGGTGCAAACCCATTTGCGTGTATCGCAGCGGGTATCGCATCTCTTTGGGGCCCTGCACACGGCGGCGCTAACGAAGCCTGTTTGCAAATGTTAGAAGAAATCGGTTCAGTAGACCGTATTCCTGAATTCATTGAACGCGCTAAAGATAAAAATGATCCTTTCCGTCTGATGGGCTTTGGACACCGTGTTTACAAAAACTTTGACCCACGAGCCAAAGTGATGCGTGAAACTTGTCATGAAGTGCTGAAAGAACTGAAAGTACAAGATCCACTCTTGGATGTGGCAATGGAGCTTGAGCGCATTGCACTTGAAGACGAATACTTCATTTCTAAAAAGCTGTATCCAAACGTCGACTTCTACTCCGGCATCATTATGAAAGCCATTGGTATTCCAACCAGTATGTTCACTGTGCTGTTCGCACTGGCACGTACTGTAGGCTGGATTGCTCACTGGAAAGAAATGTTAGATCAACCAGGCCACAAAATCAGCCGTCCACGTCAGTTATATACTGGTGAAACTGCGCGTGATTTCGTCGCACAAGACAAACGCTAAGTCCCACGACTTACGCATTAAAAAGCGCCTAAGGGCGCTTTTTTCATTTCAAATAATCCTCTTTTAGACTTCCTTCTCCTGACAAAATACATTGTTGCAATTGCGCACTTGTGTAATCTTAATTAACCGCGTTTAGTTATTCTCATCACTTTTTAAACCTTTTGGCTACATTTGGTAAGAATCACAAATCACACTTAGCCAAAAATACGACTAATAGACTGAAATTAAACAAATTTAAACATTGGCATGGTTTCTGCTATCAACTGGCATCACAATAAAGACAACAGGTAACATTCTTATGGAAAAGTCAAAAATTGCTCAATTCACCCTGCCACTGCTAATGATTTCGATGCTAGCAGCCTGTGGTGAGGAAGAAGTGGTCAAAAAAGAAGAAAAATATGCCATTCCCGTCGAAACCACTACAGTGATGCAAGGAAACGTTTCATCTTTTTACAGTACAACTGCCACCTTAGAAGCGCCACAGGAAGCCAATGTAGTGAGTCGTATATCAGGACTCATTGAATCTCTCGCTGTTGAAGAAGGTGACCGCGTTCAAAAGGGCCAAGTGCTCGCTGTTATTGATGCCAAGAGGCAGCAATATGATTTAGACCGCTCAGAAGCCGAAGTCAAAATCATCGAGCAAGAATTAAATCGTCTGAAGAAAATGAGCAACAGAGAATTTATCAGCGCGGATTCAATGGCCAAACTTGAATATAACTTGCAAGCCGCTATTGCTAAAAAAGATCTCGCCGAACTGCAAGTAAAAGAAAGCCGCGTCCTTTCCCCTATCAGCGGCGTCGTTGCTAAACGCTATGTTAAAGCTGGCAATATGGCGAAGGAATTTGGCGACTTGTTTTATATAGTCAACCAAGATGAACTCCACGGTATAGTTCATCTCCCAGAGCAACAGCTTGCCAGCTTAAAACTCGGCCAAGAAGCACAAGTGTTTAGTAATCAACATAGCAAGAATGCTATCCACGCCAAAGTGTTGCGCATAAGCCCGATTGTGGACCCACAAAGTGGCACCTTTAAGGTGACACTTGCTGTGCCGAATCAAGAGGCGCGCCTTAAAGCTGGCATGTTTACCCGGGTTGAGCTCAAATACGATACCCACGAGAACGTGATTACTGTTCCCTACAGCGCCTTGATTAACCAAGACAACAAACAAGCGCTTTATGTTATTGATGGTACCAATGCGAACCGTCGTGAAGTCGAAATTGGCTACCGTGAAGGTGATTCGGTAGAAGTGATTACAGGTATTAACCCCGGTGAGCAAGTCGTTACCCGTGGCCAGCAAAACTTGAAAGACCAATCCTTAGTCGAAGTGATCACCCCACTCGATCTTGCTTCCGCTAAGAACTGATAGGAGCCTTTCATGTCAATTATCAGCACTTCCGTTAAACGGCCAGTCACGGTATGGATGTTCATGCTGGCAGTGATTTTATTCGGTATGGTGGGATTTTCCCGCCTAGCGGTGAAGTTACTGCCAGACTTAAGCTATCCCACGTTAACCATTCGCACTATGTATGACGGTGCGGCGCCAGTAGAAGTTGAACAGCTCGTCTCTAAACCGATTGAAGAAGCCGTTGGCGTGGTCAAAGGCTTACGTAAAATCAGCTCTATTTCGCGCTCCGGCATGTCAGATGTGGTGCTTGAGTTTGAATGGGGCACAACAATGGATATGGCGAGTTTAGATGTACGTGAAAAGCTCGACACTATCGCTCTACCACTTGATGTTAAAAAGCCCTTATTACTGCGTTTTAACCCCAATCTCGACCCAATTATGCGTCTTGCGCTGTCTGTGCCCAATGCCTCAGAAGCCGATCTCAAACAAATGCGCACCTATGCAGAGGAAGAGCTTAAGCGTCGTTTAGAGGCGCTATCTGGGGTCGCCGCCGTGCGTTTATCTGGCGGCCTAGAGCAAGAAGTGCATATTCAGCTCAATCAAGAAAAACTGTCGCAGCTCAATCTCAATGCCGATGATATTAAACGTCGTATTAAT
The DNA here is from genome assembly GCF_025654335.1 of Shewanella sp. SM21. Classification (NCBI taxonomy): domain Bacteria; kingdom Pseudomonadati; phylum Pseudomonadota; class Gammaproteobacteria; order Alteromonadales; family Shewanellaceae; genus Shewanella; species Shewanella sp. SM21. The sequence continues at coordinate 119,144 of NZ_JAKKRL010000006.1, forward strand.
GAGGAAAACATCAACCTCTCTGCGGGTAAAGTGATCCAAGGTGATCGCGAATACTTAGTACGAACGCTAAACCAATTCAACTCATTAGATGAACTCGGCCAAGTGATCGTCTATCGCGATGAGCAAGCTTTAGTCCGTTTATTCGAAGTTGCTACCATCACAGATGCCTACAAGGAGCGTAGTGATATCACCCGCATTGGCAGTCAAGAATCGATTGAACTGGCCATTTATAAAGAAGGTGATGCAAATACTGTCGCTGTCGCCAAAAAACTGCGCGATGAACTCGTCAAAATCAATCAAGACCCTAAGCAAAATAAGCTCGAAGTGATTTACGATCAGTCTGAGTTTATCGAAAGTGCGGTCAGCGAAGTCACCTCTTCTGCGCTGATGGGCAGCTTGTTATCTATGCTAGTGATTTACCTGTTCTTGCGTAATATCATCCCGACACTGATTATTTCTATCTCGATTCCCTTCTCAGTCATCGCCACCTTTAACATGATGTATTTTGCCGATATCAGCTTAAACATCATGTCATTAGGTGGTATTGCCCTTGCCATCGGTCTCTTGGTCGATAACGCCATTGTGGTATTAGAGAACATAGACCGCTGCCGTAGCGAAGGCATGAGTAAATTAGAAGCTGCAGTGACGGGGACTAAAGAAGTGGCAGGCGCAATTTTTGCCTCAACACTCACCACTCTTGCGGTGTTTGTGCCGCTAGTATTTGTGGATGGGATTGCCGGCGCCCTCTTCTCAGACCAAGCGCTAACGGTCACTTTTGCACTGTTAGCATCGCTATTAGTCGCGTTAACGTCCATCCCAATGCTGGCATCACGTGAAGGCTTTAAAACCTTACCCGCGCTGATAAAAACGACACCTAAGGATAAACCCACCACTAGAATGGGCAAGCTTAAACACTATAGTGCGACTGTGTTTTCCTTTCCTATTCTATTAATTGTTAGTTACTTACCCAGTGCACTACTGACCTTAGTGTTGATTTTAGGCCGCTTCTTCTCATGGCTTATTGGTCTAGTGATGCGCCCGTTAAGCTCAGCATTTAACTTTGTCTACCACAGTATTGAGAAGGTTTATTACAAACTTCTGGCCTCGGCGCTGCGCCAACAAAAAGCAACACTGTTACTCACGATTGCAATAACAGGCGCTTGTATTAGCTTGTTACCGCGACTTGGTATGGAGCTTATTCCGCCAATGAATCAGGGTGAGTTTTATGTGGAGATCTTGCTACCGCCGGGTACGGCAGTGAGCGAAACCGACAAGATATTACAGCAACTTGCACTGTCCATTAAAGACAGAGCCGAAGTTAAACATGCTTATAGCCAAGCTGGTAGCGGCGGTTTGATGACTTCGGATACTGCCCGCGGGGGTGAAAACTGGGGCCGCTTGCAAGTGGTGCTTAACGACCACAGTGCCTATAACGCAGTCACTCAAGTATTACGTGATACTGCGCGCCGCATTCCTGAACTTGAAGCGAAAATTGAGCAACCTGAGTTATTCAGCTTTAAAACGCCACTGGAGATTGAACTCACAGGTTACGATTTAAACTTACTCAAACGCAGCGCAGATAGTCTCGTCAAAGCATTATCCGCATCGGAGCGTTTTGCCGACGTGAACACCAGTCTACGTGATGGTCAACCTGAGCTAAGTATCCGTTTCGATCATGCAAGGTTAGCGGCCCTAGGAATGGATGCACCAACGGTTGCGAACCGTATTGCCCAACGTGTTGGTGGTACTGTTGCCAGTCAATACACAGTGCGTGACCGTAAGATTGATATTCTGGTGCGCAGTGAACTCGCGGAGCGGGATCAAATCAGCGATATCGATGCCTTAATCATCAATCCGAATAGCAGTCAGCCTATTGCATTAAGCGCAGTTGCAGAAGTTTCATTGCAATTAGGCCCATCTGCGATTAACCGCATCAGCCAACAACGTGTGGCTCTCGTATCAGCTAACCTCGCCTATGGTGATTTAAGCGATGCGGTGGCACAGGCGCAGCAGATACTATCGCAACAAGTGTTACCCGCATCGGTCCAGGCCCGTTTTGGTGGTCAAAATGAGGAAATGGAGCACTCGTTCCAATCACTCAAAATTGCCCTTATCTTAGCGATTTTCTTAGTGTATTTAGTCATGGCGAGTCAGTTTGAATCACTACTGCACCCCTTGCTTATCCTCTTTGCCGTACCTATGGCATTAGGTGGCAGTGTACTTGGGCTTTATATCACCCAAACTCATTTGAGTGTGGTGGTATTTATTGGCCTTATCATGTTGGCGGGGATCGTCGTGAACAACGCGATTGTGCTTGTGGATCGGATCAATCAACTGCGTAGCGAAGGTGCTCAAAAACTTGATGCCATTCGCGATGCAGCTAAATCGCGCCTACGCCCGATTATGATGACAACCCTCACCACGACCTTAGGCTTATTGCCGATGGCGCTAGGTCTAGGTGATGGCTCAGAGGTGCGCGCACCGATGGCGATTACGGTGATCTTTGGTCTGAGTTTGTCAACATTACTGACCTTAATTGTGCTCCCAGTGCTCTATGCCCTGTTCGACCGTAAAGAATACGCCGTAACTGGCTCACATGTAAACGTAGAGGAGGCTCGCCCATGAACCTCACCCGTTTAGCCATTAAGCGCCCCGTAACCACCAGCATGTTCTTCTTTGCTATCTTGCTGTTTGGTCTCGCCTCGAGTCGCCTATTACCGCTGGAAATGTTCCCCGGTATTGATATCCCACAGATAGTGGTGGAAGTGCCTTACAAAGGCTCGACCCCTGCTGAAGTGGAACGCGATATAACCAAAGTGCTGGAGGAATCCCTCGCGACTATGGGTGGGATTGATGAGCTTGAATCAGAATCCTCCCAAGAAGGCGCCGAAATCGAAATCAACATGAAGTGGGGGGAAAACGTTGCCACTAAGAGCTTAGAAGCGCGGGAAAAAATCGATGCAGTGCGGCATTTACTGCCCAAAGATGTGGAGCGGGTCTTTATCCGACAATTCTCCACCGCCGACATGCCTGTGCTCACCATACGCATCTCAAGTGATCGTGAGCTTTCAGGTGCATTCGATCTACTCGATAAACAGCTCAAGCGTCCACTTGAACGTGTTGAAGGTGTCTCTAAGGTCAGCCTGTACGGCGTTGAGCAAAAGCAAATTGAGGTACGCATCAATGCCGACCGCCTTGCCGCCAGTGGATTTTCAGCCACAGATTTGCAACAACATCTCGGCAGAGAGAACTTTGTGCTGAGCGCAGGTACACTCAGGGCCAGTAATATCGTTTATCAAGTTTCACCTAAGGGTGAGTTTAGAAACCTTGAAGATATCAAAGCACTAGTACTGATCCCCGGATTGACCTTAGGCGATATCGCCGATGTGCAATTTGCCCTACCTGAACGTATCGAAGGTCGACATTTAGATAAGCACTATGCCGTGGGTTTGGATGTGTTTAAGGAATCTGGCGCTAACTTAGTCGAAGTGTCAGACCGTGTCATGAAGGTGATTGAGCTTGCGAAGCAGGACCAACAGTTCCAAGGTATTCGCCTATTTATCATGGAAGATCAAGCCTCTGGAGTAAAATCTTCACTAATGGATTTGCTGCTTTCAGGGTTAATCGGTGCACTGCTGTCCTTTGTCGTGCTGTACTTATTCCTGCGTAATTTGAAAATGACTTTAGTGGTTGTGTCATCCGTGCCTATTTCAATCGGTATGACGCTCGCCGCTATGTATCTACTCGGTTACAGCTTGAATATTCTGTCTATGATGGGACTCCTGCTCGCCGTCGGTATGTTGATTGATAACGCAGTGGTCGTCACTGAGAGCGTACTGCAGGAAAAGCAAGGTAAACACCCTAAAGACAATGAAGAGTCAGTCATGACGGGGGTCGATAAAGTGTCTCTGGCGGTATTGGCAGGCACAATGACAACCGCCATTGTATTTTTACCTAATATTTTTGGCGTAAAAGTCGAGATCACTATTTTTCTAGAGCATGTTGCTATTGCAATTTGTATCTCACTCGCCGCGTCGCTATTGGTCGCAAAAACCTTAATTCCTTTGATGTTGACTAAGTTCCACTTCGACATCGCCCCCGAAAAGGATGCGGGTAAATTACAACGTTTTTACAATAATACCTTAGATTGGGTATTGCTCAGACCTTGGCGTTCAGGCGTGATTGCTGTAGCGATCCTCGCATCCACCGCCCTGCCGCTATCTATGGTTAAACAGGATCAAGAAGACAGCGAGAGCAATGAACGAATCTACATTAACTACCAAGTAGAAGGTCGACATAATCTCAATGTCACTGAGGCGATGATCAACCAAATGGAAGAGTATCTTTATAACAATAAAGAGGAATTCCATATTGATTCTGTCTACAGCTATTATGCCTCTGACGATGGCTCATCGGTGATCCTCCTAAAGAAAGATTTGCCTATGTCAGTGGATGAGTTAAAAAAGAAAATCCGCAGTGGCTTCCCTAAGTATTCCATCGCCAAACCGCAATTTGGCTGGGGCAATGACAACTCTGGCGTGCGAGTCACACTGACAGGGCGCTCAACCTCTGAGCTGATTAATTTGAGCGAGCAAGTTATTCCTTTGTTGCAAAACATCAAAGGATTGCAAGATGTTCGCTCCGAGCTTAATGGCGCTCAGCAAGAAGTGATTATCCGCATTGATAGACAAATGGCGGCGCGGTTAGATTTAAAACTCAATGAAATTGCCTCAAGTATCTCCATGGCACTGCGCGGTTCACCGCTGCGATCCTTCCGCCACGATCCTAATGGCGAGCTACGCATCGAAATGGCCTACGAGAAAGAATGGCAAAAGTCACTTGAGAAACTCAAACAGTTACCCATAGTACGCCTAGACCAAAGAGTGTACACCTTAGATAATCTGGCGAAGATTGAGATCCAACCCCGCTTCGATACTATCAAACACTTCAACCGCCAAACCTCGCTGTCGATTGGGGCTAACTTAGAAAACCTCACCACAGAAGAGGCGCAAACTAAGATTAAGCAAGTGATGGAAAATATCCGTTTCCCCGATGGTTACGACTATTCACTCCGTGGTGGCTTCGAGCGCCAAGATGAAGATCAGAACGTGATGGTGACTAATATGCTCTTGGCTGTCGCGATGATTTATATTGTTATGGCGGCGTTGTTTGAATCTCTACTGTTACCGACGGCGATTATTACCTCAATCCTATTTTCCATCACAGGTGTATTCTGGGCGCTGTTTATCACAGGTACCCCTATTTCTGTGATGGCAATGATAGGTATCTTGATTTTAATGGGGATAGTGGTGAACAACGGTATCGTTCTGGTGGATCAAATCAATCAGATGACACCGGATCTCGACAAATTGTCTGACACCATTCGGGAGGTGTGTATCACCCGTTTGCGGCCAGTGTTAATGACAGTAGGTACAACAGTACTGGGATTAGTCCCACTGGCGATGGGTGATACCCAAATCGGTGGCGGCGGCCCGCCATATTACCCCATGGCAATCGCCATTATCGGTGGCTTATCGTTCTCGACAGTGACTAGCTTGTACTTAGTCCCCCTGTGCTATCAAGCTTTTTATCGGATGCGTCACCGCGCAGCGATTCGCTTAGACCAAGCCGATCACTTTGCGAAAAAACTGTTACCTTGGACGGTTTAGTTGTCTTGGATAGCTGATGTTCTTGAACAGTTCAGCAATCTTCGGCAACTTAATATGCCATTGAATTTGTGATAAAAAGGCTGCTGTGCGGCCTTTTTTATTTTACGAATTACGCTCTATACTTTTACTGCGGTAAAACCCTAAACTGGATCATAAACAATTGCTCAAGACCGGGATAAATTTCTGCAATCACATCACGTAGCTGCGGCAATGTCATATTCTCTTGCTTAGCATGAATGTCTGAGAGCTCAGTTAAGGTCACTGGCACGACATCAATAATATGGATATCACAAAACCAGCGGTCGGTTTCGAAGGTTGAAACGGGAAGCGTTTGACCTGCAATCACATGGGATTCCGTTTCATCACGCAATGTAATGGTTTTAGTGCCACTTAATATATCGTGCTCAAAGCGCTCAAAAAAAGTGATTTTAGTTAATAACACACATCTTCCTCGGCTCAGGATATGAGCAATAAAATAACAGTAGAGTTAATTTTTCAAACTCATAATGCTAGGCAATATAATGGCTTTTGATCCACACAGACAGTCTACACCGCAGCATTTGTCGTGTGAAATACTAACAGCGCCGTTTAAGTCAAATTGTTATGCTAACGCCATTTAGCAAAACTAGTTCTCAAAGAGTAGCCGTTGTTTTCGACAAAATTCAGCAAAACATGGTCAGTTCGCTCAGATTGAGTTAGAATCCCGCCTCAATTGAGCCCTTGGCCTCATATTCCTGCGCGTAGCGGGTGCGAAACGAAATTAGAGACGTCATGAACAAGAAACAAAAGATCATCAAGAAAATAGCTAAACGCGCTAAGGCCAGACTGAATAAAGTCGACCCAGTGACTATCGGCTCACCTGCAAAATCAGGTTACATCTCTAAGGCTGATCGTGCAAAAATGGCGGCATCAGAAGCTGCGACTGAACAAGTCGAAGGCCAACAAGACACGCCAAGTATTGAAGAATAAGAAGCTCAGCAGAATAGTCTTTTAGCGGCGTATTTTGGCATTGTTAGCTTAACTAAATGAAGTGCAAACGCCGTTTCAAACAAAATGCCACAAGCAATCTTGTGGCATTTTGTTTTTCAGCATTCCTATCATTAGCAGCTTTCTGACTGCTCCTCATTATTAAGAGCTCATTTTTATCTGCGTTCTTGCCCACAGCTTCTACATGGCGCAGCTAAGCCACATAACGTCAATTAGGCTTTTTACCCTCGTCTAAATAGGGCAATACGGGCTCATTCTCTTGCTCCTCCGTTAATTGCGCCATCTGCACGCACGAGGATGAAAGCGGATTGGTCGCACTCGGTAAGTTCTGTGCAATACAATTAGCGATTTCCTCTTCCTCACTCAGTACGACATTACGGGGGATAGCATTCGCAGCATCAAGATTAGGCGCGGCTGAAAACGGTGCCTGCGCCGCCACTTTATCCACTAAACGATAGGCAACCCACACACCTAATGTACCAAACAAAATAGACCCTAAAATTTGCCCAATCAATACACCGTAAACACCACCCCAAAGCGCACCCAAATACACAAAGGGCACAGTGCCTAAAGTGGCTTTACCTACGTTAAATAGCGTGGAATATTTGGCCTTGCCAAGGTTATTAAAGGACGCATTCGCCACAAATAAAATCCCCGAAAAGATAAAGAATACCGCAATATAACTGCAGAAAAAATGAATAAGATCAGCACTATCGCCCTTCATATCAAACACACTGACCAAATGTGACTTAAGCATAAACAGCAGCAAAGACATTACCAGCACATACACAGTACAAAACTGAATCGCCCGCGTTAAACTCTCACGTACTCGGTCAAACTGACCTGCACCAAAGTTTTGCCCAACAATAGGTCCAATCGCGCCGGATAGTGCAAAGATCATCCCAAAAGCCACAGGGATTAAACGCCCCAATACTGCCCAGCCTGCCACATAAGCATCACCGAAATCGGCGATCGCTCGGGTCACAAAGGCATTTCCGATGGGAGTTGCCACATTGGTTAACATCGCAGGGCCTGCAATGGCAAAGATAGGCTTAAGATCGGCGACAAAATGTGCCTTATCAAAATGGCCTAACAACTTATGCTTAACCACCACACCGCGAGCGGCAATCACAAATACCGCCACCCGTGCTAAGACGGATGCCAATGCAGCACCTTCAATCCCCATGGCGAACATGAAGATAAAAATCGGATCGAGTACAGCATTAACCCCGCCCCCCGCTAAGGTCGACATCATAGATAACTTTGCATCACCCACGGCGCGTAAAGCCCCGCCGAGCGCCATCGCAAGACAGATAAAAGGTAAGGAAGGCACGAGAATATACAAATAGCTCGCAGCAAGTTCTGCCGTATGACCACTCGCGCCAACTAAGGCAACTAGCTCAGGAATGAAGGTGGTGACCACAGCCGCCACCAGCACACTGATCAGTGTCGTCACAACCGCGCTATTGAGTAATAAGCGCTTTGCCAACGCCACCTCTTTTGCGCCAATCGAGCGAGACACTAAAGCCCCTAATGCAATCGATAAACCAATTCCAATAGATGTGGTAAAAAACGAAATACTCCCCGCATATCCCACAGCCGCCGCGAGTTCATGCTCTCCCAATAGGCTCAGGAAAAAGATATCCAGTAAATCCACGACAAATAAGGCAGAAATCCCTACCGCGGCGGTCGAACTCATCACTAAGATATGGCGTAATATGGGGCCTTCAACAAACTTGGCTTGCGTCATACGTGTCTTTTACCTACAAAAAATAAAAAGTGTTCGCCGAAATCATCATGAAACGCCTTTATCAACGGGCACATCTAGGCTATCTAACTCACATCCACAACGACTACAATACATGGCATCAATATCATGACCTGTCTTATGGCATTGATTACACGAGCGTAAATCTCGATGACGCCCTACTTCTTGGGATATCTCGGCGGTTAAAATCCCCGTTGGGATTGCGATAATCGAGTAACCAATTAGCATAGTAAAAGCCGCAATCGCCTGACCTAATCCGGTTTTCGGGGTAATGTCGCCGTAACCGACTGTAGTAATAGTCACAATTGTCCAGTACACAGATTTAGGGATTGAACTAAAACCATTATCAGGCCCTTCAACCACATACATTACTGAACTCAGTACCATAACGATCAAACTAACCGAGAAGAAAAACAAAAAAACCTTACGACTCGACTGCATCATCGCCCTAAGCAGCACATTTCCTTCACTCAAATAACGCAGTAATTTGAGTACGCGGAAAATCCTAAACAGCCTAAGTATCCGGATGACTAAGGTAAAGTTAGCACCAGGGATCAGCAACGCCAGATAACTTGGCAATACCGATAACAAATCCACTAAACCATAAAAGCTGCGAGCATATAACACAGGATGAGTCGCGCAGTACAAACGTAGGCCATATTCAATCGTAAAAATAATGGTGAATACCCATTCCAACACAGAAATAAGCTGGCCGTATTCACGATGGAATATCTCTACTGTGTCGAGGAACACTAAGCCGACACTCAACACAATACACACCATGAGGGCGATATCAAAATAGCGGCCAGCGGGAGTATCAGTGCCAAAAATAATGGTACGTAATTGACGTTTTAACGGACTTTCGGATTCGATATTCTCAGACATACAAACTTTTACTTCCTTGCAACAAACTGACTAACACAGGGATTACAGCATAAATATGCCACGAGTCTGCCATGCAATTGCACCTAGCTCAAAATTATCTACTCACAGTAGGATAAAATTGCGGTATGATGCCGAAAAAAGCCAACGACCTGTGTTTATTTTCGAGGACTTCATGCGCGCCACCCTACTTTCCACATTGACATCTCTCACTGTGACTATCGCGGCTCTCGTTTCACCCGAATTACATGCCTCTGGCATGGGTAAAGTGGATCTGGTGGTGATCACTAAATCCGAATCCAGTATGGCTTTATTGCGCGATGGCAAAGTGCTCAAACAATATCGTATCGCCATGGGTGACCTACCCGCTGGACACAAATTAAAGGAAGGCGATCAACGCACACCACAGGGGCGTTATACCCTAGATTATAAAAAGCCAGATAGTGCTTATTATAAATCGATCCATATTTCCTATCCTAATGAAGAGGATAAACTCAGAGCCAAAGCCTTAGGCATTAGACCCGGAGGCATGATCATGATCCACGGCCAAAACCCTAAGTCGTCACTGCCGCCAGAACAAGCTCAGCAATACAACTGGACTGACGGCTGTATCGCGATTACCAACGCCGAAATGGATGAAGTGTGGAAAGTAGTCGATGAAGGAACGCCGATTGAGATTTGGCCTTAATCTTAGCCCGCTTCCTAATGGCAAAATGCCAAATAGATAATTGAACGATATCAAACACGCCCAGCTTAATGGGCGTTTTTATTTAACCTTTTAAAGCATGATGTTAGTTGTAATAGTCTCGGTCATTTACTTAAGGGATAAAACTAACGCCAATAGAAATGCCTTGGAGTATTTATGCCTAAATTCAACGAGCCTGTTGCGCCGCACAGTGCAAACCTCAGCTATGAGCAATTAATCCAAGGCTGGCCAGCCTTTGAAGCACAAATTGTCGCTTTCCTTAAGACCTTAGATTTAACAGATAAAGCACTGTTTTGCGATCACGTGGCATTACGCGTTAACTCTATCGCCAGTGCCAATGCACTGAAAGACGCCTTTAGCCGCATAGGTAAAATCATTTCAGACAACATCATCAATGGCCGTACGATTCTGATCATCGAGCTAGACACGCCACTCACACTCGGTCAATTTAGCATTGCCTGCGTCGAGCTTCCCTATCCTAGAGATAAAGTTTATCCACAGGAAGGCTGGGAGCACATAGAGTTAGTTATTGATTCTAAAGCCAAAGATTGCGATACCTTGAGCCAAGATTTACTGGTCTTATGTCCAACACTCCGCTCTTTACTCAACCTAGGACTGAGTCCATTGCCGCAATCTGAGCAGACAGCTGAATCAGAGCAGTCAAGATTACCAGACTTGCCATCCCTTGCTGAGATTAAGGTCAAGATGAGCTCGCCCAAAGGCGATAAAGAACGTTTAGCCAATCCAACTATCGCCTTTAAACGCGGCAATGTGTGCATTAAAGTGCATCCCCATGGCATAAAAGCGGTCATCGCGAGCGAACAAGTATCTGAATACTAAGTCAGACTTAAACTCAGGCAGATAAAACTGAGCTTAGATTTTCATTGGCACTTGCCTTAGCTAAAACCTACGACAGTACCTGAGTTAACATCTGAGTTGATGACAATTTAATCAGATTCAATATTCTCGTTATTTTTAGGTCAGTTTTTTTGGTGGTTTTGTCAAAAATCGCCAAAATTAAATCTAAAAAACAGCATATTTAGCGTAACTTAGGACGTATAACTCGCAGATGCCATCAGGCACAAATTATCGTGTCCAGTAGATGGATGCTATGTGCAAACAGAGGATCGCCAATGAAGCCACACAAGAACGAAGCACAAATATTGAAGTTCGCCATGGAAATCGGCGTGGGCTATGCCAAAAAACGCGGATATGCGGACTTTGACAAAGGCATCTCACCCAAAGACAAAGTGGAATGCATTTATCGTTTATTGGTCACCGACAACTTAATCCAGCCACTGGCCAAAGATAAAGAAGATGGGCCAAACATGAAACATAAACTGATTTTATGGATCACCCGCCAACTGCCTGCTGATCATCCACTGTTGAAGTAATCTTTTTAGACGACTCGGTTAAAAATGATTATTGGCAAGCAGACATTTGAAGCTAGCCTAGAAAGAAGCCAACTCGCTAAGTGTTCCCGATATAGATCACCATTAAATGGCGCATCATTGCGCCATTTAAGTGAGCCTAAACTGGATATCGAACCTAGCCCTTTTTGGCCGCTTTATTGGCCTTCTCATTCGCCAGCACTGTTGCCATTGGCGGCACTATGGTCGTAGGGTCGAGGCGCATTTGATACCAGTTCACTCGCCAATCTAAGTGTGGACCATTTGCACGGCCTGTTGCGCCCACCTCTGCAACAGCTTGGCCTTGCTTAACCGCTTCACCCGCGTTGACGTACAGCTTACTCAAGTGCAAAAAACTCGAACTCACGCCATAACCATGGTCGATCACCATAGTCCCGCCCGAATAAAACATGTCAGGCACAGAAAGACTAATAACACCATCGGCGGGGGCGACCACTATAGTGCCGGTTTTCGCCGCCACATCCACCCCAAAGTGTGGATTACCGGGTACATCGTTATAGATACGCTGGCTACCGTAAACACCTGAAATACGCCCCGTCAAAGGCCAAATAAACGCCTGTAAAAATGCAGTTTGCTCACTAAATGTTGCCCGTGCCGCTTTGACCTGCGCCGTGTCTTTCGCCGCTCTTTCCTGCGCGACAGGATCGGGCTTCATAATCTTCGAGCTAATGCCCTTTACACTTTGAATATCGTACTCTCGCTTGGTTAAGGTTAAAGGCTTAACCTCAGTCAAACCATCGGGATAAACCAAGGTTAGCTGCTGGCTCAATTCACCGTCGCGATCAAAACCAAAGGCAAAATGACCGTCAGGCGTGACCTTGATGGCTTCACCATTTAAGCTAATCTGAGTGCCCGCTGGCGCTTGACCCCGCATTAATGCGCCTTGCTCTAACTTACCCTGTAAACTCACCTCAGCTTGTACCTGAGGCGCAATGAGCACTAGGCCCAAAGTGAATAATGCCGATAAGCAGCGCATTGGATTTGAACTTAGGGGGGCTCCACCGTGAGATAAAAATTGCGATACTTTATTTCTCAACATCTTATTATTTTCCAGCATCTTAGTTTCCAATATCCTAGTTTCCAACATCTTCAAAAAATCCTTATCGAGGGGCAATAGGGATCAAGACCCACTAAATACATTCATCGCGACACAAAACGCAGCCGAATTCAATCAATGCCACGTTAACCTAACGCACCATAAAAATCGATTCTGCAAACCCACATCCCTGTCGTAATCTCAGTTCAGCCTATCCTCAAAACAAACAAAAAAGCCCCGATAATCTACCGAGGCCTATTAAATCCGTGATTAAAAGGTGAATAGTTTAAGTCCATTCACTTATATCAGCTCGTAGTGCCTATCCCTTAACGACGATCGCGCCCTTGCCAACACCTTCAAACGCCACCACTTTAAACTGACTTCCTGGCACTTTAGCGACCAATGTCGTGGCAATATAATCGGCTAACAACTCAACCGTCGTGTCGTGGGGAATTAAATCACAGCATTCCTTTGGCATTGCCAATTGGAAATCCCCTTGGGGGGCTTGGTAATGAAAGCCATAGTGGCTGTCATCGGTTATCCGCGTTTGCGGCGAAAGATTAAGGGTCTTAACTGAAACCAAGTCCTCTTCACTGCCTAAATAAATATCGTGCCAACGTTTGGCCCAATACTCATCCCACTTAGCTGCTGGACTGCCATTTTCATAAACGTGAATAGGGCTACGATGTCCATGGGCGATACGCTGACAATTACCATCGTGTTTACGTAAACCATGGCTGTAATGGTAATAAGGCGTATCGAGGATTTCGTGTCTCAAGGTGAGCGTGATCCCTTCGACATTCTTAGGTAAAGCTTCGCGCAATGCTTTCTGTAAAAAGACATTCACGCTGGGAATATCAATCTCTTCGGTCGGCACTAAGGCAAAGGCTTGTGAAGGACAGGCCAAATGAATTTCACCTAACTGACTATCAAAATCCATCCATACTCTATCGCCCTGCTGTTGCCATCGCACACTACTGCAGGCCGTAGGCACTAATAAACGATGATCGGCCACCGCATCTATGGTTTGCTTGATCGTGCGTTTGACTTTAGCAAAATCGAGTACCATGTTTTGCTCGTCTAATCCGCCCTCTAGCAGAACATCAACAATCCAACTCTCCCCCACCATGCCGCGCTTTGGGCACAAATAGGAAAAATCGATCACAGTTAAATCTTTGACAAACAATTGCATTAACGCTCCTCGGCAGAAAAACAGTCCACCTATATAATTTTATAGCACCGCTTGGCGATGGCCGAGCATGCTAACTTGAGGCACTCAACACGAGTTAACTCAACATGAATGGAGATTCTAATCAATTCCGTCTGTTGTCGCGACAAATGAATCCACTCGGCCCAATATTTTGTATCACATGTTTGTATCAGGTTTTCTAAAATCCAGCAATGCAACTCATTGCAACCATCAGGTACCGATAGGCAGAAAGCAACAATGCATCGACCTTGTCGATTAACAGATAAAGCCTTAACAGAAATACCACTCAACCTAGCAAAATAACAACGTAAAAACAGCGAATTAGATCGCAAAAGCTTAATCCGCAACAGCGATAGACCCAATCGAAACAAAGCATTATCACTCAGCATCATTAACCGCTAGCATCCCTGTTAAACCATACAAAAACCAAGGTTATACAGGGAGAAATAAGATGACCAAACTTACATCTATCGCCATTTTCATCGCAGGTATATTAGCCAGTACCCATGCTATCAGTGCAGAACCCATCGAAGTCATTACAGCAGCCAAGATCACTGAGCCTGAAAAAGTTGAATTAGGTAAAATGCTGTTCTTCGAACCCAGACTGTCTAAATCTGGCTTTATCTCTTGTAACTCTTGCCATAATTTATCCACTGGTGGTGTCGATGCTCTGCCAACGTCCATTGGTCATCATTGGCAGGAAGGCCCAATTAACTCACCCACAGTGCTTAATGCCGACTTTATGCTGGCTCAATTTTGGGATGGTCGCGCCAGTGATTTGAAAGAACAAGCCGCGGGCCCTATCGCCAACCCGAAAGAGATGGGCTTTACCCATGAACTCGCAACTGAAACTATCGCCTCTATGCCTGCCTACCGAGCGCACTTCGCCAAGGTCTATGGCGATGAAAAAGTCACAATTGACCGTTTAACCGATGCGATTGCCACCTTTGAAAAAACCTTAGTTACCCCTAATAGCCCCTTCGATCAATTTCTTCTGGGCAAGCAAGAGGCCATAAGCGCGAATGCCAAAGCGGGTTACCAACTCTTCAAGGATAAAGGTTGCGTGAGTTGCCATAACGGCCCCGCTGTCGGTGGAACTATGTATATGAAAATGGGACTCATCAAACCGTTCCACACCAATAACCCAGCAGAAGGTCGTAAGGGCGTCACTGGTAAAGAAGCTGATAAATATGTGTTTAAAGTGCCGACACTACGCAATATTGAACTCACCTATCCCTACTTCCATGATGGCAGCGTCTGGACCTTGGAAGAAGCGGTGAATACCATGGCAGACATTCAATTAGGGCAAAAACTCTCTGACCAAGAAGTGAAAGAAATGGTCGCCTTCCTTGAGTCCTTAACGGGCGATCAGCCGCAAATCACGCTACCTATTTTGCCACCATCGAATAAAGATACGCCACGTCCAGTGCCATTTAGCTCCAATAATTAACATAGGCGACGAGTCACTGACTAAGAAGTACTCACTTAGAAGCTGAGTCAGCGCGACTTAGTTAGCAAAAAGGCCGAGAGTAAAAACTTTCGGCCTTTAGTTATTCGTTCGCTTAAAAAACGATGGATGAATTAAGTACTATTCGCCTTTAAGGCGACGATCAAGCTGATCTTTTAAGTTTGCTGGCACACCTTTGATTAAAATCGTGTCCGAGATGGGATCGTAAATCACCCGTTGACCTAAGTGGCCGCCATCAAAACTTAACGTTACGCCGCCACCCGTACCAGAAAACTTCTTCAATTGGCGCAGGGTTGATTTGTCGGCCGGAAACTCTTCATCAAGATCATAACTGCCGCCACGGGCAAAATCATAGAAGGAGTCCATACCTTGATCGGCTAACTCATCGGCCAAGTCTTTGATCTCAATGTCAGCGCCTTCATCGAAACGCTCACTACAGTATTCAAACACTTTATTGCGGCACTGCTGACGCTCGTCTTTCGTCAACTCACTGCTGGCAACAAAATCTTCAACCGCATTCATTAAGGTTTTGTTTTGCGCCTTAGTGTTGACGCCTTCTACGCAGCCCATAAAGTCGAGGAAAAAGTCGGCGACTTTACGTCCCGCACGGCCACGGATAAAGGAGATATACTTGCGAGAATCCTTATCGGCTTGCCACTCAGTTAAATCGATACGCGCCGCGAGTTGGATGTTATTTAAATCCAAATGGTTATTTTGCGACAGTTCCATATCGTCTAATACTGTCATTGACGACTTAGCACTTAATAAAGCCACAAACAAATAATCGCTGGTGATGCTGGTATAGCAAGACATCAACAGGAAACCGCCTTGACTGAAGTCGTACTTTGACAATTCTTCTTGCAGTAATTTACTGGCTTGACCGGAAAACTCCACAAACCCTAAATCGCCGCCACGGTATTGAGTTAGCGCATTGGCAAAGGCGGGATTGGCCTCACCGTCGTCACCATGGATACCAAAATAGCCAAAACCTTTACCGGCCTTTCCCGTATATGTCTGATGCAACTCGTCGAGCATCACCTCGACCGCCTGACCGTTCAGCAGAGGTTGAGGACGCAAACGGCAGCGTAATTGCCCCTGACTGTCCTGAGAAATCTCGTGAATAATTGCGTGTTCGATGTTAATACTCATAAGCCCTGATAGTGATACTGGGATAAATCCGCTATTATATGCCGCTAATCCATTCCAAAGTGAAACATTTTTTGATTATGGCAATCCAATCGAAATACTCAAACACCCAAGTTGAATCATTAATCGCCGAAATATTGGCTGTGTTAGAAAAGCATAAAGCACCGACTGACCTGAGCCTGATGGCATTGGGTAACTGCGTGACTAACCTGCTAGAACGTAAAGTGCCCAGCGAATCGCGCCAAGCCGTGGCCGAACAATTTGCAAAAGCACTCGCACAATCGGTTAAATCCCAGTAAGTTAACTGGGTAATAATCATCAAAAGAATATAAGATACAAGGCCTTTTAGGAATAAGCGGATCACTATGGTCGAGCGAAAAAAGCAAATGAGCCGCGATCGGGTTTCCCGGCTCATCAACTGGGGGCATTGGTTCGCCTTCTTCAATGGTTTATTAGCCATGATAGTCGGAAGCCGATACCTTGGCAGCGTGGGTTATCCAGAAACTTGGTATGGCTGGTTTTATCTGAGCGTCAGCACTATTGGTCAGTTTAGCTTTCTCGCCTTTATCGCCTATTTGATCTGCCTATTTCCACTAACTTTGATATTGCCCTATTCAAAGATATTAAGAGGTGTCGCGGCGGTGATCGCGACCCTAAGTCTTTGTATCTTATTGTACGATACCATTGTTTACGCCGATTACGGCATGCACTTGAGCCCCTTTGCCTTCGATTTAGCTTGGGCGGATCTCAATGCCCTGCTCCGTGGTACTTCTTATATCGTCACACCACTGGCCATCATCGCCATTGAACTGACCATGGCGAACTTTTTGTGGAAACGCATAGAGAAAATCCAAAAACTCAATTTAGGCAATAAAGTTATCACCCTAGTGTGTATCTGTTTTATCAGCAGCCACTTGATCCACATTTGGGCCGATGCCGCCGATATCACCGAAATTACCCGTTTCGACGATACTTATCCTTTATCTTATCCCGCGACTGCTCGCTCCTTTATGGAAAGTCACGGTATCGATGGTTCATACCAAGGCGATGACGTCAATCACAACACCAGTGTACTCAGCTATCCAGAGCAACCACTCACCTGCCAGGCCGACACGAAAATCAACGTGTTGATGATTACCATCGACAGTTTGCGGGCGGATATGGTCGATGGTAAAAGCATGCCATTCCTACACCAATACACTGAAAATAATCAATCTTTTACCCAGCATTTCAGCGGCGGCAACCAATTTAGAACGGGCATGTTTTCGCTACTCTATGGCCTGCAAGGCAGTTATGGCGATGCGCGAATTTTTAATAGCACCAGTCCTTTACTGACCAGAAGCTTTCAACAAGCAGGCTATGAATTGGGGCTTTTCCTCCCTGAAACCAATCTCAATTTGCGTTCATCACAGGCGATGTTTAATGACTTTAATCCTGTCATAGCCAAAGAAACCAATGGCAGTGCCGATGCCGATTTGCACACAGTGGCCAGTTTTAACGAGTGGCACAGCATCCAACATAAGCCTTGGTTGGCGCTCGTTAACTTAAAAGCGCCAGAAAATTTTGATACTCCCGTGGGTTTTCTGGGTATCGAAACAGTGAAAGCCGATACCGACCTAATGCCAGCGCAAAAAGTATTGTTTAATCAATATCGCCAATCTCTGTATTTTGTCGATCAACAACTCAAGGCGATGCTGGCCAATGTGTCCAACGACACCTTAGTGATTATCACTGGGGTCAATGGCAAAATGTTCACCAGCAATAGTGATGAAGCGAATCGCAACCTGTCACCACAGAGTGTCAAAGTGCCATTAGTGATCCACTGGCCGAATACGGGTGCTTCTAAGGTCAAATACCGCACCAGCCATTACGGCATTGCGCCGACTTTAATGACCCACGTGCTAGGTTGCACCAATAACACGACAGATTACAGCGCTGGCCGCAGCCTATTACAACCTGACAAAGAAACGTGGATCTATATAGGTGATAGCCGTATTTTTGCTATCTATCAAGAAGCAGAAGTGACAGTGATTGACCGCCACGGTAAATATCGTATTTACGATGAAAACTATGAACATAGGCTCAATAAAAAAATGAGCGCGCCTGAATTAATTGAAGTGATGCGTGAAGGTCGACGTTTCTATAACCACTGAGCTTCATCATCTTAGTTAAGAAAGCCCCATTCCTAAAGGATTGGGGCTTTTTTTATTCCCTAGTGACTGGATGAATACAAAATGCACGAAGCTTGGATTTAACTGCGTGGGTTGAAGGCTGCGTGGCCAGTATCTTGAATCTAGTCTCTTGTAGCGAGTCTCTTATGATGGACCTTACCTGCCACTAAAGCCAAAAGCCGCTATCTTTAGATAACGGCTTTTTAAGGCTTAGGTTTAAATCAACTCAAGTCACTCTACAATCAATCGGCTTTAACCGTAGAGTAGCGTGCTAACCAATGGGCGTAGGAAGCGGGTAATACCCAAGATGGGCGCGCAATTTTCAAGGTTTGCGCCGCTTGATATGGCCAATGTGGATTCGCTAAAAACGCTTTACCTATCATCACTAAATCCATTTGCTCATCTTCAATGGCCGCATTGGCTTGATGTGGATCATCCATACCCCAAGAAGTCGCAACGGGGAACCCCACTTCTTGACGAACCCGCTCGGCAATAGGCGCCAAAAATGCAGGACTCCATGGAATCTTTGCCGTTGGAGTCGAGAAGCAAATGCTGACGTTCAGCATATCGAGCCCCGCTTGCTTAAATTGCTTCACCAAGGCTATCGATTCCGTCAGTGTTTCTTCATCTTTATGGTCGAATTCAATCACACCAAATCGCGCCGTTAAGGGTAAATGCGATGGCCAAACGTCTCTTACCGCGGCAATGGTTTCTAACAAAAAGCGTCCGCGTCCTTCCGCACTGCCACCGTATTGGTCGGTGCGTTGATTAGCATAGGTTGAAAAGAAGCTTTGGGCTAAATAACCGTGGGCGAAATGCAGTTCTAACCATTCAAATCCTGCCGCTAAAGCACGCTTTGCCGCCGCCACAAAGTCGGCTTTAACCCGCTCAATATCTTCAATTGTCATAGCGGTAGGCACTTTAGGTAAATTTGCCCCAAAGGCGACGGCTGATGGTGCAATCGGTTGCCAACCTCGCGCATCATCATCGGCAATATGGTCATCCCCTTCCCACGGGATATTGGCACTCGCTTTACGGCCTGCATGACCAATCTGAATGCCTGCAACAGCACCCGCATTTTTAATCGCACTAGCCACTTTTGCTAAGCCTTGTGCTTGTTCGTCATTCCATAACCCAAGGCATTTGGGGGTAATACGTCCTTCAGGAGAAACTGCAGTGGCTTCAACCACAACAAGACCGGCACCGCCACGGGCAAGGCTAGTGTAATGCACCTGATGCCAGTCGTTGATAAGTCCATCAGTGGCTTGATATTGGCACATGGGCGCAACGGCAATACGATTTTTGAGAGTAATGTCTTTAAGTTTAAAGGATGAAAATAGATCGGCCATGGTGTTTCCTGTGTCTATTAAGATCAAAAGGTATTTGAATACTGAATGACGACAGACTAGTCTTATCGTGCCATAATTAAAAGCACATACAGATTATAGATTTGATAAATTTTACTTATGATAAATCCACAGTGGTTACACACCTTTAGCGTGCTAGTCGAGAAAGGGAATTTCACCCGCACCGCCGAAGCCATAGGTATCACCCAAGCGGCCGTGAGTCAGCATATCAGTCGCTTAGAAGAAACCTACGGCACACTGTTTTTACGACGCACCCGCCAGCTTGAAATCACTCCCATTGGGGAAAACCTGCTGACCTACGTCAAAGAAGTTGAATGTGCGCAAAAGCGCTTACAGCAAAAACTGATCCATGATGATGCCAATGTCGGTGATATTAGCCTTATCACTCCAGGTAGCATTGGTTTAACGCTCTTTCCGCTATTAATCGAATTACAACAAGCCTTTCCGGCGTTAAGCATTCGCCACCGTTTTGCACCTGACAGTGAGATAGTGGCCTCAGTGTTGGCCAATGAACATGAAATCGGCATGGTCACCTTAAAACCTTCCGATCCTCGTATTCACAGCACACATTTTACCGAAGAGCCACTTGAACTTGTGGTACCGGCGAGCCATAAACAACATGAATGGACTGATTTACAACGGCTAGGGTTTATCTCCCATCCCGATGGTGAGGCTATGGCGACTCGGCTGCTTAGCCGTAAATATCCAACTCACCCCGGCATTCAAGAGATCCCCTGCAAGGGATTTACCAACCAAATCAGCCTCATTCTCGAACCTGTAGCAAAAGGGCTAGGATTTACGGTTATCCCGCAATACGCCCGCAAAGCCTTTGAACGACAAGAAGATATCTATGTTGTGGAATGTGGCAGCCAAGTTGTAGACACCATTTGGTTTATCCACCGCGCGGAATGGCCCTTGTCACGCAGAGCCCAAAAAGCGATTACATTTTTAAAGGGGAAAATATAAAACCCCCATTAAAAAATAGGGCTCGACACACACGTTGCCACACAGGAATAGTCAGCGTTAGCAACGGATACATAAGACTCAGAGGCTATTGATTGATATCCAATTCATTATGGATCAATACCACGCACTGAGAAGCAAACAGCATCTTTGGCCCTAAGCTGATCTTTTGCGCACCGAGTCGTTTCAAGGTATTAAAACTTTTCTTCGGCATAGGAATATGATCGGTCAGTAAAAAGCACGGATTACCCACAAATTCTTGCTCACGGATTGATGTACCCTTCTTATCCATCATAAACAATTGATAATCCACCGCGAGGTCCTGTACCAGCTTTTCAAAACTGGTGGTACTGACACTGATGCCCTCGTCAACAACACGGGTTTGCTCCTTCGTCATGCCCCGAGAAATATCTAAGGCTTTGGCAATTTTAGTGAGCAAAGCTTGCTCGTGAAAACCACCAATATGGCAAATATTTCGAGTATCGAAGCAGATAGTGCGGGAAAAATCATGGGTACTTTCTAGCACCAAATAAACGACAACATCGTTTCGATGGGACTGAGCCACAAAGATAGTGTTCATCAGGGTATGAGCTAAAATCTCGGTATGCGCCTCTTGGCCGACAGAAGCCAAAAACAACTGACTGTCAGTAGGTGCTGATCTTGCTCGTAAAACAAACGCGCGCATAGGTAAATGTCCTACTCAATAATGTCTTAAATGCTAAATGGCGGATGCATATAATTTGTGAAATTGACGATTTCGCCTTGAAAATTTTTGCCTTTTGCTGTGCCAAAGCCAGCCTAATCACTCGAACTTGAACCTTAGTCGCAAGCAGCGTTAGTCATATCGGCAGCGAAAACGTATAAAAAACAAAACCCGTATAGCAATGCTAACACGGGGTTTTGTTTAACTTAACTGCTGGTTATTTTAATGATTAAAACAAACTAACAATTAAGCATCTAATTTAGTCGGTATGAGAGGATTCGAACCTCCGCCCTCTGACACTCTATAACAGTGAACCGTTTAATCATAACCTGCTAAATTTAAACATAAATCATGTAATTTTGCACGTTTTAATTACCTCAACAATTTATGTACAGTTACACGCAAATGCGATATCAAGACTACAAGTACAACAAATTGAGCGTATTCAAACAAAATAACATCCCATTAGTTGTAATCAATATCGGATAACAACCAAAGGGATCTAGGGAATACCTACAATCCCTGCATTTTCCCGATTCAGCAATGTGCTCTGGCGTGGTGACCATACGTGCAGGAATCACCAGGACATAGTTAAGGAGGTCCTAAACCAGCTTTGACAGGCCAAGAAAGGATGAATATTGTTCCTCCATGGCCCGATGGCTGGCAAACCACGTGGCCGCCGTGAGCTTCAGCAATTGTCTTAACCACTGCGAGACCGAGTCCACTGCCACCACTTTTTCGAGAGCGAGACGGATCGACTCGGCGAAATGCTTCGAATACGTAGCTTGCAGCTTCATCAGGGATACCGGGGCCTTCATCTTCTACGCTGAGGTAACAGCTTGCCCCCGAGCGGTAGAATCGTACAGTCAAAGTGCCAGGTTCTGCATGCTGGCGCGCATTTTGAACTCGGTCAAAGTCAGATCCAGTGCCTGCTGCTGACCGTTACAGATTACGCTAGCCTCGTGACTGTCTAAGTCGATTTGGAACGGGCCGACGCGCAACATTTGGGTATTTATAGGCGTGTTAGTGCGATCGCGTCGCAATACCGCCTGCACCCTAGCCACCACCTCGGCCTATCGGCAAAAACGCTATCCTCATCGTCGAGTTCGCCCGCCAACTGCACGCCGAGGGCCATACGCTGATAGATGCTGCAGTGACCGCAGCACGCCTGCGTCTACGGCCAATTCTGATGACGTCACTGGCATTTACTCTCGGAGTGGTACCCTTAATGCTTGCGAGCGGCGCCAGCGCCGAAACTCAGCATGCAATCGGTACTGGCGTATTCGGTGGCATGCTCAGTGGTACCTTGCTGGCAATATTCTTCGTACCGGCGTTTTTTGTCTTTGTCATCGGCACACAAGAGCGCTTGAGTGCCTGGCTTGCGCGGCATAATACAGCCAAACAGCCTCAGGAAATGAGCTGACGCCTCGCTAATGCTCTGTAGGAGTTTCGTGACACGAGCCAACAGAGCACTAGCGCTAGCGCTAGTCAATATATCTGTCATCATTTAAAAAGCTGGAAATATAGGTTCAGTAATCACAATAGTTTCAGCTTATGAGGCACTTAATCAAGTCTGTGAACACTCCAATCAAATAGTAATGTAATGCCGAACTCGCCCACAGGGAACGATTAGCTTTATGGAAAAGTGAGTACTTTTAACCCATATACCACACGATATAAAGAAGATGAAAACGATCGAAGAGTTAGCAAAATCCCTGATATCTAATTCTGCCGAAAAATAAAAAAAGAGAGGCTACATTAGCCTCTCAAAAAATAGCAGGGGAGTACTTTAACTCAAGCAATAATTTTATTCCTTATATTTACGATGAATAAAACTTGAGATGTTGTGAGAGACAATAACGAGTCTCTCACTGATTTAGCGTTACTTTGTATTTAGAGCATGTTTAGCAGCATTTGTCCCTGCGATTTTACCGAAAATCACAGTATCAGCGACAGCATTCCCCCCCAGTCGATTATACCCATGAACACCACCAGTCACCTCTCCCGCCGCAAATAAACCTTTAAGCGGTTGGCTTTGTATATCGAGTACTTCAGCTTTAGTGTCAATGGCAACTCCCCCCATAGTATGATGGATGCCAGGAGCAACTTTTACGGCATAATAAGGAGATTTTTCTATTGATAGCGGCATCTGCTCACGGTTAAATGCCTCATCTTTACCCTGTTTGAAATAATGGTTGTAGTTTGTGATAGTTTTGTCTAAAACACTTGGAGTCATTCCTGTTATTTTTGCAAGCTCTGCAACAGTATTGGCCTTTTCAAGCATTTCTAAATGATCATACCCCTGAACCATTTTAGCTTTTTTATATAATTCATTATCAAATACTAGCCAAGCATATTGTTCAGGCTGTTTTAGAATGGCATCGGAGGCTTTATCTCGAGTTGTTAATTCATTGATAAAGCGATCGCCTTCTTTATTAACCATTATGGCTCCGACACCTCGAACCGTTTCTGAAATTAATATACGGCTATCTTTTCCGACTGTTGGATGTGTCTGGATCCAATCAATATCAGTCATACTTGCACCGACTGCTTTAGCAAGTTCAATACCATCCCCAGTTGAAGTGATATTATTTGAACTTGTCATGCCTTTAAATGTAGGGCGATAAAAAGCAATCATTTCTTTGTTAAACCCATAACCACCTGTGGCTAAAACAACCGACTTAGCTGCAACCATATAGTGACCAGAGTGTTTACCGTGGATGACAACACCCACAATTTTTTGTTCATCATCAACAACCAATTTAACAACTTTGGAGTTGAGTCTTGTATCAACCCCTTCTTTATCCGATGCTTTTCTTAGTACATCAATAATATGTGGACCAACACTTAAACCACCAGATGGACGATGTGTTCTATCGACTCTAGCGCCGCCAGAGCGTTTTAAATCATCCATATTGGCGCCCAAAGATTCTAACCATTTAATGCCATCAGCCGATTGCTCCGCTAATATTTGTACCAATTTAGGGTCGTTAGCATATCGACCGCCTTTCATTGTATCTTCGACATACCATTCGATTTTATCATCGACTTTATGATCTTTTTGCTGAACTGTACCCACAGCATTATACCCGCCAGCGGCGAGCATAGAGTTACCACCACTAAATGGTGCTTTATCAAGCAATATAACGTTAGCCCCAGCCTTTTTAGCTGCAATCGCAGCATTAAATCCAGCACTACCGGCTCCAACAACAATCACATCCGTTGTTTCTTTAGGACCTGCAGCTATCGCTTTATTTATTGCTTCATTATCCCAACCTTTGTCCCACGGTTCTTTAGATTTGGCTTTATTAAAAGGCATGTCGAGCCCTTTAAATGAATGACATTCATTACAATATAACTTTGGTTGTTCATGTCCTTTATGACAAGACGTACAATTAATATCACCTAAGTGTGAAGAATGTGGGTCAATTTCTAGTTTGGGATTTGCTAGTTTTCCATAATCACCATGGCAGGATTTACATTGTTTATTTTCAAATGTCTCGCTATCGCTCACTTTATTGGGTGCTGTATGGCAGGTTTTACAACCATTAACATCTTTATGGAATGATGCTAAATCATTTTTATTATCAGCAGCCCATGATGACGCCGTTAAAATCGAACAGACAATAATACTCAAGTATTTTATCCTCATGCAATTCTCCAGTTTTTATTTTGGTAAGATTTGGCGTGATGATAGTTTCTTAATTTTTTTAAATAGTGACATTGAGCAATAAATTGAAATTATTAAATATAACTTAACACACTTTAAGTTATGCTTAACTCGATATTTTTGTTGATTAGATGTGATCTAAAGCGGAGATGTGTTTGCTTAAATCTCTAATATGGCATTGCTTTTACATTCTAAAAAGGTGATGTCGATGAAAAACACTAAATATATTGGTTTTAGTTTAATTTTAATTTGTTCAACTCCAGCTTTATCTGAGCCACTAGATTTTTATGGAAGACTGTGGCTTGGTGTGGCCAACTCAAGTAATGGTCTTTCTGGTAACGAAAAAGTTGATGGATTTTCCCTTGAAAATTATGCATCATATTTAGGCGTTAAAGGTGAGTATAGTGTATATGATAATTTTAGCTTGTTATATAAATTTGAAGCAGGGATAGAAAGCTTTGATAACGATGATTCTAATATTTTCAAACCGAGAAACTCATACTTAGGTTTTAAAACTAACTATGGTTCAGCTGTTTTCGGAAGAAATGATACCGTTTTTAAAAGTGCTGAAGGTAAAGTGGATTTATTTAATATTACCTCAAGCGATATGAATATGATCATTGCAGGTAACGATAGATTAGGCGATTCGGTAACATTAAATAGCGCTAAGGTCGCAGGTGTTACTATGGGTATTAGTTATGTTTTTGAAAAGGATTTTAATCAAAAAAATCCAGAACTTTCTGATAAACAAAACAATTATGCAATTAGTTTTTCCCTAGGCGATGCTGCATTTAAAAAGAATAGTCACTATATTTCAATAGCCTATGCTGATGGATTGAACCAGTTAGAGGCAACAAGACTGGTGGGTGGTGTTGCTATTTCATCCGTAAAATTGGGGGCTATGTACCAGCGCTCTGAGTCAAGTATTTATGATAATATTAAAGGTAACTCCTACCTGTTAAGTATGGTTGTTCCTATTAATAAATATGATATAAAATTTCAATATTTAAAAGATGATGCTGGGCTGGGTAAAGTGACAAAAAATGCCGGAGCAGATCTAAAAACACTAAGAGAGAGTGATGCAAGTCAATATTCAGTAGGCGTTGATTTTAAGGCTCAAAAGGATTTGACTTTTGGAGTAGGTATTTCCTATTTTGATGGTGATTATACTGACGCCAAAGGACATACTGAGTTTGATGATACTCTCATTTTTGTATCTACAAGATATCTATTTTAACCTCTATAGATAAAGCGGCTAAATAGCCGCTTTATAAAAATCAGATATTTATCATGTTAATTATTTATCGTTTTAAACTATTATACTGCTAGTATAATTGATTTTCCCCTCGCGGAGCATTTGATGCGGATAACATTAAGACAATTGATGATCTTTAAAGCCATACATTCTGAGAGGCAGATCTCAAAAGCGGCAAAAGTGCTTCATATGTCAACGCCTGCTGTAAGTATGGCACTTAAAGAATTAGAAGGGTCTTTAGGCTGCAGATTATTTGAGCGAGTGGCGGGAGGTTTGGTTGTAAATGCGCATGGAGAAATAATATTACCTTATGCTAATGAAATGCTATCCAAGGGAAAAGAGTTAGAAAATATATTTTCATTCCCTGAGCATGGCATTAAGGGGACGTTAACCATTGGGAGCAGTAAGACTGCTGGTAACTATGTATTATCTAAAAAAATTCCATTATTTAAGAACCAATATCCCGATGTAAAAATAAAACTAGTCATTGATAATAGTTTAATTATTGAAAAAATGGTTTCAGAAAAAGAACTAGACTTAGGCTTTATTGATGCTAAACCCGCGAGTAAAAATCTCATTTGTGAGCATTGGTTACAAGATAATCTTTGCATTGTGAGTGGCGTAACTCATCCTGCTGCGAATGGTTTAAATACAAAATCTTGGCTTAGTGAACAATTGTGGATATTCGACCATGAATCATCGTTCTCTCGAATTCGTGCAATTCAGTTATTAAAAAGCTTAAATATTCACGTTCGTGATGAAATCTGCATGTCAACCATTGGCTCAATTAAAAGGGCAATTGGAACAGGTATAGGTTTGAGTGTATTACCCCTGTTAGCGATTGACGCTGAATTAGCAAGAAAAGACCTTATTTTATTATCTGTGGATGGATAGGATTATAAACGAACTTATTGGTCAATTCAGCGTGAAGGAGAAGAATTATCTGCATTAAGCATGAGTTTCCTAGCCTTTAGTAAGCTACTGTAAAATATAATAATGTATACCAGCTATTCTTACTAGGTGAATTAAATTGATATCATCAGATCTTGGAATAGGATTTTTTTTAGTCTTTTTACTATGTACTTTATTTTATACACACACATCCTCTATTACACTTTTTAAGCAATTTTATCGTATTTTTCCACTGATGCTAATGTGCTACACCTTACCAGCCATCTTTAGCTCGCTAAATATTATTGATGCAAGTAATAGTCAACTTAGCGAAATGGCAAAAACACACTTAATGCCCGGTTGTTTATTTTTGTTGATTTTAGGTACCGATTTCTTTGCTCTCAGTTTAGTGGGAAAAAAACTTCTCGGCATGTACGTGCTAGGTGCTGTGAGCATCTGTATTGGTGGTCCATTAAGCCTATGGTTAGGCTCTATATTTTTTCCGAATGAACTCGTCTGGCAGGGAGATGATGCTGCTTGGAAAGGCATGTCAACACTGATGGCAAACTGGCTTGGCGGAACCGCCAATCAATTGGCTGTAAAAGAAATCCACAGTGTCGGTGATGCCGTATTTGCGGTAATGATGGCTATTAATATTCTTTTTTCCGGTATATGGATGGTTATATTACTTTTCATTGCAGAACGCCAAGATAAAATCGATGATTTCCTGAAAGCTGATAAAAGCTATAGACCGATATTTTGCACTGACATCAAACGTAAAGTGATAGGAAAACAAACAAGCTATTATTGGATCCTGATATTGAGCTTGACTTTTTTCATTGTAATTCTCTTTAGTGAAAAATTATCATCCTTCCTTGCAACAAGAATCGCTAATAGTTTCCCACACTTATTTAAATACAATCTTACTTCTGAATTTTTTTGGTCAGTATTAATTGCAACTTTTTTAGGATTATTATTTTCATTAACAAATGCAAGACATGTGTTAGTCAAGAAAACTCAGCAGGCAGCTCTTTTTTTTATCTATATCATGATAATGTTGATGGGGTTGAACTTTGATATTAGCGCATTGAGCGCCGCGCCCTATTACGTTTGTATCGCTCTTATTTGGTTCTCTATACACATTATTATCTTATTTATTTTTACTGTATTTTTTCGATTACCTATCATGTACTTCGCGATCGCGAGTCAGTGTAATATTGGTGGTGCGGCTTCTGCACCAGTTATCGCCAGCGCTTTTCACCCAAGGCTGGCTTCCGCTGCTTTATTGATGGCAGTTTGGGGTTATACTTGGGCGTCTTTGTTGGCATGGTATTTTGGTTTTTTAATGCAGTTTATTCAACCATAAGATGGGAACAAAAAGTGTGTCCAACTAATTTTTTTGCTCCCAATAAATGCCACTCCTGAATCTTCAAAGCACTACCCAAAGCTTTCAGCAAATTTCTATTTAACGATACAACTTATCCATTCCGCCCCCCAATCAATCAAACCTCGGGGTGATTCAACACTGGGATAAAGTCGCAGCTACGCGCAGCCTGCCCATATTTGTTATGTTTTTTCATGATTCAAGCTAGGACACTTTACCATGCATATAACGAAGTCTTTTGGCATGCTTAAATAGAACTTAAAAATCGCATAAAAATAAAAAAGCCTGCAAACGATTAAGTTTGCAGGCTTTTTAACTCTTATAAAAAGAGGAATTTGGTCGGTATGAGAGGATTCGAACCTCCGACCCCTGACACCCCATCACAACGAACAGTAGTTAAGTAACTTCATAATATTAAAGATTTTTACCTTAGTTTTAGCCTCAAAATTACGCTCGTAAAACTGGATTTTCAGGATTATACGAATCAAGTACTTACACCCTAGTTTTGCGAGTGCAATCAGGCCATCATTTTGATTTCAGCAAATGGCACCTCGACCCATTCCACATGATTCTGGGTATAGATCTTTGTGCTTTTAGCATCGGTATGCGCCATTCGTGATTGAGGATCTATTCCCTGAATATCGAACAAATGTGCAGCTAGTGCTCGTATCTCATGAAATGTTGGCCGTTCTGCAGCCTCCAAGTGATTGCAGCACCCAACCTCATCACGTAACGCTGAAAATGCTCGGCTGATGTAATCAGGGCTTAGCTGCGATATGTGATTAACTTCTTTGCTTAAGCCATTGGAGCGCTTTGTGGGTAAACGATGGACAACATAAGAGCTAACTATTTTATCCCGACTACGGTCGATTATCCGCTTAAGTTCATCCCCAATAGGTATGGCCACATGAGCGGCCTCCTTTCCTTCAACCTTTTGCCGATGAATATAAAGCGTGCCGAACACATTGCCATAAGGAGTGACTTTAGGCGTATCAAACCAATAGCAACCACAACTCTTACTATTCGGCTTTTTAAGCGCGTACTGTATGCGAGATATTTCTAATCTCGCATGCGTTGTTTGTAGCGATAAATCCATCGCCGTTTGTAACCACAGCGGCGCAACAGAGTGAATGGCCATGAACCATTCCATTTTCAGACGTTGCCGTTGCTTACTCTTCACTCTGCGCATTTTCTTATTCGAAGCAGGATTACTCGGCATGATGCTTTCATCTGCTGCGTAAGAAAATAGCTTCTTAAGCCAACTCACTTTGCGATTTTGGACATTAGCGCTGCTAGTAGAGTGGTATTGAGTTATGTAGTCATTCACATGCTGAAGGGTAATTTGCGAACTGGGAATATTCGCGAAAAAAAATTGGCATCGTTGAGCATCATTCTCCATTGTTTTTACAAGGTCTGCAGATGGCCTTTCATCTTCAATAATACGCTTAAGAAGTGCAGGAATATGCTCAGAAAATGCTGGTTCACCTAACATACTGCCATTATTGCCAGACAATAAATCATCTACCTTCATGCCAATTCTTGGCCTGGCAATTAAGTTGTATTCTCTAGCGATAGAAACTGCGGCATCTCGATCACTGCCTAACGACTTAAATTTGCCGCTAACCAGCTTTATTCGATAAGTCCCCCATCG
This sequence comes from Shewanella sp. SM21, assembly GCF_025654335.1. Taxonomy (NCBI): domain Bacteria; kingdom Pseudomonadati; phylum Pseudomonadota; class Gammaproteobacteria; order Alteromonadales; family Shewanellaceae; genus Shewanella; species Shewanella sp. SM21. Next base: position 149,501 of record NZ_JAKKRL010000006.1, read on the forward strand.
AGCATCATAATAAAGATGCTCGGGCAGATTAATTTGTTGTTTATTGCGTGGTCTGGCTGCCATCATTCCCTCAACAATGCTTGAACGGCTTGCGACACATGGGGATCAACGCCCGCCTTCTCTGTTTCGAATACATAAGTATTGCCATCAATAACCCGCCCAGCAATCACATTACGTTCCACCCAACGGCGGACGGTCTTATTATCAGGTACCGAACCATCTGCAAATTCACGTTTAGCCCATGCCATGGCTTTCATTAGTTTCATAATGATCTCCCAGGTCGCATTAAACTAAGTGCTAAACTGCCAGCTGATGATTCTCTGTTCTCATTGGCATCATAGCCAACGCTTTTACTTTCGCTACCTAAATATCGGTCCCTTAACAAACCACGGGCTTCAAGTTCTTTACGCAGCGAGTGATTTGAAATACGGCCCTCTATCGAGGCTTGTTGCAAACTCAAACCGTCACCATAAGCTGCAATGGCATGCTCAAGGTTTCTTTCTTTTCCTTTTCTCATTGCATCACGTTTTGATTTTGTTTTTAGCAGCTTACAGTGAACGCATTCACCGTGGCTGTTGGTATAACGTAAAGCGGTACCACAATCATGCACATTAACAGAAACAAACGTGGCAACATCTACAGCTTTAGCTTTTGCTACTTCTTCTGGTATCGATAACTTTGCCATCTTAAGCCTCCTTGGCAAATACCCAACACTTCACCGATGTTGGGCGTTTCGCGTAGGGATGAGATTCATTATGACGTGCGTTAACACCACTATTAATGGTGCGAACGCCAACAAATTTACGGTTACGAGCAGACTTAAGCAGTCGCTTTAAGTCAGTTAAAGCGGGTGCATTCTGCCTTCGCTCTGCAGCTACCTCTGCAAAATGGTTGAGGTTAATGGCATATAGCTTAGGATCCCGCGAATGATTCAAAATAGGTAAGTTATCGTCATCAATAAAGTCGATAACATCCCAGAACTCCTGCACCATTGGATGATCTGCGTTAATAGCCTGCTGGCGTTTAACCGCCATATCTCGCAGCATATTATGGGTTTGCTCTATTTGCTCCTGGTTCACATCAGCAACTATGGCGAGTGCTTCCATCAAGGCACAAAGCTGAGCGTGATTTTTGATAATACGGATATTTTTAATATCAGGGCAAGTGCTTAGCCACTGTTCATAATGCTTACAGCGGCTGTTCACGCTCGCCATGATCTCACGCTCATGCAATGCAGCTTTTAAGATAAAACCCGAAAGCTCATCAACACTAACCCGCTCCATCCACTCAGCCGCTTCTTTCGTAGCCGGTGTTTGCCCACTGCGATCAGTGTGAATATGGATAATACGCTGCAATACCGCCTCAGACGCCTGTACCTCAGCGTTTTGGGCAATCACAATCGCCCCCCTAAACGGTGGCTCATAGGTTTCGTTGCCGTTATTTCTCAAGCCACGGGCGCGAACGCTACGGCCGTTATAAGCGGTTTTTAGCTCATCCCAGTCAAAACCTTTTTGCTTCGCATCCTTACCATCGCCACGATCACCCTCAATCAATACCACTGGCATGTTAGAAACTTGGGCAAAGTTACGCGCCCTTGCTGCGAGAGTTGATTTACTCGGGTCAAAGCCCTCGTAATCGGCACGGCCAGCCAGTTTCCACATAAACTCAATCAAGGTTGACTTACCCGTGCCAGGCTCACCAATAACCTCCAAAAACGGATAACTCTTATGTTCTTGGCGTATTTGCTCGGCAAAAAAACTGCCAAACCAAAAGCTAAGCGCCACAAAACCTTTGGCCCCAAATGCTTTCCAAAGCCGGCGCGGCCACTCGTTATTTAGCTTCTTTAGATCAGGGTTAAGATGTACCCCAACCGACTGGCTCAAGGTCTTAATACTGAGCTTACCAATATCGAAAAAATCCTCTTCATTCAGTCGATACAAGCGCCCTTCTCTAATGGCCACCTCGTTATAAACGTAACAAGCGTATTCACGGCTATAGCCAATAAAGTCCGTGGTTTGAACCCGCTTAATGTTATACAGCTGCTGGCTCATCAACTTATCCAACTGCGGTGTTTGCCCATTAAATACCGCACCAGGCGCCATACCTAATAAGCGCTTTTTAAACTCAGCGCTTGAGCTTAACTGGCTACCACTAAAGGTATTTTTAACGCTGGGGCTATCGTGCGGAAAGTCCACTCTAAAGTAATACCAGCTTTCATCCGTTAGTTTGTTTTCTTGGTAATACAAAGCCTGAGGGTAACACTTGGCCAGCTCCTGAATACTGCCGGACTCCTGCAGTGCTCGTTCACGGATCTCTTCTTCTGTCAGTTCCTCTTCATCACGCATAGCAGCTTCTTCAACCTGCTGATAGGCCTTATTAAAACGGTTGAGATCAAGCTTGAACCAAAACAGCGAGTTATTAAAACCAAAGGGAAACTCTTGCACCCCTTTCTTTGAATACATCAACAAAGCTTTTTGGGTCGCACTGGTTGCAATGAGCAACTGGCCTAAATGGCGGTATTCATCTAAATGCTTTTCGGTAAGGCGCTCACGCTGGTGTAACTCGTTCCAGTCGAGCTTTACTTTACCCTTAGGAGGTTGTGCAGCCGTTGCCTTCCAGCCCAGTTCCCGCGCTCGCTTAACAAACTTTTTAGTGAAACTCTCGCCGGCTTTGCCGTCATCAAGTGCAAACACCAGCGTTGGGCGTGAGCTACTAGGCAGCTGCGCATCCAGTTGCTCTAGTGCTTTATCGGGAAAGTTATTACAGCTCATTAAGGCAAAAGCAGTCACATCGTTTTGCAGCAAGGCAATGGCATCAAACACGCCTTCGGTTAGCCACAGCTCCTTAACTGTCGCTAAATCCATTGCAGTTATTGTTGGCGGTTGCCACCAATAGCCTTGATAACTGCCCACAAAGTTAGCCTTTTGTTTACCAAAACGCTGCGGGTTATCGATGAACCGCTCCCAGCTGGCACCATTTGGTAGGGCAAATTTAACGGTCGCAGTACCTATATCGCGCTTGCCGCAGTAATAACTCCCCTGGCTGTACCAGTCCTCAATCGGTGCCAAATCAAAGCCACGACCATGCTGCATGTATGCGTTAGCCGCCACATTAGGATTTTCTACTGCGCCCGTTTGTAGGTTGTTTTTAGTTGGGAAGCGATCGCTCCAACTGGTAAAGAGATCTTGAAATAAGTCCTTTATGTGCAGTTCTTCACCGCACTTATTTAAACGTCCGCAGCGCAAAACCCACGGACTTTCACTATTGGTATACAGCTCTTTTTTACCGCAGCTGGGGCAACGCCCCTGCTGCAGAAAGCCCTGTTTACCCTCAACGAAGTCAAACTCGTTCAGCAGGCGAGGCAAAACCTCGCGCAGCAATTCAGGGTACATAGACATAATCTACCCCTGCTGTGCTTGAGACTGAAGGTTTTCACACAGGCGGTGTTGTGTAACATCGATGGCAAGCAGATGAGCATCGACATCCTTCTTCACAACATGTAATAAATGCCCTAATGCATTAGCATTAATTTTATGTTCTGCCGGACAGAGATTAAGTAACTCTGTGACAGCGCCCAGTGCCTGAACACTGCCATCAAGCCGAACCAAATGAGTATTAAGGGTTTCAACTTTTTCAGATAAAGCCTCCATCACACGCCTCCCTTAAGCAGCAGGCGCGCTGTAGCCATAGTCGCATCCCAACCTAAGCCGCCAACAGGACTCGCAAACGTTTTTGGGAAACTCTTATGCTTCTCACACTCCCCCATAACTGCGAGGCAATCCACTAGAGCGCGACACAATCTGGCGTGTTGATCCTTAAGTTCATTTACGGCAGCTATCGCCGGCAAATTACCAATGAGCAATTGCTGTGCTGAATCACCAATGCACACCTCACCCAGTTTATGATTTGCTGCAAAGGTCAGCATTTTGGCTTTTACCGAAGGTGGCGGCATAAGTACGCAGCCTAAATCCTCTGGCGTAGCTAGGCGCACCTCAGTAACGGTGGCACTCTCACGGTTTAATTCTGTGTTATCCAGGGCAAGCTCGGCGGCGCGGTCTGAGCATGTTGCGCCATAAATACGGGTTTCAAACTTGCCAGCTTCTCGTAAAGTACAAACATATTTTTTAATCGGTTTATCCGCCCAATACATGGCGGCATCAAATTGAGCCTGATCAAGTGCAATCATGCTGATACTCCCATGGCATTGGAATTACGCTGTGGATCTAACGCAACAATTTGGATAGCGGGAAACATTTTCATCAAAGCGAACGCACTATGGCGATCGAGTGCCAACTCAAAGCTCAACTGACCATTAACGCACGCGGCGAACAGTTCATAGCCATTACGTTTTTCAAATATGCGCGCCACTTCAGTCTCAAAAAATACGCTGCTATCGCCATTCATCACACATACTCGGTCCAGCTCGCCGATCAGGCGTGAGATACAAAAATCAGCGACAACACCAGCCCGAATTTGATCCACACAGTTGCTCATATAACGGATCACATCCAGCGTCATTAAACAGTCGGCCAAGGCGCGGTGAGCCTGCATACCTTCTGGTAACGTTGCCTTACAAACAAAAGCTGCATTGCTCAGTTTATGCCACTGGTACTCACCTTTTTGCTGATCCACTCTGCCATACCACTTAGCATAGGTTTTCATGGCGCAGCCAAGCTTCACGGTATGCAGCGCAATATCACTATCGTTAAAGCCGCACATCATTAAACTTTGATTTAATAACCGGACATCAAAATCAGCGTTATACGCAATAACCGTTTTACCGCTGATGATGGTGTTAATCTGATGCAGCAGCTCGCTAATACGCGGGGCGCTGGCAACCATCTCATTAGTGATGCCATGAATGGCAGTCGCTTCCGCTGGAATGGATTTGCATGGTTGCACCAGACTATTAAGCAGTACTTCACCGCGACTGTTGATCAAGGCGATTTCAACAATTTCATCCGTATCGCCAAGCCCTGTGGTTTCAGTATCAAATACAACGCAGTCGTCAGTCAGCCACTGTTGCGCCAACTCAAATGCTAATGGTGTTCTCATAGCGCACCTCCACGGTGTTGGGCCGTATTAGCATGCGTCGGCATTCTGTGCTGATTAAACTGCTGGGCAAATTCTTGCGCCCAGTCGCGCTTATCTTCAGGTGCGTCGACCACTTCACAATAGCCGAAACGGCTTAAAAAGTTGGCAAGGGTTTCACGGTCGGCATTGAGTTGCTGCTGTGGCCAAGTGATATTGAATGCGCAACCATTAACGGTTTTGCGTTGGCTACTGCCATCGATGTTGACGGTACGGGTAAAGGGTGCGAATGGATGGCTCATGCTTCACCTCCAACATGACAGGAATTGTCATTTGCAGGCGTGCGGCACACAAAAACCAGCGGCATGCCGTTTAATTGATTACGGGCAGCTTGTTCGGTGTTGGCAATGGTTGAAACGGTGCGGATGCGGGCAAGCTGTGCCAGCTTTTGATCGCGATAGGCAATAAGAAATGTATATAACATGATGAAAACCTTCACTGTTTGTTTAGTGAAGGTGAACTGGGTAGCCGCAAGACTGCGCCCCAAACAGGAAAGGCGCATCGGGGGCGTTTTCTTTGGCTCCCAGTCCATGCCCCCAAATACCGTGCAATGGTTTTGGATATACCCGCGCACTGCGCCGGTATAGGGGATATGGTTATCGCTATTTCCTGTTTGAGTCACAGCATGTGGGTGTCTAGTCCACCTGCTTTGTTGCGGGTGCTCCTTGTCTAAGGGAGTGGCAACGGTTGGAATTATGGCATGGGCTTTAAGCCCACGCAAGCGAATAAAGATGCTTATAGTCATATTTAATAAGTCCATGTTTAAGTTTCGCTCGATAGTCTGGCAATTACCATTTTGCTCATAGGCAGGTTCACCCCATCTCTGGGTTGGCGAGGTCTCACCACAGTTCTTTGAATTTCTTCAACACTGACAAACACATGGCCGCAGTTATCGTTGTTGCAGCGGTAGGTTTTCTCGCGAGTGAGTTCCGATATGGCTTTAGTGCGGCGTAGCAAGGCGCGGCTGTCGCAATGTGGGCAGGTGATGCCTGCGCCCCTACCCATCAGGCGGCATCCTGTTGAATCTGCTTACAATCTTTAAACTCTTGCGGCAAGGCATTGATAATTTGTTGAGCATTGTCATGCCATAGTTGACGTTCAGGCTTACTCATGAACTTGATTAATAAGTTGTAATTCAGCTTGTTAGCTGTTGCGAACGTCATTAGGCGACCGCGCTGCTGATGCATCTTTTTTAATGCCGAACGGATTTGATCTGTTGTCATTTGAACCCCAGCGAGAGAACTCAGTTGATAATAATGGCAAGAGTACAATCGCGATATGACTAAGGTCAACTTAAATATGACAATACACATATTTTGAATATGTGAAATATTTCGAATATGAGAAATTACAATCTTAAAAGCGCGTATTAGTTGCTAATTAGAAACTAAAAATGTCCGATATCTATTCAAGCAGGACTTTTTTAATTGAGATCTCATAGAAAGGATGTCTATAATCATATCAATTAATGACTATAGGCACTTTTATAATGCAAGCTAAGGCAATTTTTGCTGACAACATGTCAATTGTTATCGGTGACAGTAACGTAAAGGAGTTAGTTCGACAGGCAAAGGCCGCAGGCATATCCATTGACTACACCTATGTGATGGATGTTCGCCGCGGTGTGACTAATCCTTCCTTAGAGAAATCCGAGCAGATAGTCCAAGTCATGCGGCTATTGCCAGGTTTCGAGTGGATTGAGCATTGGATGTTTTTTATCCCTGATTATTTTGCTCAGCATTCAGGGAACATTCTGAAAGAGAATAAATTATCTTCTGAACAATTCGATAATATGGTTGCTGAGCTATTAGTCACATCAAGCCGATTACAGTTTTTATCCTTAGATGAAAAACAATTCGAGCAAGTACAAGAACTCGCCAGATTTATCTTCCAAAAGCAGGACGAAAAAAACCAGGCACTACAACAACGACCAACACCCATTTTAAAAGAAAGTAACCAAGGCTAGTTGTATTGCTTTGAGGTCTTGTTACCTGTGCTGTTAGGGTATAACTGGGTCACGTTATTGACTGTAATACTCAACGTATTCTGCGACTCTGCTGTAATGGAGATATCTTTAACATATCGTTTTATTCCCAGTTTAAAATCTTCATCTGCTTTGATTTTACTAAAATCATTAGGCATTGCATGAAGCACATGGGCCTGCATACAAAGGCGGTGCGCTCTTGCTCTTGGCTCATACTGATTATCAAAGCCATTTCGCTGCGGCTCACGCTTTATTGAGCACTTGATCGCTAGGTTTACTTTTACAGCTATGAAGATGCAAAGCAGAATAATGATTGAGGCCACCATCTCTAACATAACTTAACTCCCTGTATTGTGTTTATGCTGCTTTAAATGTCCCAATAACCATATTAGCGATACTAAGATAACGGCAATGTCTAATGTTGGAATGGCGTACATATAAAATGCACCCAGTAAATCGGTTTCCATTATCATGCGGTCAAAGAATCTTAATGCTTGTACGGCGATAAGCATGGCATAGGTGTGACTGATAAATCGGGTTAATTCACTCGCTAGCAACTTAAAACGTTTATGGGTTAGCAGTACCAGAACGATGCTAACGCAATCAATCACAACCCAAGTTAAATACCATAGGTTTCGAGCAATTTGCTTATCTTCAATCGCCATAATTTGCGGTGCAAGTTTATCCATTAGCAATCCTGACACGATCCAGATCGTCAGCGTTACCATTGACGATTTGTCGGAACGCATCATTAAGCCTGCTAACAAAATAACGATGCAAAGAATCCATAGGTACGGCGCTATATCGATAATGAAACTGCCCACTGCTAACCCCTTTTACTACCGATTACTGAGGCTCATTACCCCAACCATTCCCTTGAGTTGTGACTTTAGGCTCATTGCTCCAACCATTCCCTTGAGTTTCTGCAACGGCCTTTTCTTTGGCTTCATCAGAGAGGGTTACAGTGTCTTGCTGCACGGGTGCCATATTGGTTTGGGTCGCAGTGGGTTCAGTTGCTGCAGCCGTGGATTTGGTCTGGCTATTTTGTGCGATGGGTATCGCAGAATTGATGTGCATTTCATCTTCCTTAACTGGTTTATTGCGTGAATGTTGGACATGACTAGCTTGAATATGTGAATATAAACACTTGTGCTTATAAGTGACTGTAATTGCAAGATTTAAAATAACTGCCTTGCAAAATTCACTTAATCATTATTCCACCAAATGAATGAAAGTTAAACTGGAATTTAGCTAAAATGACAGATTTTGGCACGCGATTGCGTGACGAGCGTATAAAGCTGGGATTAAGTCAAACCGAATTCGGTGGGCATGGTGGTGTTCGTAAAAATACCCAAAGCAAATACGAAACCAACGAACGCGCTCCCGATGCACACTACCTCGCTAAAGTGGCCAAAATCGGTGTCGATGTGCAGTACGTGCTGACGGGTGAGTCGAGAGTGGAATCAGATGCAGCTATCAATGACCTTTTACAGTCATGGAAAATTATTGATGATGACAATAAGCAACTATTACTAGCAATGGCAAATGCGTTAACTAAAAGCGTTTAGCTCTCTATACAAGGAACAAGTATATGCAGTTGATCAATGTCAATATTGATAGAATAATTATCCACCAAATTTTTTCTAGAGCAGATGATGGGGCTAAAATTAAGCCAACCCAGACGCATAATTTTACTAATTTTGACGCTGCGGCAATGACAACATTTAAGCAGAGAGTTATTGATGCATTAGGTGAGGACTCTAAAGCTGTAGAAATGGAAATATTTAATCAAGCATCAACAGATTTACCATCATTAATAAATAAAATTATAGACCAGGATGATATAACTTTTGCAGTTTCATCCTATGATATAGCGGTAAAATTAAATGATGCACAAACAAAAAGAAATATACCAGGTGGAATTGTTGTTGTTTTTACAGGAACACAAGGTAGTAACCCTCGAAGTTTTCTAGGCATAATAAAAGCTGAAATGCATAGCGGATATGAAAGGGAAACAAATTTTAAAGGTGAGATTTCATTAAAGTACATTACAGATATATTATTAACTCCAGGAACACGCTTATACAAAACAGCAGCATTTTTCAAGAAAGCATCTTACGATGTCCATAACGTTGATTTAAAAAGCAACTTTTCTGTACTGATTTCTGACTATCAAATTAACAAGGCTGATGGAAAAGCTGCTGCGAAATATTTTTACTCTGAATTTTTAGGTTGTGGATATCCAGAATCAAGCGCAAGAACAACAAAACTATTTTTCGAAGAATCAAGTAAATTCATATCCAAATTATCAATATCAGCGGAAGAAAGAAGTGACCTTCTCAACGCATTAACTACGTACTTGAAAGTTAATACGTCACCGGTAATTAATACTCTAGATTTTGCTTCAAATTACTTTAATGATGTAGATACCCGTGATTCTTTCAAAGAACATATGAATAGTATTGGCATTCCTGCAGTATCTTTTACAAAAAATAACGAATACATTGAAAGTAAGTTGAAATTTAGGCGTATCAGCTTTAAAAACAATATTAAAATCACGGCACCGTCTGAGACGTTTAAATCCTTAATTAATATAGAAACAATTGACGGTGATCTTGATGCAACTGGCTCTCCTGCTGAATGGACAAAAATAATTATCAAAGATAGGATTATACAGCAAGAATGAATGAACTAGAGTTTCGCGCGAAATGGTTAGAAGATAAACCCATGTTTGATGCATGGGGAGAGTTTATTGTCAATAAAATAACAAGAGAAATTGAGCTTAGAGGAAAGGATGTAAATACTTTTCTAAAAATCCCACCTAAGCATCGAGTTAAAGATGATATTTCACTTATTGACAAAGCCTTTAATCGAGCGGAAAAAAGCTATTCAGACCCTTATAATCAAATTGAAGATAAAGTTGGAGTTAGATTTGTTGTTCTTCTTCTAGCTGATATTAATATCTTATCCGATATTATTGAACAGTCTAGTGATTGGAACTTTGATCCATGCAAACACTTCAATGAAGATAAAGAGAATGAGCCTCTACTTTTCACTTATCAGTCAGTGCACTTTATACTCAAACCAAAAAAAGAGATCATATTTAAAAATATAAATATATCCACATCAACACCATGTGAAGTTCAAGTAAGAACGCTTTTGCAGCATGCTCATGCCGAACTTACGCATGATGCGATTTATAAGTCTAAACGTATCGTTAAACCTCTTATTCATCGTAATGTTGCAAAGAGCATGGCATTAATTGAGACAACTGATGAACTATTTACTATTGTTACTGAGTCGCTTAATAATGGACCATTAGAAGAGTTTAAGATATTAGAAAGACTTGATAGTATTTATCATTGCTACACTGGTTTAGTATCTTACAATCAAAAATCTTCTATTGTTATTTTTGATTGCTTCGAGAAATTTATTGATGAAAACTTGATTGATAAAATCCAAATATTTTTAGCAACAGAGCAATGTAGTCATCTAGGTGAATTAATAAAATCAAACTATACCACCAACTCACTTTATCAACAAAGTACAATACTTTTCATTTATTGGATGTTAAAAAACAGAAAAGAGCGTTTAATTGAAAATTGGCCTTTGTCTTATGACATCTTAAAACCGCTTGCACTTGACCTCTCTATTTCTATTTTTGATGATTAATTTTAAAACAAATAAAAATTCCACATTTTACATCTATTTTTTACAGCACACGCCCAATTAGCACCCTAGTCATTTTACCAGTGTAATTAATACACTCACACTTTTTTACAATCTGTATGGATAATCCACTCTCAAATAAAACCTCATATTCATAATTCATCTCACTGTCGCATGAAAAATATACATGACATTTCTTTCTGCAAGTCTCTGAAATAAAAAGTATAAGCACTGTCGAATCAATATTAAATGGTGCATCTGGCATCATCGTTGTTGCATTTTGTCTAAATGCATGATGTACAGCTACTTCTGGTGAAAAGGTGGTTGAAAATGGAAAGTCTATATTTAACGTACCAGTTTCATAAGGGAATGTTCCACCATGAAAAACAACTTGACCAGGTGTAAGACTAAATCCATTTCTAAGTATCTCGTCATCTAACGCTTTAAAATTAACTTTATAATTTTCATTTTGATAATAATCAAGATATGAAGACACCTCATCCTTCAGCCCTACATTTGATAAAAAAGCATCAAGTGATTGATGATATCTCCAAGTCACACCAGACATTACGTTAGTTAAGCAATGTTGTACAAAACAAAGTGGCGTGTTAATTATAGTTTCATTTCGTAACGGATTAGGCTGAATGCCTATCTCCATAGCAAAATAATGAGATCTCAACTCTTCACTTGTAACAGGACCATCGCTTATTGGATAGATGTCAAAAATTGGTAAATACTTCATTACTTTCATCACTTTTAACATTAAAGGTAAAATATATCATAACTTTTCAAGGACTTTAAGTATTAACTAGCTTTGCACTGATAGCATCTGCGATTATTTTCCAAACTAACCACTTCGCCTAAAGGCTTTTCACATGAAAACCCGTTGACTTTCCATATGGTTTAAACATTCCACACAACAGAAATGAAGCATGATAACTGTTAGTAATTTTTTTAGTATTAGTCAATTATCACCTCGTATAAAATAATCAATATTCCCTACATCTTACTAAGTAACATTATCAGGATAGCAATTCATTTATATACATAGTCATTACTCTACGATCTATGTCTTTGGTATTCACTCGACGCTGATGAATAGCCAATTGCTGTTATCTACTAATTAAATGGGCAGTTCATTTTCAGATATTTCAGGATGTAACTTTTGTATCCTATCGCGTTCTATAGCTATCGATTGTACAAGTTCAAAATCTCGTTCAAAGTAAAATACATGTTCAAAACGAGGTTTGAATGATGCGTGCATTAAATGTCCATAACCACGTTCTGCCAACATCTGGTATAACTTTCTTGCTTCCTGTTTAGGTATTGTATTGTTCCAATACCTACCTCTTGTTTCTAGAGCTTCTATGGCAGCATCTAAATAGACTCTTTTTACCGTACTTTCTAATTCCAGATCATCGTTTCTCATATTCCCACCACATTAATAAGCCATTGTTTTTATAGATAACTCGAGAAAAATAACACTTTTAATTTCACTTAACCACAGGTAGTTGCGCCCATTGTGTAGTATAGCTGGGCGACAACTGCTCCCGCTTCATCCCCCAAGTCGGGTCTATACCTTGCCCTGCAAACCATATTTTACCCTTACCACTATGGTTAACCTTATCCATTAACTGCATCAACTCTTTACTTTTGGGCCTAGGTGTAACGTCATCAAATAACCCTAATTGATATACGCCAGGATCAAAAAAATCCCCCAACATAACGCCAGCCTTTGCATAAGCATGGCCATCTTTCCAAATACGCTGTAATAAGGCTTGGCCTAAGGCAATGAAATCACGCGTGTCGTTACTGGGGCAAACTAAACTACCCGTTAACGATTTACTGTATTGCGGGGTAACGTCGCTAAACGGGCTAGTACGAATAAAAACCGACATCACTTTGGCATATTGACGCTCAAGCCTTAGCTTTTCGCAAGCACGAAAAGTGTACTCATTAATGGCTTGCTGCATATCCGCGAGTGAATAAATACGGCCACCAAAGGAACGGGAACTGATGATCTGCTGCTTTGTTGCGGCTTCTGGCTGCAAGTCTGCACAAGCAATACCGTTTAATTCACGCACTGTGCGTTCAACCGTAATCGAGAAGGTATCGCGAATTAACTTAGGGTGAGCATCGGCCAATTGCAAAGCGGTATTCACCCCCATGGTCTGTAACCGTTTTGAAAGCCTACGACCAATCCCCCACACTTCGTCAACAGGCGTGAGCGCCATAAGACGGCGCTGGCGTTCGCGGTCTCTTAAATCAACTATGCCCTTCGTCGCTGGATAGATTTTCGCGGCATGATTTGCGAGTTTTGCCAGTGTTTTTGTTGGCGCAATACCGACACAAACCGCAATCCCAACCCACTGGTGAATGCGTTGGCGAATATCAGTGGCTAAGGTATTTATGTCGGTACATTTGTCCATACACGAAAGGTCTAAAAATGCCTCATCGATTGAATACACCTCTACCCTTGGAGCCATTTGTTCTAAGGTTGTCATTACCCGATTTGATAGGTCTGCGTAAAGGGCATAGTTAGATGAAAATACGACAACGTTATGCTGACGAAGTAATTGGGCAATTTCAAATACTGGCACGCCCATTTTAATCCCGAGTTTTTTAGCCTCCGCTGAACGGGCAACAACGCAACCATCGTTATTTGATAGCACCACAATCGGCCTGCCAATCAGATCAGGCCTAAACATACGCTCACAGCTGGCATAAAAATTATTACAATCAACCAGTGCAAACAGTGTCTGCTTCATTTGAGTTTTTTCACCACACTAGTGACGACACCAAACAGACTCAGTTCTGATTCATCACTAATAGGGATTGCAGAGAACATAGCGTTGCGTGGAATTAGTTGAATTGTCGGACGTAGCTGTAGCTGCTTAACCGTAAACTCACCGTTTACAGAGGCCACAACTGTATCACCATGTTCGGGATTTAATGAGCGATCGACAACAAGAATATCACCGTTAAATATTCCCGCTTCAATCATTGAATCACCCTGCACTCTTACAAAATACGTCGCCGCAGGATGCCTAATGCAGAGTTCATTGAGATCCAATGTTTGTTCAACATAGTCCTGCGCAGGAGAGGGAAATCCCGCAGCAATCAATGAGCTAAATAGCGGGATATTGTACTTTTCCCGCTGAACAGAGATGCCTAACACTTTCATAATCCAAACTCACAAGCACTGTATATAAAAACAGTATAACTTATTTTGGTTTGAATGGTGTGCTATTTGATTTTAGATGATTAGGTTTTGGCGTTAATTCCATGTCTAATAATGCATCATCTAACACTGCTGCTAAAGATAAACTCAACGCCACTTCAGTAGCAGCATCTAAACTTCCAAAAATATCGCTAATCGATTGATTTCCATTAAAAACTTGATAGCCAATTATTTCACCATTTTCATTCAATAATTGATAAATTAAAAAAGGGTCAAAGCTGCCAAGTATCAGTATTTTTTCGTGATAATTCATTTATATACTCGTGATGTTTAAACAACTGATGACTGTACAACAAAGTCTGCTTCTCTTAAAACAAAACTCAAAATTCAATCTCAGCCACTTCGCTGTTTTTTACTTCTAGCTCTATCCCTGTGGTGTAACCCGTGTCGGTGATATTGTGCTCGACGCGAGTGAGTAGCCAGTCACTGTTATCGATTTGCGGTTTAAAACCACTGACGTTAACCGGCAGCTCAGGGAATAGCTCCGGTCGCCCCATGGCTAAGGTGATGGTGAAGGTCGCCACGCCGCGTTGCAGTTTGTCCCACATGGCACGCGCTGCGCGCTCGGCGTTCTGCTTGTTGGCATAGGTATGCCGCAGGGTTTTGACGTTATCGTTACTGCCAACCATGATCTCCTTTTCGCCCACAGCTATTGGCGCACCATTTTGATCTAGAGGCTGCTCAGGTTCAGCTTTCGGTTTACTTTTTTGCCAAGGTTTTTTGGCTTTAACTGTCTGCCGCTTGGCGGCTTTATCGTTTTGCCAGTAGGCCACAACGCCTGAGTAAGCATCGCGATCGGCGACGCCAAAGTGATGGCTGTCGCCGGACTGACGGGTAATGTCTACACGGTCGAGCGCGATGCCGCTGGCGTTATGGGCTAAACCCGCTTGTAAAAATAACAGGTTGCCGTTTTTTACCGTCGCTATGGCATCAAACTGTTCAGCGAGGCGGCTTAGAAAATTAGCATCGGACTCGTTGGCTTGGTCGATGTGATCGATAAACTCCATTTTCAAGTTGTCGCTAATTTTAGCCTTGAGCTGATGCCGAGCTGCGATGACATCGATAATACTGCTCACACTTTGTTGGTGAAAGCTTTGCTCACGGCTTTGCTGCAAGGTGCCGCGCATATCGGCGGATTTACCGCGAATGGTTAAGCAATCTGGCGGTCCGCTGTGCTCAAGTTCGTCAATGGTGTAAGTGCCTTTATCAACCAGCGCACTACCCTTCCAGCCAATACGCACTTGCATGGTTGCGCCCTTGGGTGGCATCGCCAGCTCACCGTCTGCGTCATCAAGTTGCACTTCAATGCTGTCGGCCTCAAAGCCGCGGTTATCTGTTAGGCGCAGCGACATAAGCCGCGCTTTCACTTTGGGGCTTATGTCTTTGCCATTGACCAATATTTGATAGTCTGGCGTGGGCTGGTCGCTCGATGCCAGCGGGTTAAACTGCTCGAGTAGGTTCACAAAATCTTCCTTATTAGCTTGCTGATACCCATGCCGATAAGGTTTTCAGTGCCAATTAAGCTAGTGTTCTTTTCATCCACCCGTTTCAGCTCAATTGTAAATTCAATCTTTCTCGCCGCGCCGTCACTAAAAAACTCGCTGCGGCCTTTGCTAATTTTCTCTATCACAAAAAAGCCTGTTACAGTGCCGCGCCCTTCGATAAGTGGATAGGCTTTACCTGTGTCGGCCATTTTACGCAGCGCCTCAAGGCTTAGCTCTCCGCCCGTTATTTCTGGCATTAACACACCAGATAGCGTTAGCGTTTCGTCCCCCACACCCAAGAACTGCGCCGATGGTCGCGCACCGATGCGACTATTGGTTGGGTGACGCCATACCATGTCATGTTGCGATGTTTGGTATGGCACAGTTAGCCGGCTAAATACAAAAAAACCGAGTGTCATCATCATAATATTTGACTCATGTTAGTTCAGGTCCTTAAGGCTGCTGCGCAGGCGTGCCTGCTGAGCGCGGTCACGCTTTTCTAGTTCGATGGCAACTAACCGCGCGACATCCTGCGCATCCATATTGGCGGTAGCGTGGATGGTAATGGGTGCATGAATCCCCGCATCGATGTGAACGGTTTGAGGCTGTGGCGCTTGGCGCTGCGCAAAGGCACTGCCGGCGCTTAATCTATCTGGCACTGTGTTATGCGTTAAGCCATTGCTGTTAAGCACTAAGTCGCTGCCGTTATGCGTTAAGTCGTCACTCTTCGCTTTTCTGGCAGGTAGCTCGCCCTCTTTTACCAAACGGATTGCATCCGGCACTGAATAATCAGCGCTTTGGTATTCATCCTTAATGGTGCGAGTTTGGTCTGGGATTGCCTGCAATGATGTGCCCAGATATTCCTCGCGCACCTGGCGCACAATATCCTCAGGCTGGCTCAACTTAGCCGGCGACAGCTGCTCAATGATTTCACGGTTCTGAAAGATAGGCGCTGGCGACGGCAGGTTAGTAACGTCATTCGGCGTAGCGGCGGCAGGAAGTGCCGAGATGCCCAGCACAAAGGCAGTGCCTGCCATCTGCTTACCGAGCTTGCTGACTTCGTTTAGTGGGGCTTGCTGGCTACGATTAAGGCCAACGGTTAAACCGTCCATCGTTTGGTCACCCATTACTGCAAACACTTTACTGGGTGAAGCAATACCGAGCACATCTTTAAACCAACCAATCGCATTGCTGGCCGCATTGGTGATGGTTTCTTTTACCTCGGTCAGCTTGCCGGTGATCCCTTTAACTAGGCCATCCATCGTCATCTCGCCTAGGCTGCTAAACTTAGCGGGCAATCCAGTGAAGAACGACATGATTTCGCTAAAATTGTTCACAATCAGCCCGAGTGGCGACCATGAAAAAACGGTTTTCATGGTTTCCCATATACCAGAAAGCACGGCTTTAATGGGGTCTGGTAAACCATTAAATAGGTTTGTAACTGCAATAACTCCACTATCGACCAATGAGGTGATTGTCTGCCAGAACCCTGTCATCCACGCCTTAACCGTGTCCCAGTGAGTAACGAGCAAATACCCCGCTGCGACTAACGCCGTAATGCCTAAGATAACCCAACCAATGGGTGTAGATATCAGCGCCAAAGATAGCGCCCTTAATCCACCAATCACCCACTTGAATGCGCTACCCAGCTTCGTGAATGCACCACCCATCAGCGGCAATGACTTAATGCCAAGTATCGATGCGCTGTATTTAAGCATGGCCATTGGGCCTAAGATGCCCGCTAACATGATGGTGATCGAACCGCCGACGGCAGCGACAATAGCCATGGCTGCAGCCGCTTTAAAAAGCGTACCGGTTAACTCAGGATTCACCCGCATCCAATTACCAATGCCGTTAACGACTCCGGTGATTTGCTGGATAAAACTGCGAATACCTCTGTTGTTACCTTCGAATATTTCGATACCGACATCTTCCCATGCTGATTTAAGGGTATCTATATCGCCCTTGGCATTATCAGCCATGGTCTTAGCCACTCGCGCGTTCTCGCCAGCAGATTTACGCAGTACATTGGTAAACGAGGTAATGGCACCATCACCCTGCTGTTTAATCAGCTCGCTGACGCCAGTGCCCGCTTCTTCACCAAAGATGGTTTTAAGTATTGCGGCGCGGTCAGCATTACCCATTGCCTTAGTCGCCTTGACCACATCAGCCAAGATGTCGGGGATCGCGCGCAAATTGCCGGCACTGTCTTTGGTTTTTAGTCCTAAGTATTCTATTGCGTCGGCAGCTGGCCCTGTTTGCCCTGCCAAGCGGTTAAGCATGGCGCGCATAACCGTGCCGCCTTGGCTCGCTTGGATACCAATGTTGCCGAGTAACCCCGACATAGCGGCAGCTTCTTCTACGCTCACACCTAAATCACGCGCGGCAGGTGCAACGTATTTCATCGTTTCACCCAGCATGGTTAAGTCAACGTTGGCGCGAGTTGTGGTTGCGGTGAGCACATCGCCAAGACGATTCATTTGATCTGCAGCCAAACCAAAGCCAGATAATATGTTTGAGGCAATATCGGACGTCACCGCGAGATCGGTATCGTTGGCCTTGGCTAAGTCGAGCATGCCAGGCATGGCTTGTTTTATTGACTTAGCATCAAAGCCCGCCATAGCTAAGAATGACTGCCCCTGTGACACATCGTTAGCCGTAAAGCTGGTTGAGGCGCCAAGTTCGCGCGCTTGTTTTCGCAGCGCGATGAGTTGCGGGTCGTTCTTATCAAGCCGAGTTAATGCCTGAACCTTGGATTGTGCGGCGGTAAAATCTAGACCTGGTTGTAACACCTGCGAGCCAGCATAGAGCGTAGCCGCACCTGAGGCTGCAGCTGTTGCGCCCGCACCTGCCATATTGCCCTGCAGTGCTTTGGTTTTGTGGTAAGTGGCTTGTGCTGCGGATAGCTGTTTCTGTTGGGCCGAAACCTGTTGTAGGCGGCGCTTCTGTTGGTCGAGTTGTTTGTTAGCCTGAGAAAGATCAGCAGTCAACGTGCGTTGATGCTGCGAAAGATTACGAGTATCAATCCCCGCAGTGCGGAGAGCTTCACGCTGCCGGTGCTGGCTAATGGTCAAGTTTTTATGCTGAGTATTCAGCCTGACCGTTGCCGCCCTAGCTTGCTCGTACTCTTTAACCAGCGCTTTAGCCGGTGCCTGACTACTTTGCATCTCAAGCGCTAGGCGTTTCACTTCCTTTTGTGCCTTGGCCAAATCATTGGAGGTAATACCAAGGCTGCGGCTCACCTTGCGATAACCATCGATTTGAGCTGACTGTTTATTAAGAGACTTAACTCTGTCTTGCGTCTCTTTTAATTGAGTGGCGGTTATGCCGCTGGCTTGGCGCATCTTTTTTAATGGCCCCGTGATTTTATCCACTGCCGCCAATAACACGCGCATCTCTAATTTTTTAGTCATGTGAAACCTTGTTAATTCTTTCCCATCTATCCAACGCTTTATCGTGCCAGCCCATTAGCTCTTCAATATCCATTGCCGCCATCTCGGATAGCGGCCAATGGAAAATAATGGCGATATCCGCCATCACATCATCTATGCACTCAGGGAGGCTTGACTGTCGTTCTCGCTCTGACTGTCCATCTGTAACTTCTTCGGCACCAAAAAATTACTGATTTCCCCGCCGATTTGAACTAAGTCTGCAGGGTCCATGGTGAGTACTTCATCTTTGGTGATCATCGGCGTGCTAATACGAGGCAACAAAGTGGAGATAGCATTAACATCAAGATTGAGTAAATCAGATAGCGATAATCCTCGCAGTTCGCCCGCCTTGGGTTTACGTAAAGTGACTTCAGTAACGGACTCTTTACCACGGCTGATGGCTTGATCGAGTGTGACTTTTTTATGGGTAATAGTGACTGACATTGTTAGACCCTCTGTTATGGCCAGGATGGCCGGTATGCGGCTTGAGGGCAGGATGCCCGGTGCCGCCTAGTTAAAAAATGCCCGCAAACGGCTCTCCGATGCGGGCTTAGGTTGGTAGTTAGCGTTATAAGCCAATGGCTTTGCGATGTTCGGCCATACGGTCGACACCATCCGGCCCGATTTCAATCATGTTGATGATGTCGATTTCATGCAGAACTTCTCCGCCGATCATGATCTTGTAATAGGTACAGCTCATGCTGGCCTTGGTAGTACTGTTATCGCCATTTTTGAGCGTGCCACTATCAAACTCTTTAAAGCGGCCGCGACACACAATTTCAATGGAGCTGACTTCGCCCGAATCATCTCGCTGCATTGCGCCTGCAAATCGCAGCTGCACACCTTCGATTTTGGCGGAGCCTTGGCGTTTGATGATGGCATCGCTTATACCTGAAAAAACAAACTCGACGTCGAGGGCTGACTCATCCAGCCCCATGTCAATATTGACTGAGCCTGGCATGCCACTGCCGCGATAAGCCTCAAACTTGCGCGTCAGTTTTGCTGGAGTGAATTCCTCCGCTTCACCAATCCAGTTATCGCCGTCGATAAAGACGTTCAAATGTTTTAATTTGCGTGGTAATGCCATGGGTTATCCTTAGGCCGCAGCAACTGCGGACGCGAAGTCGACTAAATAGCGGTCGGTGATTTTTTGACGGAAGGTTAAATCTTCCAGCGGAGGCACTGGGGTGTAGTCATAATCGATATACAACTTGCCAGCCTTAATCGTGCTGACGTCGTTAACGTCTTCGCTATACCAGGCTTGGCCGTCAACGATATACCCAAGGCCTTTTAACTCGCGGAACTTGGCGTTAATGCCTTCGATAATGTCTTTAACCAATGTGGGAGTCATCGGTTTATCAACGGCCCACATGTGCGCGTCGGCAATGGTGTCAGCCAACACTTGGGCGGTGCGGGTGTAGTTTTCAAATTGGAATAAGGGATCTTCTGAACAGGTGCGTGAGCCCCAAAAGCGAAAGCCTGACTGATTAATCAGCGTGGTGATGTCATTACTGTTTAGGTAGCCTGCATCGGTAGACGGATCTTGTAAGTCCCAGAACACGGGCTTGCTTAAACCGGTAACGCCGCTAACCGTGACGTTTGATAGCGTTTTGTGCCAACCAACTTCTTTGTCGATACGCGCACGTAAACCTAATGCGCGAGCGGTCGCAGTAGCGTTAACACTGGCGGCCGCGACGGTATCAAAGGCAACAAACTCAGGCCAAATGATCATCACTTCACGGTCGCCAAAGTTTTCACGGTAAGCCACAGCTTCTTCTTTGGTGGCACAGCCGTAGGCGCTGATATAGGCAAAAGCGCGCAGTTTTTTGGCGGTTGCTGCAAGCGCTGTGGCAACGGGTAAAGTGTCTAATCCAGGCACGCCAAGAATACGCGGCTTAACGCCCAATAAAGACTGTGCCGCCAGTAATGCTTTAAGGCCAGTGTATTGGCCCAGTGGCGTTACAGTGCCAATAATGTTCGCCGTTGTGGCGGTTTCATCCGCCCCCTGCTCAACACGCACCACAACGGTGAGCGTATTGACTTGATCAGCAATGCCTTCAAGCGTGGGCTTTAATGTGCCTAAGGTGCCCGCCTTGCCAATGGCTTGCATGACATTGGTTAGCAACACTGGGGTGTTTAGCGGGAATAACTTTGCATCGGCATCGCTGGCGGTGCAGACAATGCCGATGACTGAGGTTGATACTGTGCGAATGGTTCGGGTGCCATCATTGACTTCAATGACGCGGACCCCGTGGTGATAATCCATAATAAGCTCCGGTGCTGTGGGTTTTGCAAAACTAAGCAGGGCTAAGCTTGCAGAGCACACCGGAGCGGTGCTACTGGTTTGAGTGGTAAGAGTCGTTTATTGACCTAAAAACCTCTGATCATTCATCAGTAGCAACAGGATAGCGCTGCTTGATCTCGACCACTTTATCGCGCCAATGTTGCTCGCTTTCTGGCGTTTGGTCGTATTGCCACTCCATATAAAGCGGGTCCGACTCTTCTCGATATGCAACCTTACGTTTATCGATATTTTGTGACAGCTCAAAGTCACGCTGAGCGAGCACAGAGTTAACCTGCTCAGTGCTCATGCCTAGGTTGTTCATGTATTCACGCGACACATCAGTGTGCAACACGCCGGTAAATAAATAGGCGAAGGTATTCATTGTGGCTTCTCCTGAGAATTAGACTGCACTACACAAAGAAAGCTGGACGGAAACTGAGGCTACTAATCGCATTCGAACGTGTGCCGTTCAAGTCGAGCGCTCCCAGCCCAGCACGCATGCCGTCATCCCAATAACCACCACGGACAGGAAAACGATCACCGTAATTTCTTGCACCAACATAACCACCTATCGTCGCAGGGGTTGCCGACTCGATTAGTAATTTACGCAATAGCTCGTTTGGTACGTACCCTACAGCTTTAGAGATAGCCGCAAAGTGCGACGCACTAAGGTAGGGATAGTCTTGTGAGTCATCATTCATCGGACCGTTACGGTTTATTACAGCATTACTAAGGATCGGCACGCCAGCGCTACCTGTGCCACTTTGGCTATTCGTAGGCGAGTCAAAATAAGCTGCGTGTCTGTGCCAATTTGCTTCAGCTACCGCAGGGTTATTGTCCAGCGTAGTAATAATCTGACCATTATCTAACTTCATTTGATCTAACCATTCCCAGACGTTGCCCACTAAATCACACACACCCAAATGGGTATGATCATGATTCCAAGTGGCAGGCCCTTTGCCTGTGTCTGTTCGACCAGAGCCGCTGATGTCGCCAGGTGCGCCATTATCAGAACGCCTTGCAGTTTCCCACTTTTTCTCGTGTGAGCGACCGTAGTTTGTGTTACCACGCGGTACTGTTCCGTTGGCGAGAGACCATAGCGCAATAGCTGCCCATTCGTGCACTGACATCATGTGCCAATTTGCGCCTTTGCGCGTACACAGCTCTTTTGCGACATCGTAGCTAACGGATGTGCGCGGCTGCGCCCCGCCAATCACCGCACTGCCATTGTCTGCTGCCGACGCTAAATACTTGCCGATTAATATCTCGCCGCGTGGTACGCCATTAGTCTGAAACGCAGGGTGAACCCCTGTGCCAAGGTTTAAGTCAACTAGCCCTAGGTCTTCCATATTAAAGCGCGGAATAACGCACATAATATTAGGGTTGCCTTGGGCGTCATACACCACGGTATTGCGACCACCAGAATTGTGCTCGATAGCTTTTTTATAGCCGTCGGTGGCGATAATGGTCAGCCCAGCCGCTTTTTGATCATAGGTTGATTCGACCTTAGTAATCGAATCATTGGTTTTTTTATCGATAGCCGCCATCTTGCCAGCGACCTCTTGCGATAACGACTGTGATGCGGCTGTTTGTGCTGCGGACGCGACTTTTAGCTCCGCAATTTCTTCAGCAATTGAGCTCATAATTATCCCTCTAGTTGTCTAATGCGCTCACTGAGTTGCATGTTCCAGTGAGCATTTTTAATCACTGCCGCCGCATTTTGTAAAAATGCCGTACAGCCCGCGATAAACTCTTTGTCTAAAATCAGGTTAAGGTTTTCAGTGCCCACAACTACTGTGATGCTGTCAGTTGGCAGCGCCTCAATATTTAACGTAAACCACTGCACGACTTTTACCGCTGGGGTTCGGTAGCCCAGCGTCTTGTTCGGTGCGCTGTATACGCCTAGCAAAGTAGTGCCAATGTAAAAGCCGATCTCCTTGATGGCGTATTCAAGCTCACCATCAAACACACCCGCCATCCGCAGACTCTTACCGCCATCTTGATAATCAGAAATGGCAATGCGTTCTTTTTCAGCGCTCAAGCTGGTTTGGGTTTTAGAGGGCGTATAGGCGTTTGAGCCAAACGCCATGTGAGTGATCTCGGCTCTCAGCCCTTTGTCTTTTGCTGATAAGCAAGCGGCAAGGCCCGCCTCGGTAAATTGCAGTGTGAGTGCCATTACACAACTCCCGTTAATTCGTGTTCAGAGATGATTAGTTGATGCGACACCGCCGCAAGCCTATGGGTAAATAACAATTCGTCAGGTAGTACAGGAGATAACAGGTAATCAGTATCTATGCAGTCGATACGATGCGAGGTTCCAAATACGCCAGCTAAGGCAATAACATCATCAGGGCGAACGCCATTAGAATCGGCATCGATATCAGATATACCAACGCTAGGGCTAATGCCCGCTGCAATGGAAAGCGATTCTTCAAATGAGATACCAAGCTCAACATCGAAATGGATCGAACCGCGCTTTGAGGCACGAATAGCCTCTGTCACCATGGCGAGCATTTTGGCCGTTATCAATCCTTCATTTTCGTCAGTGATATTGTCGTTAACTAACGCGAGCACTTTCATCGTGCCACGCATGTTGCTGCCTGCACTTTCCCACCACTCTAAGATATTGGTTTTAATACCTAGGCTGTTAAGTGCCCGCTGCACCGCGTATGGAGTGCCTTTAAATCGATGGATACCAAAAGCATCGTTAACGACCTGGCGCTTAACGCTTTCAGGCCAACTGTCCGCCCATTGGTCAACTGAGTAGGCCCATGCTAGCCAAGGCAACAAAGACAATGGGCAGCGAAACGGGTCCCACAGGTCAGCAATAGACAATGGCAAATCCAACGAGCTGGCGATCACTTGCTCGATATCGCGCTCAAGCTGGGATGCATTAGGTGGCAATAATGAAGAAACCCGATTATTCACCCACACCCCCTATTGAGACATTAATGCTGGTGCAATACGCCGCTTGATGGCCAAGCACGGTTACATCAGCGGATGGGCTAATCAGATTGACGTTATTGACGCCGTTTTGGTGCAGCGCTTTGAATATTCCCGAGCGGGTAATATCAGCCCCTAAGCGGCGCTGCTCCTTTTGGTAGAGTGCTAGAGCTTGATTAGCGGCGGCTAACACCACTTGAGAATCAGGCCCCGGCAGTATCTGCAATTGGGCCTCTACGTTATAGCTAATGATTTCTGCCGATTGGATGGAGACTCTATCGCCCTGCGGCCGCACTTTTGACGGGGTATTTGACTGTGATAAGCCGTCGGCACTCACGCCAAAGACGTCACGCACCTTGATAAGCAGCTCATTGCTGGCAGCACCATTACCCTCGATAGACAGAATGGTGACCACCATTTCAGAGGGTTCAGGACTCACGGCTTTGGCATCAGCCACGCGGCCATCGGCGCCCAGCGCAAAAAAGATATAACCGTCGATACTTCCTGCCGTATTTAAGCCATCAAATGCCATTTGCACGCGGCGCTTAAAGGATTGCTCATCCTCTAAAATTTCAGGAATTGGAGGTACTGCAGTTGGATTTCCCGCTTGGATAACTAATGGCGCGAGGCCATAACGCGAGCCTAATGCAATCAAATTATTACCTGTTGATGAGGCTAAAATATTGCCGCGCGTAGCATCATTAATTTGCGCAACCAAGTGCATTTCACGGTAGGCAAACACCTGCAGTAATTTGGTAATAGGGTCGGATTCCAGTGCCAGCACAGCTTCATAGCTTTGGTCGATATCAATCAGTAATTGCTTTAGCGCAGCAAAGCGCTGCTCAAAGCTCAACGGCTGGATGATGTCAGGCACAGGAACTTTAGATAAGTCGATTAGCTCAGCCATAGGTGGCCTCGAATAATTGGCCGCGTTGAGTGTCGATGCGGTCGGTCACTAAGTTGAATTGCACTTTGCCGTCGCTGTCACCACTGATAATTTCAATCTCAGTAATGCGAATACGCGGCTCCCAACGGGTTAGCGCGATAACTGCCGCCGCCATAATCTGCAGCTTTACCGCTGCACTTTGGGGTTGGTCGATAAGTTCAAAAATGGCGCTACCATAGTCACGACGCATCACGCGCGAACCTAATGGCGTGGTTAATATGTCCTGGATACTTTGGCTGATATGCTGCGACTCGCTAATGCTTTGGCCAGTAAAGCGATTCATACCTTGCCATTTTTCATTGGCGCTCATTGCGGGTCTCCTGAAGTGCCCGAGCCGGTATCGACACCGCCATGTTTATGGGTGCCAAAATTAATACCGTCGATGCTTACGCCGCCTGAGTTCGTCATTTTTCCGTTGTGTTCAATCGCGCCTGTGACCTTAGCGCCTTGTTCTACGGTAAGCTTTTTCTTTACCTGTAAGTTGCCCGTAAATACCGAGTTTGGGCAGTCGATAGTCACCCGCTCGCTCGCCTGTACGGTGGCGGTTTTAATACCGGTCACTTTAAGCGCGCTGGTATCTGGATCGTACTCAATCACCGCGCCATCTGGGTAGGTGGTGCGCTCACGGTTGTTGTTATCGTCAGGCTCTGGGTTTTCATCACTATAAAGCGCAGGCAGAATGTAGGCGTTTGTAAGGTCGCCGCTAAGCGACAGCAGCATCACTTGCTCGCCAACGGTAGGCCGCCAGCTGGTTTTGGCCGTGCCGGCGCGGCGAGTAAAAAAGGGCCGGTACTGGGTAAGTAACTCGCCTGTTTTTACGCGGCACGAATCGCCCTTTACTTCGGCAACGGTGCCAATACGTAAAAGGTTATCGATACGGCGTGTAAGTTCAGTAATCGCGGCGGTCGTGTTCATGCGGCTATGGTTGCCAGTTGTATGGCGAGCCGCAAAGGCTTTGAGTGGTATGTGGGAAGTTATAGCGCAAGATACGATTAAAAGTTACTTCAAACTTATTCATGCCCCAAAGCAGGCTGGCATTCATTTAGTGAATTGAAAACTGATGAATGAATTGCCCTACAAAATCTCATCTATTTACCAAATGTTTAGCCCTATCGTAAAGCGACTAACAATGTATGGGTATACAGTCGTATTTAAATTTAGATGCTTTTGAGTGTTTTTAAACTCATTAGTTTGCGCGTCCATCCAGACTAAAATTTATAAAACCCTTAAAAATCAATCGCATAAGCCTTACCAAAATTAGTTAATAGGTTTGGAAAACGCGCATGCGCGTTTTTCCGGATGGTCTATTAGATAAAAAGCTGATAAGTTCTTTGCAATACAGACAGTTAATGATGCGCGTTTTTACTGGTATAATGAGGTAAACGCGCATGCGCACTAATAAAATCTTAAGGCATTGAGGCAATCATGGATGTGAACCCAATAAAAACAGTAATTCCTCTTTGGTACGCTCAGGTCGCTTGGGCAAAGGAACTCATTACTCGAAGCTTTGGCTTGGAAAAAGCTGAAGACATTCTGCTCCGTGAGTATCGCGGAAATCATATCATTCCAGGCACGGCATGGTACATGCGCACTCACGGCATTGGTGTTGACGTCTATAAAACCCTAGATACTGGCGGTATAGATTTCGATTTTGATAAACCAGAACCTGATACTTGGCGTATGCAAATTTTTATTAAGCGCCAAGTTAACGATGGCAATCTTCCATTTGAGCCTTATCGGGAGCTGCTGGGTGATGACGCGTTAATGGGCAAGGCTGTACAACGCCTAACAACTGGTTCAAACCGCTCGCTCCGCTCACTGGGACGGGCTAAAGCCCGCCCCTTAACTAAACGTTAGCTGTCAGCATTACTATGAGCTAATCAATGACATCCACAATAACAAATAAAAAGATATCTATGAATAAAATATATTCTTTACAAATACTTCGAGCCTTTGCTGCTTGGTTGGTTGTTTATCACCATTACATGCAGCTGTTTCATAACTTTGAATCTAAAACGCTCATTGGGAGTGTTATGTCAACACGTGGAAGTTTTGGCGTAGATTTGTTTTTTATTTTAAGTGGGCTGGTCATGTATCTAGTTTCACAAAATACAGGCATAACTGCTACTAGTTTTTTTGTAAAAAGAATATCAAGGGTTGCTCCTGCTTATTGGTTCTATACATCCATTTTGATTGTGCTTTTATTCATATTTCCTAAAGAGTTTGGGTTTACAAGTTTTAATGGCGAAAGTTTAATTAAATCTTACTTTCTGGTTCCTTCACAAAATCCATCTGGTATAGGGCTCTACCCAGTACTAACAGTCGGTTGGACTTTAATTCTTGAAATGGCATTCTATACGATATTAGCTATTAGCATTGGTATAGCTAAAAAATACTCAATAATAATTTGCTCTTCTCTTGTTATATTTTTATCTTTGTTTTTTCCAGAAGGAAACCTATATTCGAAAGTTCTAGGTGGTTCTCAAATATGTCAGTTTTTATTTGGCTTTGCGATAGGTTTTTATTTTAGGAGTGATATATTTAAAAGAATAAATAATTTGTTTCCTTCATATATTCAGGTATCAGTATTACTTATCGTTTCTTTAATCATGCTTTCGGGGGTTTTAGGGTTTGGGTTAATACATAAAACCATTGCTGCTAGCTGTATTGTATTGTCTTGCATACTGTTAGAATCAAGAATTTCATATTCAAATTGGCTTGCTAAATTTTTGATAAGATCTGGAGATTATTCGTATTCTATTTATCTAAGTCATGTTTTAGTTTTAGGTGTTTTACTTCATTTTTCTGGCAATGACTTTAGTATGTTTCAGGAGGTTGGTATACTTTTAACTCTAACTGTTATAATTCATTATATTTCTTCTTTGAGCTATAAATATATCGAAAATGGTTCAATCCCTAGAATTTTGAATCGAATTTTTATTCCTCAAAAGACAGCTAACAAGAAAATCAACAAGGACACGTAACAGTTGGCTACGTTTCGCTTCGCTCACAATTTTAGCCAACCATTACTTAGCCTGTTATTTAGGCGTTACCCAATAGAAATTTTTTGAAATTCACCAGTTATAGCTGATGAGCTAACATGCATTTGTCTCAAAGCTGTTTGAGTTTTTAGTTGGATGATGGATTTAGTACATGATCGCTAAATGCCTAACGATAGCCTCTTCTATCATTTCCTGTTCATCAACCGTGAACCCCAATAATTCACGCTGCGGATATTGTGCCGATATCCGCTCGTTTATCCGTCCTCTAAGCCCATATTGATGCTCGGTCGCTACGCGGGAAATAAACCCCGTAAACCCAACACTGGCTGCTGATGCTGAATACTCAGGCTTTAAGTATTTTTGCCTGATAATTTTCTGGAACATCAGCTTCTTTTTGATAGCCCTAAGCCTTTTCGCCCATGTAGGCTGGGGCTTTCTAGCCTCAAATGCGCTGCCATCTGGCGCAGTATTTTGCTTAATCCGCTGTGCCTGGCTTGCTCTTAAGCGTCTTGAAATATCGCGGCTTAGTTGCTTGCGCGCAGCAGGGGATAATTGTTGTATTAGCCCGTCAAACAACTCATTCAGTCGGTTTAAATCGTCGGTGGCCATGGCACTTCAATTCCATTGGTGTAAAGCGTCCAATCAATCGCTTCGTCATTGAAAACGGGTTCAGGTAAGTGCGTCACTTCAAGCTGCATCCCTTCACCCGCAACAACTTTTACTCGCTCAGTTAATGCCAACACAATTTCGATGTCAGCAGTGGTGTGATTAATGATTTCCGCTTTGAATTTAAAGCCAGCCTCGCGCTTGTCCGGGTTAAATAATAGCTCTGGTTGCTGCGATGCAAGCCAACCTAAAATCGGCACGATAAGCGTATCAGCATGGGCGGCGTAGTCTGTCACGATTAATACGCAGTTGAATTGATACTCAAAACTCAGGTTTTGCCCCGCACCGGTGGCGATGATGTTGCCGTTCTCGATAAAGACGTGCAGGCAATCAGGGTTTTGTTGCAAGTGGGGAACGTGACTGGATAACAACTCACGCAGCTGCGCCGGCTTATTCATGGCGTTTCCCTTCTTTCTGACTTAATTCTTTGGCTTGCTGCTTAACTTTCTGTTTAGCTTCTTGTTTAGTTTGGCACTCGATAATCATATCGATTTGCGCAGCGCAGTCATGCCAAGCCGTTTCGCAGCTATCGAGCTCACTGCTTATCCCTTGATTGCTGATGGGGTTGCTCGCCGGCAACTGGCAAGGGATCACGAGTGGACAACCAACGACGGTACTCTGCACTGCCACTAATGTCGGGGCGCTGGTGCAGCCGGCGAATATCATCAGGCAGAACAGCATCAGCCCAGGCTTTAACATCACTAAGTTCACTTTTTAACTCCTCAATTTTGTTTTTTCGGTATTGGCTCGTGCTTTTCACGCTGGCTAGCTGCGTTCGTAGCTCTGCCTGCGCTTGTTGGTTTTCGGCTGATAGCTGCTTTAATTCAAAATAGGACTGTGATGTTTGTGTCAACGATTGCAACATTGCGCCCTGCGTCTGCTGCAACTGACTAAGCCGCTCTTGTTGCTGATAAATCACACACGCCATGGTGAGCGCAACCCCAATGGCGGCGACAATTAAATAGCCAGCAAAAGGCCGAATAAACCGACTAAGCAGCGACAACATTATCGGCGCCCTGCGACTGGCTCGCGGCAGTAAACTGCTGATACGTGCGCGCTAATTTAATGTCGTAGTCATTCTCTTTATAGGCCGGGCCGTTGTAGCGCTTGGCAAACTCTGCCCACTTACGCGCTTTGAGTGCCTTATGCAAAATAGGGTCTGCCTCGATGAATTTGACTAAGGCCTTGAGCTGCTCACCCTCTGATGTTTCCATGGCTTGCTTGAATGCCTGCGGTGATGGATAGCCCAAGGCTTGCCAATGAAAGCCCATGATCTGAAACATGCCCCAGCTACAGGCACAAATTGCGGCCTCCGGATTAAGCTGGTACGCAATAGCAAACCGTTGATATTCACCACTGCCGCCGGTATAACCGCCACGGGCTGGGTTGCAAATATTCGGGTATTTAGCCGCAAGCTCTGCCACTGCGGCGCCTTGTTCCAGCAGCTCGCGATAAAACACATGACGCTCAAATAAAATCGTTGGCCTACCACAGGCGAAAAAGCCAAAGCCGTTAGATTCCACCTCTGCCACGCTGGCCATGGCGGCAAACGAGACGCCCAGCACCATTGCAGCATCAGCTAATTGTGAGTGGTGAATAAACTTGCTGCGGCTTTCGCCCGCGAGCAATGCCAGCGTTCTTACCCCTGCATAGCCAGTTCGTGGTAAGTCTTGCTTGTCTTGGAATTGCTCGATGGCCTTTTGGGTTGCATCACCAAACCAACCATCTACCGTTAATGACGCGCCAGCGACATTGAGCCGTTGTTGTAAATCACGCACTGCCGTGCCATTACTGCCTTTTCTTAGAGTCATCTCAATTACCTATGCTTGGTTTTGAATGTTTGTGGGCGGGGAATACGCCCTAGCCTGCTGCCAGCTTTATTCGTATTGAGTTGCAGCAGATGCGCAACATTGCCCCGCACTTGGAAAATGGCGATGCAGAGCGTGGCCTTTAGAAATAGCTCCGCATAACTTGGCACTGTGGCGACGCCATACACAGTGAGAATGACCTCAATGCCTGCGGCAACGGTGATGAGATAGGCGCAAATGCTAATGAAGATTCGATGCCGCCCTGTTCGTACAAACAAAGCCAGGCGCAACACAATCAAACTGCAAATAATGGCATTGATGATCAGCATCATTTCCCCCTAAGCCCACGTAGGGCATTGAGCCAACTTTCTGGGTTATTGGTGAGTTTCATAAAATACTGCAGCATGCGCACAACACAGGCGGATGAAATTAATGCTGCCATGCCCACATTGACCTGCAAGGCATCTGGCAGTAATGCGCTCAAAGCATTGGCGGCCCAATTGGCGCACAGTACGCCGCCCAAAAATGACACAATAAACAGCCCGATACGCTGATAATTCCCCGCGGCGTCATTCGAAATAATGAACAACACGGCACCAGTAAACGCGCCGATCATGACTGCAGGTTCAGCCCCTGGCACTAATGTAAGCACGCTGGCGGTGACGACTGCAGATGTGGCTGATGTCGCTGAAATTGGCTCGCTCATCATTAATCCCATAGTTGAATAAAGTTTGGCTGTGTCGGCGCGGCCACCTGCACAGGAAGAAGTACCAGCGTACCGTTTGGCAATATAGGGCCGATGGCGGCCAGCTGCGGGTTAGCATCTAACACTTGCTCAGTGATTTCAGCCGTTGCCCCAAGGTATCGATAACAAATCTTATCGACGGTATCGCCCTCGATGCTGCGCACTGCCTGCAAGCTACTCATTAAATGAGTTCCACCGTGACATGGCTTTCGCCTAAGATGTCGCGAATAGCAAAGCGTGCATCACGGCGAAGATCGTCAACGCTATCACCAAGCACTTCACCCGCCTTTAGCCCCTTGGCCGTGCTATCAAAATCGCTATAACGCTCAATGAGATTGGCTTTGGTGAGGCAGTACACCGCGCGTAAATACAATTGCAAATAGATGCTCTGACCGTTGATTTGCTCGGCTGGCACCTGTTCTAAACCGTCAAAGCCCAAGATTTGCTGCCCGATACGCCAATCCTTGAGATCACTGTTTGTCTGCAGCGCTGCATTGATTGCGGAGTGCTCAAGCCGCTCATTGGTCACAGTGCCATCAAGGCGCATGGCCTCGCGCAGCTTAGCTAAATCAATATCAGGCCAAAACTCACTGTTAGTGATGGTTTTGGGTGCGCTGCTTGGTGCTGAGGCGATAAAACTCATGTTTACCTGCTTGCGGCTAGGTTGTGCGGTGGGCTGGCTTAAGTAGTGAAATTGGATAACGCTACTTTGCCAGCGCCGCACGGGTTGCGAGGGTCGCTCGGTTAACCAGCACTGCCTTGTGTTTCTGAGGGCTCAGTGCTTTCGGTTGTTTGTTTGTCGGCGTTCTTAAGATCACGAGTGACTTTCTCGATAAACTTCTTCACACCCACTTTATCGTTTAGGGCTAATGCTTGTTGATAGGCGTCGAGCGCAGCGGTTAACTCGCCTTCAGCTTCAAATGCTTGCCCCATTTGACGCAGCAACTTAGCGCGCGCTTCGTCGTACATGTCGCACTCGGCCGTGAGTTCAAGCACAGCCTTTAATTGCTCACTTTTTACTGGGGTTTCAGTTTCAATCACGCGCGCGGCGGTTTCGGCAATTTCTTCGGCAATGGTGCAAGCCAGATTGCGCTCAAAGCGGTCTGGCATCACCAAATCATGCTTAAGCGCGTATGCGGCCAGCTCAATCGCGCGGTCGATGTTGCCAACGTCGATATGCCACAGCAGCACAATCACGAATACTTCATCCTGCACGCCACAGTCGCCCTTAATGGTGCCGTCGATATAGGCATCATATTCAGGCAAGAATTGCGATTTAGCCTGTAGCTTACGCGCGAGCGCCTGCACTGTTTTTAAGATGCGGCGATGTTCGGTAAGCTGCATGAGCATGAGCTCGTAGGTATTTTCGGAGCGAGCGCTTAAGGGGGAATCCGTTCCCCGCGCTGCCGCTAACACGCCATGAAAGCGTTTATGGGCGGGTGATGTCATGGTTATGCTCCCATCTCAATGTTTTCGGCAAAAGCTGTGCAGCCATAATCTTCAACCACATAGGCATCGTTTGATGATTCGTAGTTTTCAATTTGATCACGTTTAGGGTTGTCAATCACACTGCGACGGCGAGCGCCTTCTTGCCAGTAGAGGCTTAGGTTATCCAGGCGCGTGACCAGCAAGGCGTTAGCGGGGAAATGCGGCACACGCACCGCGCCTAATCCGCCAATGCGTTTTTGGCTGATGATCATGTCAGCGGCCATGGTTTCAGTGGGGACGTTGTCTTTATTGATAATCGGGAAGTACTTATCAGCCAACAGCTTACGGCCACAAATCACAACCAGCTCAGTATCGTCTTGGTGCCATGGATCAATCATGTTGTTAACCATGTCGAATACCAAAGCATCGAGGTTGGCGTAATCGGTGCCGATGACAATTTTACCAGAGCCTTCAACCACTTCTGCCATATGACGCTGCGGTGCATGCTGGCGAATTTTTTTCAGCCAGCCGATGTTTACATCTTGCAGCAATGGGTTATTTGCGCGGTTAGAGGTAGCCGCGCGGCTGGTACCGTTAAAGCCAATCATGATGCGGTCGAGTGCTTGCTGTTTCAGAATGGCATCACGGATGCGCGCCTGAAAATCAGGGAACTTAGCCCACATATCGATTTTGGCGTAGCGAAGCGCCGTATCGAAGTTGGTTTGGGTACAGTCATAACCCAGTGCATCTAAATCGGTTGGGTCAATGGCTTGGCGATCGCTTTGAGTCGTATCAGTTGTGCCAGCAATCGTACCGTTAACGCCAAGGCCTAACTTTTCGCCTGACTTTTCGGTGACAGGTACAACGTTAATCATCGTCAAGAACTGCGAGCTTTCTTGCATTCGGGTTTCTAGCGTCTGCTGGATTGTTGGTTCAACGGTAAATTTGGCGGTTGCTGTTTCTACGCCATTGAGCGTGGCGACTTGGCCTAGGTAACCGTTAAAAAGTGTACGAGTTGTATTGCGCATGTTTGCTCCTTAGCAATCGGTTTTCATGTTGGTGTCGCCACCGGTTGCGGGTGAACGTCGTTGGCCTGTTGGCTCTTCTTTTTCGAGCTGAGTCTTGAGTGCATTAAATTGCGTGCTGAGCTCATTAAAATCCGTCTGCAACTTGGTCAAATCTTCCATGCCTTTGGTGACCTTGCTACCGAATTGCGTTTCAGCATGAGCAACGGCTTGGGCGATTTCTTCAACGGCCTGATGCACATCGGCAAAGTCGGTTTTGGCTTCGGCCTTGTTTTTACCGAGCATCGCTTTGACTTTGGCAAATAGCCCGGGCTCGTCGCTGACCTCTTCAAACTCAAAATCCACTTCCACTGCAGAGGTAAATAGGTTTTCGGGGCGTTGCTTGCGCGAGTTAAGCGGGTTGTCTTTGCAGGTTGCGGAGAACGCCAGCATTTCAGTGCCAAGTGATGCGGGGGAATCGGTGACTGCCAAGCCTGAGAGATAGCATTTACCTGTTTTGGCAAAGTCGGGATCAATCTCAACACTGGTATACACTTTCTGCTTTTTCTGGTTCATGGCGATCAGTTCGTCTGTTGGCTCGATTTGCGCAAACAGAGTTAATTTGCCATCGACTTCTTCAGCCTTTACCGCAGTCACATCGCCATAGGCTTTAAATGCGCTGTCGGGGGTAATACCGCGAATATGCTCAAGCCAAATACGGGCGCCATACTTTGCCGTGTTATAGGTTTCTACAATATCGGTGATCCACTGGCGCTCAACGACTCGGCCGTCGGTCGTATGTCCTTCAGTAAATACACGGAAAAATTTCGATTTCTTAGCCATTTTGTCGCCCTTTGGGGTTGAATTAGGTCTGTTAACTGCTGCCTGTATGGTCAAGAGCAAGGCGATGATGGGCAAGGGCTTCGGGCGGTATAAGGAAACCGATACCGCTTAAACAGCAGGGTTTTCGGTATTGGGCTATTTACACTGGCGCCATGAAACTGAATCCCCAAATCTCTACAGATAAGAATCAACGCCAATCTGCCAAAAACCTTTTTTGGCAAGGCTGGGCTGTCCGCGAGATTAGCCAGCATTTACAACTGCCTGAAAGTACCGTGTCGAGTTGGAAAAAACGCGATGCCTGGGAAGATGCCAAGCCCATTGACAGGGTGGACTCTGCGCTTGAAATGCGCATGCTGCAGCTCATCAACAAAGAGGATAAAGACGGCAAGGATTTTAAGGAGATAGACCTACTCGGTCGGCAGCTGGAGCGCATTGCCCGCATCACTCGCTATCACAATGGCGGCAATGAGGCAGACCTCAATCCAAACGTACAAAACCGCAATGCTGGACCTAAAAAGCAGCCGGTGAAGAACCATGTGAGCGAAGAGGATTTGGAAAAGCTGATTGAAGCGTTCCAAGGCTCGATGTTTGCCTATCAAAAGGAATGGTACACAGCAGGACTCACCCAGCGTATACGCAACATCTTAAAGTCTCGCCAAATTGGCGCGACTTACTTTTTTGCCCATGAAGCCATTATTGATGCGCTAGTAACGGGCCGTAACCAAATCTTTTTGTCGGCCAGTAAAGCGCAGGCCCATGTGTTTAAGCAGTACATCATTCAGTTCGTGAAGGATGTCACCGGCATTGAACTCAAGGGCGATCCTATTGTGCTTTTCAACGGTGCCATTCTGTACTTTTTGGGCACCAATGCCAGAACAGCTCAGTCGTACCACGGCAACCTGTATTTGGATGAGTACTTTTGGATCCACAAGTTCCAAGAGTTCCGCAAGGTCGCCTCAGGTATGGCTATCCATGCCAAATGGCGCCAAACCTACATTTCTACCCCGTCATCGATTACCCACGACGCCTACCCATTTTGGACTGGCACATTGTTTAATCGTGGCCGCCCAAAAGCCGATCGCATTGAGATTGATGTGAGCCATAGTGCCCTAGCAAATGGCCGCAGGTGTGAGGATGGCCAATGGCGCCAAGTGGTCACGGTCGATGATGCTATCCGTAAAGGTTGCAACTTATTCGACCCCGATACCCTGCACTTAGAGTACAGCCCTGACGAATATTCAAACCTGCTGATGTGCGAGTTCATCGACGACACTATGTCGGTGTTCCCTATGGTGATGATGCAGCGCTGCATGGTTGACTCGTGGGAAGTGTGGACAGACTACAAACCCTTTGCGCCAAGACCGCTGGCGCACCGTGAAGTGTGGATTGGTTACGACCCTAACAAAGGCGGCAAAGGTGATAGCGCAGGTTGCATCGTGATCTGCCCGCCTGCTGTGCCAGGCGGTAAGTTCCGCGTGATTGAAAAACACCGTTGGAACGGGATGGACTTTGAGGCGCAGGCCAAAGCAATTCAGGATATCTGCAATAAATACAACGTGACCTTTATCGGCATCGATACCACGGGACTGGGTGAAGCTGTGTATCAACTGGTGAAGAAGTTTTTCCCGCAGGTCACGCCATTCCTCTACAACCCTGTGCTGAAAAGTCAGATGGTGATCAAGGCCTATGACGTGATCAGCAAAGGCCGTTTGGAATATGACGCAGGTTGGACCGACCTCGCCCAGGCATTCATTAGCATTCGCAAAACCCTGACCGCCAGCGGCAGACAAATTACCTATGAATCCGCTCGCAGTGAAGAAATTAGCCACGCCGATATCGCGTGGGCGGCAATGCATGCGCTTTACAATGAGCCACTGGATACCAGCGGCACCAGTACATCGACGATGGAGATTTACGACTGATGGCAAAATATAGAAAGGCTCGAGCTATGACAGCCAAACAGCAACAGCAGCAAGGACCGCAAGAGCAACGAATTGAAACCTTTACCTTTGGCGACCCCATGCCGGTGCTGAGCCAGCGGGAGATTTTCGACTATCTTGAGGCCATGTCTAACGGCAAGTACTATGAGCCGCCGCTGTCCTTGACGGGCCTAAGTCGGATTTATCGTGCTTCTGTGCATCATGCCAGCGCGATTCAGGTAAAGCGCAACATTCTAAAAAGTTGTTTTATCCCGCATCCTAAGCTCAGCCTGTATGACTTTTCCGCCATTGTGCTCGACTATTTGGTTTTTGATAATGCCTATGTGCAAGTCATTAAGAATCGCCTTGGCGGTGCATTGAAGTATCAAGCCTCGCCGGCTAAATATACTCGAGTAGGTATTAAACCTAATCAGTATTGGTGGGTACCTAATTTTCACGAAGAAATGGAGTTTCCCGAAGCATCAATCTTTCATGTAAAAGATCCAGACCTAAACCAAGAGGTTTATGGCATCCCCGACTATGTGGCTAGCATGAACTCATCACTGCTAAATGAAAGCGCAACAATCTTTAGGCGTCGATACTATGAGAACGGTAGCCATGCCGGATTTATCATGTACCTCACCGACTCAACCGTGAATGAGAAAGACGTCGACAAGTTACGAGAAGCGTTAAGGAACAGCAAAGGCCCTGGCAACTTCCGCAACGTGTTTCTGCATGCGCCTGGTGGTAATAAGGACGGTGTTAAATTAATCCCAGTGGCAGAAGTTGCCGCGAATGATGAGTTTTTGAGTATTAAGAACGTCAGCCGTGACGACCAGCTGGCATCGCACCGCGTACCGCCTCAACTCATGGGGATTGTGCCCAACAATACCGGCGGCTTTGGTGATGCCGGCAAGGCGGCACAGGTATTTGATGCTAACGAGCTGGATTGTATTCGCCAATCACTACTGGCCATCAACGACTGGGCCGGCGAAGAGATAGTCCGCTTCAAGCCGTACCAGCTGGCGGTCGCAACCGAAGCCAAGTAACTATCGGAACCCCATTCCCATCAACCGCCCTAGGGCGGTTTTTTATTGCCTGCGATTTACCCCCACTTTCAACCCAGCGCGCGCCGTCAGACCCACGCCACGCCTGCGCGCTTTATCGGGTGAAAAAAATGCAATAATGCAACTGAGAGTCTTGAGGCTTTATGCAGGGTTTCTCAGTAATTCAACCTGATGAATAACAACGCAAAAAAACGCAAAATCGAACTTACATCGTAGAATGTTCTATCTCGGCGCAATGCTAAAGTAGCATGGGGGGCTTCGGAAAAAGGTAACTAGTGTAATCACATGGAAAAACAAGTTATAAGCTATTGATAATAATAGTTTATAAAGATTACCCTTTTAAGGTAATGAAAGGTAACCTTAAAGGTAATCTTTATTTAGGTATTTGAATTTATTCAACTATTTAAATACAAAATATTACTATCTAAAAAGGTAATATGATTACTCTTTAGTTACTATAAATGTTACCTTTATCGAAACGTAAATTACTCATAATTTCAATTACTTAAAATAGTCATTTTTTAAAGATTACTAAGGTTACCTTTTTCCGAAGCCCCCCCAGACTCTCTATTTAATAGATGACAATATCGACTCTCAAGCAGTCTAATAAATGCAAACTAAAGCTACTTTTGTTGCCCACATCATTAGCTTACGAACAAAACACTAATGCACTTTAATGGTTAGTTTTGATAGGAGGTTTTGCGAGTATTTTGCGAGAGTTTTGCGATGTGGAATTCTAAAACTAAAAAGCCCCACTTAAAAAGTGAGGCTTTTCATACTCTTAATAAGAGAAATTTGGTCGGTATGAGAGGATTCGAACCTCCGACCCCTGACACCCCATGACAGTGCGCTACCGGGCTGCGCTACATACCGAATTTTTAAGTATATTGCATACCTGTGCTGACTTAGCTAAATATAGTTTAGCAATAATCTTTACGGCTTTTGCTCAATTACTTATCACCTAAGATACTGTTTATGGGGTTTATCTTAAGCGAGCCAGAACTGTAGCAATTGCCTCGCAACTGCGCAAGGGCTTCATTACATCTCTTTGATCAACTGCTTAGTTTATGTTCTGAATGACACAATTTTCGTCGATAATGATTGATCGATACTGATTACGTCCATACTCAAACAGGATTTAGCTGCAGAACAGACATAATGACACCCGTTTACTAAATCATCATTCAATGCGAGTGCATATGGGCGAGTCGGTACTCATCCATGCGCTCGAGTAGATATGGGAAAAAGGGATTCCATTTCTGTCGTAACATTTCAGATGCTGACACACTATACAAGCCGCGCTCCCCCCGCGAAGCTGAGGCACCAATTTGGATCCGATGTAAATCAGGCTGAATAACAGCGCCATAGAGGCCATCATCCACACCAAAGGGGAGCGCAACATGGGATAAAGAATACACACCTGCTGGCCAATACAAATCTAATGCACGCGCTTGTTCCTTGCCTTCTGTGACCACGTTACCCAGCGCATCTAAACCAAAGCTGCGCGCCTGAACCTGCGTGGTTTCATTACTGATATTTTCCACCACAGTGCCGCGATAATGTAACTCAGGGTTATTAATGTTCGCCAATAAGCCCGCAAGCGGATCATTGGATACCATCTTGGCATTCACATCGAGTCGGTTCATATCAAACAGCACTAGCTCATGACCTTTTTCTGGCAATGTTTGATACAGATTATTCACCACCGCCGCGGTTGAAACGGTTGCATCCACTACCGACTGAAAGGTGAGTATCGACGGAACTTGCGCCCGTTGCTTCGGCGTTAATCCTGCCAATAAACCTTGGTTACGCAGGGCTAATTGATAAACTACATCGCCCGCATTAACCGCAAAAGAGGTGTATTTAAAGGGATCGTACTCAACTTGAATACTGTTCCATTGCAGTTTATCCAGCTCCAACAATCGTCCTATCCAACTCTGCCAGCGTGCAGCCGCCGCAGATGGCGCTAGCCCTATCGCGGGAGAGATAAAAATCATTCCATCATAATCAGGGGCTTTATCATGGCTTATACGTTCTAACTCATGGTTCAGCGCGACGGCAGCACCCGTCGAAAAAGCCACCACAAATAACGGTTTATCTTTCAGAGTTTGCCGCATATGCGCTGTGGCTAAATTCACTGCTGTGGCCAGATCTTGCCAATAAAGCTCAGTCAATCCACTTGGAATCGTGCCATGTCCTGGCAATCTTAAACCGAGCACATGGGCTTTACCTTTAAAGTGTACTGCCACATTGGATAGAGCATAAGGCGAATCCGACATACCGTGGAGCAGTAATACTCCAAATTCGGCATTAGCCACAGGCCATTCATAACTGCGATTCCAATTTTGTGGCCAGTGAGCAGGATCGGATAAGCTATTTTTGACATAGCGGTTCACGGGAGATAGTTCAGAGGCAGGAATCTTCTGTACAACTTTGCGCTCAACTTCGGCGAATAAGCGGTCTTCTAGCGCTAAGTACTCATTAAAATTGGCAAGTTTGGTATTGTAATGGAACTCATTTTTTAGCTCAACCGTATGCCAAAGTGACAGCTCAGGGCGCGCATTAAGAAAATAGATCCCTGTCGCGAGTAACGCCACCACTATGCCAATACTCGCATACACTGCAGCTAAAAATAGGTGTTTTGTCGAACCTATGATGATAGCCTTCATCGCTGTTCCTATATGAAGATAAAATGTGCAACTAGATTATACGGGTAGATAAAAACATCCTTCAAACGTTTTACCGCGATAAAAACCACTTAAACAGTACAATTTAATCACTCCAATTTAGTCACTTCAATTTAGTCACCCCAATTTACTCATCTCGCAATTTTATTAACTGCATAGGCCTTAATCGGGTTAGGATCGAAAATAGTCTTATGCCAACGAAACTTATACACTCTCGATGATAATCGGTAATCCACACGCTAGCTTCGCCTACTATCTTCCTACTGCGCCGCTGGTACCTGAGAGCTGGCATTACACTCAGCCAGATGCTGTCGCGACTCTTATAGCTCTCAATGGCAATCATTGGCGTAAGATCTTCACTATTATGGCAAAAGTCAGCGCGGTTGGAGAAGATTGGCGCAGCTATCGTGACCAAGTGTTACTTAAGCAAAATGAACTGCTCTGCATAGGCGCTATAGAGCTGATGGCAAATTCTAAGATTCATCTCATTGCGGGGCAAGTAGCTGCAAATGCTTTAGGGCTCACCATGTCCGTGAACGATTCCGGT
Organism: Shewanella sp. SM21; assembly: GCF_025654335.1. Taxonomy (NCBI): domain Bacteria; kingdom Pseudomonadati; phylum Pseudomonadota; class Gammaproteobacteria; order Alteromonadales; family Shewanellaceae; genus Shewanella; species Shewanella sp. SM21. The sequence continues at coordinate 190,290 of NZ_JAKKRL010000006.1, forward strand.
GCGCAGCATTTAACTGCCCAAAATAAATCCATAACCGCACTTAAGCTGCCATCTTCGCCAGGACAGCATTGTGTACTCACGCCCTATTTGGATTATCGCCAATACCCAAACCAACTGATCGCCCTGACACGCCAACACTTAGCAACGCCAGAGCCCCAACACAGTGAATAATCCCATTATGATTGTGGTAACGGCTGTCACCACAGCATTAGTCACCAAATAACAAAGGCATAAAAAAGCACTCGTGAACAGAGTTCAAACGAGTGCATATTCAAGGACGATTCAGGGTTAGTCGTAAATGGTTGGAATAGGCTGACGTTTATGCTGCGTCGCCTTATAAATACCAATCAACTTGTCTTCAACCGCCTTGCCGACGTCTTTACCCTCAAGGAAATCATCGATTTGCGCATAGGTTAAGCCAAGCGCGACTTCATCTTCGAGTAACGGTTTATTGTCTTCTAAATCCGCGGTCGGCGCTTTATAGACTAACGATTCTGGCGCACCAAGATAAGCGGCAAGTTGACGAACTTGGCGCTTGTTAAGACCAAATAATGGCGCTAAATCGCAGGCACCATCGCCCCATTTAGTGTAAAAACCTGTGATATTTTCGGCGCTGTGATCTGTCCCTACCACAAGCCCGCCCACGAGTCCGGCGAGTTCGTATTGCGCTATCATCCGCATACGGGCTTTGACGTTACCCTTCACAAAATCAACCTTCGCCACATCGGGCAAAGGCAATCCAGCTTCGACTAACGCGGCAACGGTAGCGCTATGCACACCATCAACGCCTTGATGCACATTCACAGTGACCAACTTAGAGGGCTGAATAAACTGACAGGCTAATTGCGCCTCATGCTCATCTTTTTGGATCTGATAGGGTAATCGCACAGCGATAAACTGGTAACCGCCTTGGCTATTTTCTTGGTTTAAACTGTCCACCGCTAACTGACACAAACGCCCAGCAGTAGAAGAATCCACCCCACCGCTGATCCCTAATACCAATGCCTTGCTGCGTGCTTCTTTTAGTTTGGTTTTAATAAACGCGACACGACGTTGCACTTCGAACTCAGGCTCTATGGCCGTGAGTACCTTCATTTCTCTTAAGATTTGCGCTTTCACCGAAAATTCCACCTTAAATTATCGCTGTATTTGGACTACCTGAACCCAACTAACGTTAACATTTATTCGCAACTGCCTGTAGTTAAAATTAATGCTTAGTTAATTGATTATTGATAAACGCCATAAAAATAAGGGCAACAACGGTTTGCCGTTATTGCCCTAGCGTAAATCAGTTAGCTTAATACCAATACAGCTATCGACTTATCTTTCCCAGTAGGATTCTTCTAAGCTATCTTCGCGCTCAGGTAAACCACGGGATAAACGCGGGCTATGCTGGGCTAAGACTTCGTAGGCGACGCGGTTAGCGTACTTACACACTTGAGAAAACGAGGAATAACATAGTCCATCACGCTTATGTTTACTTGAGCCTGGCACGTTAGTCTTGTGGAAAGTATTGGCCGCCAGATCGTGCAATAACGCCGATAATGCGCCATCGCCAGCGCCATTAGTGTTACCGATTTTTTCAGGGCCGCCCATGTAAGGTGAAATGTGGGCAAAGACTTTGATTGGTGTTTCACAGTCACTTTTAAGCTTTGGACGGGAAAATTCATAACGATTAAATTCAGGGATAGCACCCGGCAACAGCGTGTGAGTCGTTTCGCGTTTTTCAGAATCTTCAGTATAACCCGCAGTATAAAGCCCGATTGGACCCGCTGTGGTTAATACCATGTCGCACCATTCCAAGGCTTTTTCACTGGCAAGCAGAGGATCCCGTGAACCCGTTAAGGCTTCACCTTCGTCTTCATTCATCGCCAAAATGGTGACATGTTCTTTGATGAAGTTTTGCCACCATTGTGGATCTTCTTCAATCAAGAAACGCGTGCCTAAGGTTAATACCACGGGAACTTCGGCGGCTTTTGCATATTCGATAGCGCACATGGCCGCATCGGTAATACGGTCGCCATCACTGGCGCGCATCAAATACGCGGTCAACACTAAGGCTGAACTGCCCTGCACCACGTCTTTATCGATAAATTCAGGTGTGAGTTTATCCATAGCGCCTTTGCTGATCGCAAATGTTCGCTCGCCGCACTCAGAAATCAGGGTAAAACAGCGACCGATAGGACCATCTACAGGTTGTAGAAAATTAAGGTCGACTTTAGAAGAGGTATTACATAAATAGCGGTAGGCGTAACTGCCCACTTCAATATTCTGACTCATAACCCCAAACAGCACTGAACGGTCATCGGCCAGAATAGAATAGTTGTGCACTGTGTTACCAATAGTGCCACCAGCAAATTCATCGCTAATCAAACCATGAATTTTTAACTCTGTGTAGAGTCTGTGGGCCTGTTCATCATTGATCAAGGTAGAATTGCCTTTGGGCAAGCCATAACGGCTCAGCAATTCGTCTTCCACTTTCGCTTCGATATCCACTAAGGTTTGATCAATACCGCTGATATAGGTCGCAAACGGCTGAGGCTGTTGAGTCAGCTGTTCAAGCAGCGGATCTCGGGTTTTAACCGGAAAATAATGTTTAGATTTACGCTGACCGGGAAACTTCATAGTGGCTCTCTTTTCCTGGCATCCATGCTAATTGGCGTCTGCCGAGGCGGTCAAGCCAAGCAGCATCCTAAAAATATTGAGTCTAGGCTAGCGAGACAAAAAAACCACCCCCTTAGCCGGAAGGGCGCAGATTCTATCACAAAATCAGTTCGAAGCCAGTGATCCTATACCCAAGATACAGCTTGTTCTTGGATTAATTGCCGTAATAATTCAATGTGTAACTCATCGTCGTTCAAACAAGGGATAAACCGATAGTCGCTGCCACCCGCATGTAAAAAGGTTTCCTTAGCACCAATGGAGATTTCTTCTAAGGTTTCGAGGCAATCGGTCGCAAACGCAGGGCAAATCACATCGACACTTTTGATCCCTTGCGCAGGTAACTCGGACAGTAATTTATCGGCGTAGGGCGTTAACCATTCTTCGCGGCCAAAGCGCGATTGGAAGCACACTTGCCATTGCGACTCGCTCAGCTCAAGTTTTTGCGCCAACAGTTTAGCCGTGACAAAACACTGCTCGCGGTATGGATCGCCCTCTTTCACATAACGCAGTGGAATACCATGAAATGACAAGAGCAACTTGTCGGCCTGCCCATGGGTTTTCCAGTGGCGCGTCACTGAATTCGCCAGCGCCGCTATATAAGCATCATGGTCAAAATAGTCTTTATTAAAGCGAACCTGAGGTATATCACGCACGGTTTTAAGATAACTGGCAACGGCATCGAACACACTTGCCACCGTCGAGCAGGAATATTGGGGATACAAAGGCAGCACAATAATGCGCCCTGCTCCTTGGTCTTTCAGGCGTTCAAATCCCGCATCGATGGAGGGATTACCGTAACTCATGCCCAGTTCAACCGGAATGGTCTGGTTAAAGGTAGCGCTTAAGTCCACCGCCAGTTTTTGTGCTTGGCGCTCACTTATCACCATCAAGGGCGAACCTTCTGGCGTCCACACGCTTTGGTAAAGTTTGGCGACTTTCATCGGACGGGTGTTGAGGATAATGCCGTTCAGCAGCGGTTGCCAAATCCACGGCGATAAATCGACGACACGCGGATCACTTAAAAACTGCCTTAAAAAGCGTTTAACGGCCTTAGGACTAGGTTGATCAGGCGTGCCGAGGTTAACCAATAACACACCAAAAGCAGGGGAAGGATTCAACGTTAGGCTCATGGTTAATGAAGTTCACTTGGAGGCTAACATTGCGATACCCATAAAAAAAGCCTGCATCGGCAGGCTTTTTCTTAATATGAGAACTTGTTCTCGTAAATTAACCTTTATTCGGTTATTTCAACACCCTAGCTAACTGCTCACTCACGGCCGCAACCGATTGAGTACCGTCAAACTTGTTGTATTGAGTTTGGCCAGCGGCAGCCACTTTACCGTAATATTCAACCAGCGGCTTAGTTTGCTCGTGATAAATCGCGAGGCGTTTACGCACTGTGCTTTCTTCATCATCTGGACGAATAGCTAAATCTTCGCCCGTCACGTCGTCTTTACCTTCCACCTTAGGTGGATTGAAAACCACATGGTAAACACGGCCAGAACCTGGGTGAACACGGCGACCGCTCATGCGCTTAACGATTTCTTCGTCTGGCACGTCGATTTCAATCACGTGATCAATGCTAATACCGTTTGCCGCCATCGCATCCGCCTGTGGGATGGTACGTGGGAAACCGTCTAACAAGAAACCTTTAACACAGTCTTCCTGTGCGATACGCTCTTTAACCAGACCGATGATCAGATCATCAGAAACCAGTTGACCAGCATCCATCACTTTTTTCGCTTCCAAACCCAGTGGAGTACCCGCTTTTACCGCGGCACGTAACATATCACCAGTGGAAATTTGTGGGATACCATACTGTTCCATAATGAACTGGGCCTGGGTACCTTTACCGGCACCTGGGGCGCCCAATAGGATAATGCGCATCTCAAGAGTCCTCTTTTCGCATTGATATTCTTCTTAGGGCGGCGATCTTCGCACATCTGGCCGCCATTGAGAAGGCTTTTAGCTTCGACTTTAGCCTCAGAAACCGCAAATAAACTGCGGTTCCTTAGGCATTTTTATTATTAATAGAGCAAGGTATAGAGTTTACGGCGGTATTGATTGGCTATGGGATTACCTTGGCCAAGTGCCGTTAATACTTCCATAAATACTTGTTTTACTGTGCCATTTTCAGCACCTAAATCTTTACTGAGCACACCGAATAACAGTTCTAATGCTTCATCATCGCGGTGGGCAGCATGCAATGCCTTACTCAGCTCGAGTAATAACACTAAATCTGTTGGATTTTGCTCAAACTTTTGCTGCAAATCGCGAATTTCAGGGGTATCCGCCGCATCCAAGGCAAGTGCGAGCTTAGCTTTTAAACTCTGGTAATAACCATCCTGGTCGGCAAGCCCTACCTTCTCAAGCATGGCTTGTGCTAACACTAATTCGCCCTGCATCAGATACACATCGGCAAGCACTAGACTCACCTCACCCGCTTGATTTGACCCTGTATGTGCTTCTTTAAGCAACACAGCTGCAGTAGCAAGATCTTCTGCGCTAACTTGACTCAGGGCGAGTAATGCTTTGGCCTGTGCTAACTGTAACTGCCACATAAGCGGTAAATATTTATCCAGCATAGCCGTGACTTGCGCCGCATCTTGCAGGCCAGCAAAACCATCTACAGGCTGACCTTTATCCAATACTAACGTGGTCGGTAGACTTTGAATGCGAAAGTAATTGGCAATTTCTAATTCGGCTTCACAGTCAACTTTTGCGAGCACGAATCGACCCGCATTTTGCGCGGCAATTTTCTCTAAGGTGTGCAGCATAGCCACACTTTGTTCCTGCGGCTGAGCCCAAAATGCTAACACCACGATCTGTTGCATCGAGGTGTCAACCACTTGCTGAATATTGTCTTTAGTCAGACTGAGGATATTATCCATAGTATTCCCTTAACATTTAAGGCCTCTATCATGGGAGGCCTTATTCTTTTAAAACTAAGCGTTAGAACCAAGTCTTAAAATCGAGTCTTACCGCTAACGGATTGAGTGACAGGCTAGGCGCAAACCACTCTTCCTGCACTAGAAACAATATCGGGGCCGTTCAAAGAAGGGCCCCGATAGTCATTTACTTCATGTTAGCCAGTAACATTTGGTTCATCAGCTTGATAAAGGCCGATGGGTCCGCAAGGCTACCTTTTTCAGATAATTGCGCCTGTTGCAGCAGCAGATTTGACCAATCCGCGAAGGCGGCCTCATCTTGAAGATCATTTAAGCGCGATACTAATGGGTGCGCTGGGTTGATCTCAAATGTCGGCTTCACTTCTGGCACAGGTTGACCCGCAGCTTGCATCAGCTTAATCATCTGAGTCGACATTTCGCCTTCACCCGCCACCACACAGGCTGGGGTGTCAGTTAAGCGTGACGTGACTTTCACATCCGCAACGGTTGAGCCTAATGCCGCTTTAATGCGTTCAACTAAAGCTACCGATTCTTGCTCAAGCTTTTCTTGCGCTTCTTTTTCAGATGCATCTTCTAGCTCGCCAAGTTCTAAATCACCACGGGTCACTGAGTGCAGTTGTTTCTCTTTGTACTCAGTTAAGTGGTTGATTAGCCACTCGTCGATACGCTCTGACATCAGTAAGACTTCAATGCCTTTCTTACGTAACAACTCTAAATGTGGGCTGTTAGCGGCGGCTTCATGGCTGTCGGCAACAATGTAATAAATCTTAGTTTGACCTTCTTTCATGCGGCTGATGTAGTCATCAAGTGACACAGTCGGCGCAGCACTGCCCGTGTGAGTCGAGGCAAAACGCAATAAGCCTGCAATACGCTCACGGTTGGCGAAATCTTCCGCAGGCCCTTCTTTCAGCACTTGACCAAATTCAGCCCAGAACTGTTGATATTTTTCCGCATCGTCTTTCGCCAGTTTTTCCAGCATGCCAAGCACACGTTTGGTGATACCAGTACGCATCGCTTTGGTCACGTGGTTATCCTGCAGAATTTCGCGGGATACGTTCAGCGGCAGATCGTTTGAGTCAATTAAGCCCTGCACGAAGCGCAGATAAGATGGCATAAATTGTTCAGCGTCATCCATGATGAACACACGTTGCACAAACAGTTTCAGGCCGTGCTTACGGTCGCGATTCCACATATCCCAAGGCGCTTTTGCAGGAATATACAATAGGTTAGTGTATTCTTGCTTACCTTCTACCCGATTATGACTCCACAGTAGTGCGTCGGTGTAATCGTGGGAAATGTGTTTGTAAAACTCTTGATACTCTTCGTCACTGATATCAGCTTTATTGCGCATCCACAAAGCCGTGGCTTTGTTCATGACTTTCCATTGACCTTCGGTCGCAGGAATTTTTTCGCCATCAGGACCATCACGCTCTGGCGAGCCTTCTTGCCACATTTCGACTGGCACAGAGATATGATCTGAGTATTTAGTGATGATCGAGCGCAGGCGCCAATCATCGGCAAATTCTTTTTCTTCGTCACGTAGGTGCAGCGTGATTTCAGTACCACGGCTCGCCTTAGTGATGGTATCAACGGTGAAGTTACCCTCGCCTTCTGATTCCCACAATACGGCTTCATCGGCCTTATGACCGGCAGCACGGGTGCGAACGGTGACTTTTTTCGCCACGATAAAAGCCGAATAGAAACCGACACCGAACTGACCGATTAGCTGTGAATCCTTTGAGGATTCGCCCGATAGATTCTTAAAGAAATCAGCGGTGCCTGATTTTGCGATTGTGCCTAAATGCTCAATCACGCCGTCGCGGGTCATACCCACGCCGTTATCTTCGATGGTCACAGTGCCTTTTTCTTTATCGGCACTGATACGGACTCGCAGTTCACCGTCGCCTTCATAGAGTGCGTCATTGGTCAACGCCAGATAACGCAGCTTGTCCGCCGCATCCGCAGCGTTGGAGACCAGTTCACGCAAGAAAATTTCTTTGTTGGAGTACAAAGAATGGATCATCAAATGCAACAGCTGTTTGACTTCTGTTTGAAAACCATGAGTTTCTTGTTGTGACATGAAATTTTCCTTTATTTGTTACGCAATTTGGTAAAAGTAACGCTTAGTGTTTACTAAATGGGGCTCCAAATTTGCTTTTCAAGGGCAAGGGCTAAAACGAGGTTCGAATGGCGAAAAATAAGGCGCTTGATGAATACCAAGCGCCTATGTGAGGACTTTAGTGTACTTTCAACATCAACCTGCACGAGGCGTTAGTCTTGGGCTAATTCTTTTTCTAACTGTTGAGCGATGGCTTCGGGCGATCCGCTGTTGCGGGCAAAGAGTCCATAAGCGGCGGGGATCACGAAGATAGTGAATAAGGTTGCCAGTAAAATCCCCGACAACACCACTACACCAATCACAAAACGAGTTTCAGCACCCGCGCCTACTGCCAATACCAATGGCACGGCGCCAGCGGCAGTGGTGATCCCTGTCATTAAGATAGGTCGTAACCGCTGCGCTGACGCTTGGATAATGGCCTTATCAAAATCAACGCCTTTATCCCGTAATTGGTTAGCAAACTCGACAATCAAGATGCCATTTTTCGCGGCTAACCCGACCAGCATAATAATGCCTATCTGACTGTAAATATTAAGACTCTGCCCCGTAAGCCACAAACCAATTAATGCTCCGACGGTAGCCAGCGGCACAGTAAGCATGATCACCACAGGGTGGATATAACTCTCAAACTGCGCCGCGAGCACGAGGAATACAATCCCCAGTGCGAGGATGAATACGAAGTACATAGAGCTACCCGACTCTTGATAATCGAGGGATTGGCCCTTGTAGCTAATCACCGCTTCCGCTGGCAAATAGGTACGCGCCAATTGATTCATATAATCAAGGGCTTCACCTAGACTATAACCATCTTCTAAACTGGCTTCTATAGTGATCGCACGCATACGATTGTAACGGTTCAGCGAACTGGCGTCGGCAAACTCCTCCACAGTCACTAAGTTAGACAGCGGAATAAGCTCCTGACTGCGCTCGGAACGAACATAGATATTTTGCAGATCCGCCGCGGTATTTTGATTATCGCGCTCGCCTTCAACGATCACATCGTATTCTTCACCGTCACGCATAAACGTCGTCACTAAGCGTGAGCCCAACATGGATTCCAACGTACGACCAATGTTTGAAATCGACACCCCAAGGCTCGCCGCTCTGTCTCTGTCGATGACGACACGAAGTTGAGGCTTAGTCTCTTTATAATCGTGATCTAATCCCAATAATTTAGGATTCTGTGCCGCCTTTTGCATCATGATATCGCGCCAGCGGGCAAGCTCTTCGTAGCTAGGTCCACCAATCACAAATTGCACAGGTTTACCTACGCCGCGACCAAAGGCTTGGCGCATTACAGGGAACGCTTGCACTCCGGCGAGATTGGCAAGACGCTTATTAATGTCGACGATAACTTCCTTTACTGGACGACGTTTGCCCCAGTCTTCCAGTACTATGATTGCCATACCGTTAGAGAAATCCGCCGCGCGGCCAAAGCCACGGGGGGCACGAATGAGCAGACGTTTGATATCACCCGTTTCGACCAATGGCATCAAACGGTTTTCCACTTCATTCATATAGGATTCTATGTATTCGTAACTCGCGCCCTGTGGCCCGTTGACCATCAAGAATAACGAACCACGGTCTTCCTGTGGCGCAAATTCTTGCGGTACTTTTTGGACTAAATAGACACTAGAGCCTAATGCGACTAACACCAGAATCGACACCAATATCGGGTGAGCCATGGCGGATTTTAAGGACAATTGATACCGGTTTGACACTTTTGTCATGATGCCGTCGACCTTACGCACCAACCAAGAATCCTGCGAGCTCGGCTTAAGCAACTTAGAGCACATCATGGGCGTGAGAGTGAGCGCCACTAGGCTAGAGAACAGCACTGCCGCACTCATGGTCACGGCAAACTCTTTAAAGAGTTTACCTAAATCACCCTCAAGGAAAGTGATTGGCATAAATACCGCGACCAACACGAGTGTAGTCGCGATAACAGCAAAAGCCACTTCACGCGCACCGAGAAAAGCAGCTTTGAGTGGTGAATCTCCTTCCTCGATACGTCTATGGATGTTTTCCAGCATCACAATCGCATCATCCACCACCATACCAATGGCGAGGATCATTGCCAATAAGGTCAAGAGGTTAATGGTATAACCTAGCGCATACAGCACAATAAAGGTGCCGAGCAGAGACACAGGCACAGTGATCGCAGGGATCAACATAGCGCGCACACTGCCAAGGAACAGATAAATCACGATAATCACTAAAATCATCGCAGTGAACAGGGTTTGATACACTTCTTTAATCGAGGCTTCGATAAACACTGAGCTATCGTAGCTGCGTTTAATCGACATCCCCGCTGGCAAAGTCGGGTTGATTTTGTCAACCAGCGCGTTCACTGCGCGCGCCACTTCTAACGTATTGGCGGTTGACTGTTTAGACACGCCTAAACCTATCATTGCCTCTTTGTTGCCACGGAACATAATCCGCTCTTCATCAGAGCCAATTTCCACCCGCGCGACATCGCTCAGTTTGACTAAATAACCGTCTTCCCCTTGGGTGATCACTAAGTTTGCGAAATCTTCGGCAGTGCGATAACCCCGCTCCAGTCGCACTGTAAAGTGCCGCTCCTTCGACTCTATCGAACCTGCAGGTAACTCGACGTTCTCAGCTCTGAGCGCGGCCTCAACATCGGCAACCGTTAAACTGCGAGAAGCCAAGGCTTGTCTGTCAAGCCAAACGCGCATGGCGTAAACCTTACCGCCACCAATACGCATCCGCGCCACACCATCGACCACCGAAAAGCGGTCCGACAAATAACGGTTGGTGTAATCGGTCAATTCTAGGGTCGTCATTTGATCTGACACAAGATTGAGCCACATGATCACTTCATCACTGCCATTGGCCTTTTGTACTTCTGGGGGATCTGCTTCATCGGGTAAATTGTCGAGTAAACCTGAGATCCTATCGCGCACATCGTTAGCTGCATCTTCAATATTACGACTAATATCAAACTCTAAGGTAACCGATGAGCGGCCATCACTGCTCGATGAACTCACGTGACGAATGCCTTCGACGCCACTGATCCTGTCTTCGATCAATTGGGTAATGCGGCTTTCCACCACGGCAGCACTGGCACCGCGGTAATTCGTGTCGATAGATACCACTGGCGGATCTATATTCGGGTATTCGCGCAGGGGTAATTTATCAAAGGAGACAAGCCCGAAAGCGACCAGCAGCAAGCTGATCACTGAGGCAAATACGGGACGTTTAACCGAGAGATCAGTAAGGATCATACACTTGGCTCCGCGTTCGTATCGGCAAGATAACTAAACTTTTCCGCGAACTCAGTTTGCACTTTATCCCCAGGATGAACTTTCAGTAAGCCGCGGATGACCACGTTTTCGCCCAAGGCTAAACCATCTAAGATCTCCACCCAGCCACGGGTGCGAATACCAATAGTCACTTGTTTACGTTCAATCACCTTGTCGGCATTGACGCTGTAAACATAATGGCTGTTTTGGATCGGGATAATGGCAGATTCAGGCAACATCAAGGCCTCGCGGCTACGCTTGATGAGTTTAACCTTCATCAACATGCCCGGTAATAAACGCAGCTCAGGATTTGGGATTTCGGCGCGAACGATCACTGTGCGCGTGGTTGGATTCACGCGGCTATCAATCGATGTCACCACACCTTTGAAAGTCACATCAGGGAAAGCGACCGCTTTGGCTTCCACCTTTTTACCTGGCTCTAAATCTTGAATAAAGCGCTCTGGCACTGAAAAATCGAGCTTAATGGTAGAAATATCATCCAATGTCGTAATCACAGTGCCGGGCGACACTAAGCTGCCCACACTGATTTGACGTAAACCTAAACGGCCATTAAAAGGCGCCAGAATACTGCGATCATTGAGTGATGATTGTGCCTGTTCGAGCTCGGCACGGGTGGTATCAATAAGGGTTTGTAATCTATCGCGTTCTAACTCGGCCACAGTGCGGCTAGTCACCAACGAACTGATCCGAGCTAATTCACGTTGATTATCACTGACTTTGACTTGCGCGGCTTTAACCTTAGCGATCTGCTCAGCATTTTGCAGTTGGACTAATAACTCACCCTTTTTAACGATATCGCCGTCGTCAAATTTAAGCGCTATCACCATGTCGGTGACTTTAGGCGTTATCGTTACAGATTCTGCGGCTTTATTGCTACCAATAGCTTCAACTTCATCGCGAATGGGCGCCATAGCGGCAGTGGCAATCACCACATTAGGTATGAGTTTAATCTGGGCTGCAGCAATCTCTTGCGGTTGCATGGCTTGGTATCCAAACCATGCCGCGGCCAATATGGCGATTATTAGAATAATTTTTTTCATCGGGCTTCCAAGGAATGACTCGCATTAATGACGGCTAGTTTACTCACTCACATCATCGCATCAATACGTTTTACTTTTTCTTACAAATTACGCTGATAGCGCAAAATATGTATGATTAAGTGTCTTTGGCGATATCAATGGTTGAGTAGCCAGAATGCAGTACGATAACAAGGTTGTTAAGTGATTAATTTTACTTATCGCCACTAAATCAACATTTATCACTAAAACCATTTGAAAAAGATTGGTATATAGATAATTAAATCCTGAAACACAGATCGCCTAGATAATCGACAATCCCCTGCTTAAAACTCAAATCGCAGCCAATAAAAAAGGGCGATAATTCGCCCTTTTCTAGTCAACTGCTGAAATTAACGTATTTGACGTTCTTCTTTCATCAGGTTTGACAGTGACTGGTACACATTGCTAACCACTTCATCGCTTAATGGCTGATCTTCGCCATCACGAAGGAAGATTTTCGTTTCTTCTGGAGTATCACCATCTTCAAGCAGTAAACGGTAGCTACCTTCTTTCAGTGCTAACTTATCTTCGCCCCACAATGAACTCCAGAAACCAGAGTTATCGTCAAACTTGATAAAGTACAATCCTTTAGCACTATCCATATCGGCAATTTCAAAGCCCATTTCAGGTAGCACTATGCGTAGACGATCCCATACTTGCTTGTAAGAGGCTTTAGCAGACCAGTAAGCTTTACCTTCTTCAGGCGTCACGAGATCTACATTAATACCTAAGGTTTGCTTCAAACGATTCGATTGAATCGCTTGGTCGCGCTTAACGCTGATATACGCAATGGCGCTGTTCAGCATATCAATAGTGTATCTTTGCTTATCTTCACCGCTTAATAAAACTTGTTGCGCTTTATCGTCGTAGAACTCTTCGTGTTCAACTAAGTGAATAACGATATTGGCAGTGCGACCATGTGGACGTGTTTCCACATCAAAACGATAGCGTTGGCGCAACAGATAAACTTTATCCGAGCCCCACATGCTCGATTCAATCACTTCACGGCTTTCAATCCAATCGGTTTCTATGTTGCCTTTGTCAAAATCACGGCTACGAACAGCAATACCTTTTTGAGCAAAGAAACCATCTAAGTTTGTGAAGATTTCTTGTTTCAAATCCACAGCATTGTCGATGGATTCAACCACGATTTTAATGTTGTCACTGCCCTCTTCCACATGAGTACCTTCCGCCATTGGCAGTACTTGCAGTGGCGGACGGATATCTAAGTTTTTGCCATACAGCGAAGCATTCACTTTAGAACCCAGTGCTGGTACATCGAATTCTTTATTGTAGGGTGGCGTTTTTAATCCCGCGGGGATCTTAAGCAAAGGCGCTTGCTCGGCCTGAACATAGTCGTCGTTACCGTTCGCTTGGCGGCGATCAAGTGGCGAACTACAGGCTGCAACCGCAGCAACTAAGATCAGTGGAGTGACTTTCTTTAACATTAATTATTTAACCTCTATCTGGGCACGAGTCATTGCTTCTATCAACAGACCATGACATTGCTCAGAAAGTTCAGTCAAAGGTAAACGAATATGGCCACATTTAATCAACCCCATACGATGGGCAGCCCATTTTACTGGGATAGGGTTGGCTTCACAAAACAGTGTGCTATACAAACCGCGCAGCGGGGTATCTATGCTCTGAGCCAACTCGGCATTGCCAGCGAGCGCCGCATCACACATAGCTTTAAAAGCCTTTGGTACTATGTTGTTAGCCACAGAAATTACGCCATTTCCACCTAAGAGTAAAAACTCTCTGGCAGTGGCATCATCACCGCTATACAAGAGGAAATCGTCGCCGCACAGTTCGCGCAGACGTTTTACACGGGATAAGTCACCGGTCGCCTCTTTTACACCAATAATGTTGCTCACGCTAACAAGCTCGGCAACGGTTTCTGGCAGCATATCAACGGCAGTACGGCCTGGAACATTATAAAGAATTTGTGGAATATCTGTGCTAGCGGCCACGGCTTTATAATGCGCAATCAATCCCTTAGGCGTTGGCTTATTATAATATGGCGTTACACCAAGCATAGCGGCAACACCCACCTTAGATAAGGACTTGGTGAGCTCAACGGCTTCAGATGTGGCATTGGCGCCATTGCCACCAATGACAGGAACACGTCCTGCAGCAAATTTAACGGTTTGTGAAACGACCGCTACATGCTCAGGCATAGGCAGAGTCGCTGACTCGCCAGTAGTACCAACGGCCACAATGGCATCTGTGCCTTGGTCAATATGGAATTCGACTAACCTTTCAAGACTTGCAAAATCTACTGAGCCATCACTGTTCATTGGCGTGATTAAGGCTACGATGCTTCCGTTTATCATCTGACTTTCCCCAAGATTTCAGGATTCGCTATGGTACTGATGCCAACCACTAATGACAAGCATTAACGGGGCTCTCAAATTGAATTAGTTATGGTAGCATTACATCCCGCACAAAAACTCAGCTTTAACCCTGAGTTTTCGCTCTATGATATCGAAAAAGTGAGGAAAATTCATGACCAATTTCCTGGTCGTAACAGCGATGGGTCTCGACCGTCCTGGACTTGTAAGTAAACTAGCTCGACTTGCCAGTGACTGTGACTGCGATATCGTCGACAGCCGTATGGCATTATTTGGTAACGAATTTACCCTGATCATGATGTTGTCTGGCTCGTGGGCATCAATAACGAAAATTGAAAGTATGTTCCCCAGTCTCAGCGTTGAGTTAGAACTGCTGACGGTGATGAAACGCACCTCTAAACACACACCACAAAACTACCTTTCTCGCCTCGAAGTACGCTTCACGGGTAAAGACCAACGCGGCACCATTAAACGCATTACCCAGTTCCTTGCTGACAGGTCATTAGATCTTGCCGCAGTACGTTCATTTTCTGAGGAACTCCCCGGTGGTGAACAAACGCAAAATGTGTCGCTAACTATTAATATTCCTGAAAAAGTTGAACTAGAAAAGCTCGAACAGAGTATCTATCAGCTCGCCCAAGATATGACCTTAGATTGTACTATTCGTCGTATGGAAGGCACTGCCATCTTAGAGGACAGAGGATAATAGATGAATACCTTAACGGCTGGGGCAAAAGCGCCTCACTTTACACTGCAAGATCAACATGGCAACTCAGTATCGCTGGCAGACAGCCTTAAGCAAGGCCCTGTTTTAGTGTATTTTTACCCAAAAGCATCAACCCCGGGTTGCACAGTTCAAGCCTGCGGCCTACGTGACAGTAAAGCCGAGCTCGATAGTCAAAATGTCACTGTATTTGGCATTAGCCCAGATCCTGTGGCTAAACTGGCTAAATTTGCAGAGAAACAAGCACTCAACTTCACTTTGTTGAGCGATGAAGACCACAGTGTCGCCGACGCTTTTGGGGTCTGGGGTGAAAAGAAATTCATGGGAAAAACCTATGATGGCATCCACAGATTAAGCTTCCTTATCAATACTGACGGCACCATCGCCCACGTATTCGATAAGTTTAAAACCAAAGATCACCATGAAGTCGTACTCGCGCAAATCGCGGGTTAATGACTAATATGACGACGAATACAAGGCTTCAAGCTGCTGCTTTAATCGGCACAAAAGTGTAAACGTTGTCAGTTGGTCTTGGTAGCCTGAATAAATAATCGGCAATCGATAACGAAAAGGTCCTGAAATCAGGACCTTTTTCATGAAAAATTTTCACTTTCATATCACAAGATACGTTCTAACCGAGCAAAAAAACCGCAAAAGTATTCAGCTATGCCCGTATTCGATGGCATCCCAACACCGGTTATCCTGCCACATAGGGCCAAATAATCGCAGCGGCAATGCTCCACATGGTTAACCAAATAAAACGGTCAAGATAACGCCATGCCGCTGGGCGAGTAAAAATGGGCGCTAACAAACGCGCACCAAAACTTAAGCCAAAAAACCAAATAAATGATGCCAGTACGGCACCCGCGCCAAACCAAGGTCGATCAAAATCATCAAATTGAGTGCTAATGCTGCCGAGCAACACCACAGTATCAAGATACAAATGCGGATTAAGCAAACTGATCCCAAGCGTCGTCAGTACGGCTTTCTTAAATGTGTCCGCATTATCGGCCTGATCCATCTCAATGCCCTTAGCCACAAACGACGCCTTTAGCGCATTCGCACCATACCAGAGTAGAAACGCGGCGCCACCGAAACTCGCCACATGCTTAATGGTCGGGAAAGATTCAATAATGTGCCCCAGCCCCGCCACACCCGCAGTGATCATCAGCGCATCAATGATAGAGCAGAGCAAGGCAATCGGTAACGGGTATGAGCGCTTGATGCCTTGCTTGAGCACAAAGGCATTTTGCGCGCCCACAGCAATAATCAAACTCCCACCAATCCCCATACCCTGTATAAATGCCGCTTGCATAACCACCTCTCATGTTCAAAGAAGGCGCTAGCATAGTCAAAACAACAAAATTAATATAACTAATGTTTTTTATGTATCATAAGTAAAATTAATAACCGTCCAAATACACTCATTTGAGGATGACTATGCTGGAATACGCGAATCTCAAAGCGCTCGCCGTTGTGGTCTCGGAAGGCGGCTTCGACCGCGCTGCCAAAGTGCTGCACATCACCCAGTCGGCGGTATCACAGCGCATTCGACAACTTGAAGAAAAAGTTGGTCAGTCACTGCTTATTCGCTCCAATCCTGTGGTCGCAACGCCCACAGGTAAGCGCCTGCTGCGCCACTATTCACAGGTACAATTACTAGAGAGTGAATTAAGAGCTGAGATGGACGCCGACGATCCCAACCATCCAACCACAGTGCGCATCGCTGTGAATGCCGACAGTTTGGCCACGTGGTTTTTACCTGCGCTAGCAGGCATGTTCAGTCGCCACGCTTGGTTATTGGAATTAATTGTCGATGATGAGTCTTACACCCATCATCTATTGAAAAATGGTGAAGCGGTCGGATGTGTCACCACAACCGAAGTGCCGATGGCGGGTTGCAGCAGTGAGTTTTTAGGCACCATGGAATATTTGTGTGTGGCCACACCCGAATTTGCTGCGCGCTATTTTGGCGACCTGAGCGATACTCCATCATTTAGTGACACCTCGTCATTCAACACCATCAACCAAGCTCAGTTAGCAAAGGCGCCAGCGGTAGTGTTCTCCACCAAAGACAAACTACATGAGAAGTTTCTCGCCCAGTATTTCAATATGACGCCAGGGCAATGGTGGCAACATACTATCCCCTCTTCCGAGAGCTTTTTAGAAGCGATTAACTTGAGTTTAGGTTATGGGCTCGTTGGGCATTTACAAGCTAAACCATTAATCGATAAAGGGATACTGATTGAGATCACCCCAGAACGGCGCATGCGCGTGCCGCTGTTTTGGCAGCATTGGAATATCAAAGCAAAACAAACGACACTGGTTTACCGTGCCCTTGCGGCAACCGCGCAGCATAATTTGCTGCAGGCATAAAAAATCGGGCTCAAACCAAAGTTTGAGCCCGATGTTAAAAGCCTTCAATCTAATATCAAGTGAGTCTTAAAGACTCAGATTTAACATTTAAGAGTTAAGAGTTAAGAGTTAAGAGTTAAGAGTTAACTCACTCTTTATTAGCTCGCTCTTAACGCAGCAATACGTTTCTCTAATGGAGGATGACTCATCATCATTTCCGCCATTGAACGTTTGCCGTTAATACCGAAGGCTGACATTTGTGCAGGCATTGCCGTACTTTCAGGGCCTTGGCGTAAACGCTCAAGCGCAGCAATCATCTTACCTTTACCCGCTAAACGTGCTGCACCTTCATCGGCTTTGTACTCACGAATACGTGAGAAGTAAGCGACGATAATTGAAGCCAAGATACCGAATAGCATATCCAGTACGAAAACAACGGCCATGTACGCGAACATACCTAAACCTTCGCCTTCTTCATCATTACTCGACACGAAGTTGTTGATAATGCCAGCAACCACACGAGCCGCGAAGATCACGAACGTGTTAACCACACCTTGGATCAGTGTCAAGGTCACCATGTCACCGTTAGCAACGTGGCTCACTTCGTGGGCTAATACGCCTTCAATTTCATCTTGGCTCATGCCATATAACAGACCCGTACTGACAGCCACTAATGAATTGTCTTTACTTGGACCAGTAGCGAACGCATTCATGTCAGGCGATTGATAAATAGCCACTTCTGGCATTTTAATCCCCGCTTGCTTAGCTTGACGGGCAACCGTCTCCACTAACCAACGTTCGGTACTGTCACGTGGGGTGGTGATGACTTCACAACCCATGGTCTTTTTCGCCATCCATTTTGAAATGGCTAAGCTGATAAAGGCCCCACCGAATCCAAAAATGGCAGCGAACACCAGCAGTCCACCCATAGTAGACGTGTTCACGCCTAGAATAGACATCACAATTGAGGCTACTAGCAACACAGCTAGGTTAGTCGCAATCAATAGAAATATACGCTTCATTTCAGCTCCTTTAGGGCAAGAATAGGCCATTTAACTTTGTTCAAAGACATAATATGTCCAAATCATCGAAATTCAAGTGGTAAAAGAAAAGAGTTTTTAAAATAGGTTATTTTTCTCGTATATAGACACTGCCTTTCATGGCCGAGAGTCTAGGGACAGTATATTAATCGAAACTTAAACTTATGCCCAAGCAACCTCAAGATACGAGTTTCATCGCGTTCTGAGAGCTTTAATTCAAGGCGCATCAATCTCTGACTTTTGCATTGATGCCACACAGAAGTAGAATGCCCAGAACGCTCCATCTTGGTGGGGATCACTATCTTGAAAAACACCACCGCTAGCCGTGCTATGGCGCAATTCTGCTTTAACTCTCTATGTTTATCGGAATTAATCTTTGTTAACATACCAATACACTCCGAGATTTCAGGATACAAAATGACAATCAACGCCCTACTACTGAGCAGCTCTCGTGTCGGTGATACGCCTTATCTTGCCCACGCGCTCCCTTTTATTAAACCGCTCACCGCCAACGCACAAAAATGGATTTTTATCCCCTATGCAGGGGTTAGCATGAGTTATGACACTTATTTAGCGTCTGTCGTGACTGGGCTAGCTGAGCTTGAACTCGATATCAGTGGCATTCATCAGCATCCAGACCCTAAACAAGCAATAAAAGATGCCGATGGAATTTTAATCGGTGGGGGTAACACCTTTCACCTGTTACACCAACTATATCATTATGATCTGGTCGCGCTTATTCGTGAGCAAGTCGCCCTTGGTAAACCTTATATCGGCTGGAGCGCGGGTTCAAACGTATCGGGACTGAGTATTCGCACCACTAATGATATGCCGATCATCGAACCGCCTTCGTTCAACGCATTAAACTTAGTGCCGTTCCAGCTCAATCCACACTATTCCAATTACCAAGCACCGGGCCACAATGGTGAAACCCGTGCCCAGCGGTTATTAGAATTCACTAAAGTCGACCCATTAACCCCAGTGATCGGCATAGTTGAAGGCTCAGCTTTGTGGCGACAAGGAGACACACTATCACTCTTAGGTGACAAACCTGCGTATTTATTCTGTGGTGAGCAGCAAGAGATCCTAATTCCTGTGGGCAGTGACCTATCGCACTTACTCAAGTCATAATATCCACGTTAGCATATCTAAATGGGCTCACAGTTAACACCGTGAGCCTGAATCACTCATTAGCAATAATTAAGATTAACCATTTGATATTGTAAGTTTTTAATTAACACTCTCGATTCAACTTCGCCAAGTTTGTATAAAATCGCCACTGAATTCAATGAGAACAGTGTTAGCTCAGCCAAGAGAGTTTTTACTGCAGTACCAATTGTGATTACTTATCGTAAAATCACACCGCAAAGTATTGAGAACGGCACCTAAAATAGCGCCAAGCATAATTTATGTTACAAATCTCTAGCTACGCAGGTAAAATTATCCCTCACCTCAGCTACTCGAATCCCACGACTGAGGATTTTATAGCAGACAAGTTATTAATATTTAGGGATTAGATAGACTGAAGCATATATTGTGCCTATGAATCAGCGTCATTTTAGTAAGGAGTTTCCATTTTGCGAATGAATCTTATGATGAATTACCCTACCGGTTATCCGGCATTACTCAAAAAACTACCTTTTGTCATCTTGACCGCCATCGTCTATGTCGTCGGCATAAACAACGTCAATGCCGCAGCGGCAGAGACAACACCAACGCCTGCACCAGAGAAGAAATCCAAAAAATTCTCCCAAGACACAGTCATTGAACTCGCTCAACAACTGTCGCAAAAACCATTTAAAGAAGCGAAAAAAGCACCTAAAGAACTGGTTGATCTCGATTTCGCGACCTATGGCAAAATCAATTACCAAGAAAATGCCGCGATTTGGGGCGGAACACCGACCAAATTTTCGGTGCAACTTTTTGCTCCAGGCTTTCTCTATAAAAACCTTGTCGATATCGACGTGGTCGAAAACAGCAAAGCTATTCCAATTGAGCTAACAGAAGCTTCATTCGATGTCCCTAACGACACCATTGAAAAACTCATCACTCAAGTGGGCCAATACGCGGGTGTGCGTTTACATTACCCTATCAATGATGATGAAATAAAAGATGAATTCATCATGTTTCAAGGTGCGAGCTATTTTCGCGTGCTCTCTAAAGGGCAAACCTATGGCTTGTCTAATCGTGGTTTAGCGATTGATGTCGCTCAGCCAAAAGGTGAAGAATATCCCCTGTTTAAGCGTTTCTGGGTCGAGCGTCCATCTAAATATCAGACGGCAATTGTGGTTCATGCTCTGCTAGATAGCCAAAGTGTCACTGGCGCCTATCGTTTTGGTATTTATCCCGGCGCACCATCACGTGTCGAAGTGGATGTAACCTTATTCCCACGCAAAGATATCCAGCATGTGGGTCTTGCACCGCTGACCTCTATGTTCCTCTTTGGCGGACTCGATAACTCAGATAAACCCGATTACCGCCCACAAGTACATAACTCCGACGGCCTACAAATCGATCGCGGTAATGGCGAGCGCCTATGGCGTCCATTAAATAATCCTAACAAACTGCAGATCAGTGCTTTTGGCGATGAAGATATAAAGGGATTTGGTCTTATACAGCGCCATCGTAAATTTGAAGACTATCAAGATCTGAGTGCAAACTATCAACTTCGACCTTCAGCATGGATTGAACCCCTCAATGATTGGGGCAAAGGCCAACTGGTGTTGCTTGAAATTCCCTCTAATGCTGAAACCAACGACAACATAGTTGCCTATTGGGAGCCGCAAGGCGGACTGAAAAAGGATCAGCCCTATAAATACTCCTATCGCATAACGGCCTCAAACGACAGCCCTTCTACGGCGTTAAAAGCACGTGTTGTCCGCAGTACTAAAGGGCAAGTGTTAGCAAAAGGCAAAGAATTACTTATCGATTTCAGTAACATCAAGCCGCAAGATATTGATAAAATTATCATCGATGCCAGCATCAGCAAAGGTAAAATCCTGTCGTCTCGGATTGTCACCCACCCGGACATCAATGGCGCTCGAGTATTTATCAGCTTCGAACCAGAAAGTACCAATGTAGCCGAACTGAGAATACAGCTTAAGAAAGACGATAAACCACTTGCAGCGACTTGGCTGTACCGCTGGAATAGCGATGATTGGCAATAAGCTGATATTCACTAATATCACTGTCTAACAAGCATAAACTGACCGAGTAAATGAATAAAAGCGCCAGTTTTTACTGGCGCTTTTTTATACCTAGGGTTTTATTTATAGGCTTACTATTTATAGGTTTTATCTCTAGCATAAATAGAACAAGCCAAGGCTAAAAACTCACGACCTGCTTTTCAGCAAACATAATCCCATACCTTATCGCTCGACTTCTCTGCCAGCATAACTACAGGCTTAATTCAAAATGACACTATCACTTAAAACGTAGCACTATTGTGTGCTTTTAGGGTTATTAGCCTCTCCTGATGTGCGTCGCCGCAAGGACCTCTGCGAACTAAAGTAAGCAGTACGTTAAGTGTGTCAGTCAAATTTGACCTTAAACCCCTCACGAAGAATGCCGACTAAAAGTAGAAATCTAAATGCAAAAAAGCCTCGATATAAATATCGAGGCTTTTTCTTTTTTGGTACCCGAGGCCAGACTTGAACTGGCACGCTGTTACCAGCGAGGGATTTTAAATCCCTTGTGTCTACCGATTCCACCACTCGGGCAAACGCTGAATATTAATGACGGGAATCATGTCAAAAATATTATTAACTCTACATCATTAACGCTTAACACTAATAAATCTATTTAATAAAGCCTATTGAAGATTCGGACTTTATTTTTACCATCACTATCAAAATAATGGTACCCGAGGCCAGACTTGAACTGGCACGCTGTTACCAGCGAGGGATTTTAAATCCCTTGTGTCTACCGATTCCACCACTCGGGCAAACTCTTGATATTAACGACGGGAATCGTGTCATTAATACTTTAATCTATGGAGGCGCGACCCGGAGTCGAACCGAGATCGACGGATTTGCAATCCGCAGCATAGCCATTCTGCCATCGCGCCATAGTTGCTAACTCATGTTGTGTAGAATTAGACTTTAAAAATATTGGAGCGACATATCGGGTTCGAACCGATGACCTATACCTTGGCAAGGTATCGCTCTACCAACTGAGCTAATGTCGCATCTTGTTTTACTATTCACTCAGATAAACAAAGCATTTCACTTTATTATCTAGCTAATATCAAACGTCAATATTTGGTAACGTTAAGACTTTGTTTTCACATTGCCTCTTGTCTACGGGGTGGCATTCTACCGATTTACCACCCAGTGTCAACCGCTGTTTTATCGATAACTTACTGCTTGCACACTAAATAATCTCTTTGATTTTTTATTGCACTATTCAGCGGTAAGATCTTTCCAAGCGGCTAAAATGTAACTCATCATTGACCAAAACGTTAATACAGCGGCGATATATAACAGTACAAATGCGGCATTAGTCATTAAAGGATTGTATTGCCAAATCAGCCCAATAATTGCCACCATTTGTGCAGCCGTCTTGTATTTACCAATCCAAGACACGGCGACAGTACCACGTTTACCAATTTCAGCCATCCATTCCCTCAACGCTGAAATGACAATCTCGCGACCTATCATAAACAGGGCGGGCAACGTCAGCCAGATATTCGCGTATTGATCGACCAACAAAACTAAAGCTGTAATCACCATCAACTTATCAGCGACTGGGTCAAGAAAAGCGCCAAAACGAGTTAATTGTTTCAATTTACGGGCAGCATAACCATCTAATGCATCCGTTAACGCCGCAAGCCAAAAGGTAAATGCGGCAACAAAAGGGGTCCAGTCATAGGGTAAATAAAACAGCACCACAAAAATGGGCAGTAAAAAAAGCCTGAAAAGAGTTAATGCTATAGGTAAGTTAAACGGCATGATCAAACCAGTTAGTCAAAAGCAGCGCCAATCTTGCCTTAATTTTATCACCCTCGCAATGCATCATGAATGGTTTGTGCCATTTCTATGCTGATCCCTGGTACTTTGACTAATTCCGCCACACTTGCACCTTTCACTTCCTGCAAGCCTCCTAAATGCTGTAACAAAGCTTTACGGCGTTTAGGACCAATACCTGGAATCGATTCCAGTGTTGAAGTATTACGGGTTTTCTGGCGACGGTTACGGTGGCCAGTGATTGCAAATCGATGGGATTCATCACGAATATGTTGGATAAGGTGCAGTGCTGGCGAATCCCCTTCGAGGGAAAAGCTGGTTTCGGTATCCCCTAAGATCAAGGTTTCAAGCCCAGGTTTACGGCCCTCACCTTTTGCCACCCCAATAAGCTGCGGTGCTTTATCCAAATGAACAAACTTTTCATCCACTATCTTTTGAGCAATACGCAACTGCCCTAGCCCACCATCAATAAACAAAATGTCAGGGATTTTACCGCCTGCCTCAATCTTATCGAAACGGCGGCTTACCGCTTGCTTCATTGCCGCGTAATCATCGCCCGGCGTAATACCCTCGATATTATAACGACGATATTCGCCTTTATGCGGCCCTTCGCGATTAAACACCACACAGGAGGCAACGGTGCTTTCCCCCATGGTATGACTGATATCGAAACATTCCATCCGCTGGATAGGCCCACTCAACTCTAAGATTTCTTCGAGTAACACAAAACGCTGTTCGACGGTGTTCTTATGGGATAGGCGCGTAACCACTGCATTCGTCGCATTGGTCACGGCTAAACGTAAGAAGCTCGCCCTGTCGGCGCGAACATTGGTCTTAATCGAAAACTTTTTATCTAGCGCCTCTGAAATTGCCGCTTCAAGTTCATGTAATTCTTCAAAATTATGGCTAATCACCACTTCTTTTGGAATAGTGCGTTGAATATCTGCATTTAAATAAAACTGTAGGATAAAGGAGCGTAGCACCTCATCCATATCAGTTTGGGCTGGCACTGAAGGATAATAACTACGACTGCCAAAAATTTTACCTTCGCGGATAAATAGCAGGTGGAAACAGGCGATGCCTGACGCATAATGCACCCCAATAACATCCATATCGCCTTTATTATTAGAGACTTCCTGTTGCTCGGCAACTTTACGCAGCGCCATGATCTGATCGCGAAATCGTGCAGCCTGTTCATAGGCTTGCTGCTCAGCCGCAAGTTCCATTTTATCAACCAAGGCGCTGATCACTTGCTGATCTTTCCCCTTTAAAAACAGGCTGGCTAATTTCACTTGCTCATCATAATCAGCGTTACTGACTTTGCCCACGCAGGGCGCGCTACAGCGAGACAGTTGATATTGCAAACAAGGGCGTGAGCGCGATTTGTAGTAAAGATCGTCACATTGACGAATAGGAAACAGCTTCTGCATCAAATGCAGGCTTTCACGCACAGCACCGCCATTGGGATAAGGACCAAAATAGTGGCCTTTTTCCCGCTGCGGACCACGATGATAGGCAAGCCTTGGGTGCTCATGCTGGCTTAATAAGATGTAAGGGTAAGATTTGTCATCACGCAACAACACATTGTATTTTGGCATGTATTGCTTGATGTAATCATTCTCAAGCAACAGAGCATCCGTTTCACTGTGGGTCAGCGTCACATCAATATGGTGAATATGTGAAACTAAGGCTTGGGTCTTAACATTACCGAGGTTTTTACGAAAATACGAGGTGAGCCG
Organism: Shewanella sp. SM21; assembly: GCF_025654335.1. Lineage (NCBI taxonomy): Bacteria > Pseudomonadati > Pseudomonadota > Gammaproteobacteria > Alteromonadales > Shewanellaceae > Shewanella > Shewanella sp. SM21. The sequence continues at coordinate 215,503 of NZ_JAKKRL010000006.1, forward strand.
TTTTTTAAGATCTTTGGCTTTACCAACATAAATGACGTCATTTTTGACGTCATACATGCGATAAACCCCAGCAGAGGATGAAACAGTACGTAAGAAACTTTGGGCGTTAAATTCATTAGACATCATTCACACCCACAGTTTTGAAGACTTACCACAAACAACATAGGAACATGTAACCCAAGAACTCGCTAGATTAAAGTCATCGACCAACGCAATCCACTTTCCATTAAAAATGGCCAGCATCCAACATCTTATAGCGAATAGCTAACCGCGTTAGTTCGACATCACCACTGATCCCCAGCTTAGCAAATAAACGATAACGGTAACTGTTAACGGTTTTAGGACTTAAGTTCAGTTGCTCAGAAATATCGTTAACCTTCTCGCCATTGGTGATCATCAACATGATCTGTAACTCACGCTCGGACAAAGATTTAAACGGGTTTTCATCGGCAGGATTAAACTGGCTCAGCGCCATCTGTTGGGCAATTTCTGGGGACAAATAACGTTGTCCGCGAGAGACCTGACGTATCGCTTGCAATACTTCTGGTGGCGTTGCTCCTTTTGTTAAATAGCCCGAAGCGCCAGCCTGCATCACCTTACTTGGGAACGGATCTTCCGTGTGTACAGTTAATACAATAATTTTTGCATGGGGTTGATATCGTAAAATTTTTCGAGTGGCTTCCAATCCGCCCATCCCAGGCATATTCATATCCATTAAGATCACATCCGCTTCATTCTGGCGAGCCCACTGCACCGCAGTCTCACCATCAGGGGCTTCGCCCACGACTTTGATCCCACGTTCATCTTCCAAGATGCGGCGGATCCCAGTTCTCACAAGCTCATGATCGTCAACCAAATATATCGAAATCAACTTAACCCACCTTTTACAATTTACAGCTCGATCCGTGTGTTAGAAAAAGCAACATGGCAAACGGATAACGAGTTCATAAGGCTAATTTAGCCCAACAACCCCATTTCGCAAAGCATAAATTCAACATTGTTAACTAGATGATATTTAAAGGAAGGATTCCAGAATAGCATACCAATAAAAAGCGTTTAAAAACGAAGCAATAACCCCAGAATGACCAGCCTAAAATCCCTGTTAAATCGATATCAAAGTATCCAGAAAATATAGGCAATTTTTCAGTTCAAGAAAAACAAAAGGCCATCATTACTGTTAGCCTTTCACGTGAAAATAGCAGAAGAGATACGCTTAGAATCAGGAACCTAAGGTTTTTAAATAGCTTAAATGCAAAAAGGCGCAAGAACTGCGCTTAGAATGGAGAACCCTAGTTCAAATTTCGCACACAAAAAAGGCCATGAATAAACATGTCCTTTTTTGTAAAATATGGCGGAGGAGCAGGGATTTGAACCCTGGGTGGGCTATAAACCCACGCCGGTTTTCAAGACCGGTGCATTAAACCACTCTGCCACCCCTCCGAACGAGCGAGATAATAGCTATCTCTGTCGCCACTGTAAACTTAAATTTATGGTTAATAGCGTTGATTGACTATTTCATATTCACTTAAATCGAAAGCCGTGAACAACAAAGGGCTTAGGATGAGAAAACTGAAATGAAAATTGCACAAACAAGAAAGGCCATCATTACTGATGACCTTTCCCGTGAATATGGCAGAGGAGCTGCGCTTCAAATCAGGAACCCAAGGGTTCAAACGGTATGAATGCAAAGTGCCGCTAATTGCTTAGCGGCATTTTGACTAAATATGCCGCAGGAGCTGAACTTAGAATGAGGAACCTTAGTTCAAATTGCACGAACAAAAAAGGCCATCATTGCTGATGGCCTTTCCCGTGAATATGGTGCAGGAGCTGCGCTTCAAATCAGGAACCCAAGGGTTCAAACGGTATGAATGCAAAATGCCGCTAATTGCTTAGCGGCATTTTGACTAAATATGGCGGAGGAGCTGAACTTAGAATGAGGAACCTTAGTTCAAATTGCACAAACAAAAAAGACCATCATTACTGATGGCCTTTTCCGTGAATATAGCGGAGGAGCTGCGCTTCAAATCAGGAACCCAAGGGTTCAAACTATATGAATGCAAAATGCCGCTAATTGCTTAGCGGCATTTTGACTAAATATGGCGGAGGAGCAGGGATTTGAACCCTGGGTGGGCTATAAACCCACGCCGGTTTTCAAGACCGGTGCATTAAACCACTCTGCCACCCCTCCGAACGAGCGAGATAATAGCTATCAACTACTCTGCTGTAAACCCTTAATTTAAAGAAGCAATCTACATGGTCAATCTACATCCAATCCGCTTAAAAATATCGCGTTATTCAACTTATCTTTGACACCCTTGTCAGTTGAAGCGCCATTTTAAGGTGGCACACTTCACACTATATTAAGACTAAGCTCGATTGATATTGATTAAACGGTCAGATAGTTTCTGCATCTCAAGGCTTAACACATCAAGCGCCGTTGCATCGAGAGAGTTATCTTCACTGATGCTATTTATTCGCACCGCCAACTCATTAATTTCTTGAGTGACTTGGCTTTGCTGCTGAGCAGCTAACGCGATTTGTTGGGCACGCTGTGAAATATCATCGAAACTTTGTACGGTACTCGATAGAGAATTGGCAGCGCCCTCAGCCTCCGCAACCGCATGGACAGTGCGGGACTCCCCTGCTTGCATTGCTTGCACAGCGAGCCGCGAAGCCGATTGCAAAGCGTTAATCATGGTACTAATTTCGTTGGCCGAATCTTGAGTACGCCCCGCAAGGGTTCGAACTTCATCAGCAACGACTGCAAAACCGCGGCCCTGATCGCCCGCTCTAGCCGCCTCAATTGCCGCATTAAGAGCGAGCAAATTAGTCTGCTCAGAAATCGCCTTAATCACATCTAATACAGCGCCCACCTTTTGGCTGTCTTGGGCCAATTGGGATATCACCTTAGTTGCGTTGGCAATTTCTCCTGATAATGCCTCGATGGAAGTATTGCTGGCTGCAACACGGGTTTGCCCTTCTCGCACTACAATCAAAGACGATTGCGCAGTTGCAGCACAGTCATTGGTATTATTCGCGACTTCCATAGCGCTTGAAGACATTTGCGTTATCGCAGCGGCTAATTGTGCACTCTCCAGCCGCTGTTGCTCTGCGCGCTGAGCTAACTTACGGCTAAGTCCGCTTAATTGCGTTGCCTCAAATTGAATTTTCTTTGCTTCTTGAGTGATCAGATCTAACATTGCCCTTAACGTCCCTGCATAGGTGTTTACGGCTCGGCGCAAAGCGCCAATCTCATCATCTCGCTGAATTTGCAGCTCAACATTCGCCCCCACACTACCGCTCCCAAGGGAAGCAATTTGATCTGTGGTTTCCTCAAGTTGCGCCAACAGTTTTTTACCCGATAACCAAGCCAGAGAAAGTAAAATGGCGAGTAATGGTAATAAAAACAATAAAATATCAAATGTTAGCTCACGGGCAAGCCCTGTGACTCGCGTTTTAGGCGTCACAAGGCCAATCACCCATCCGGTATCAGGCATCACAAAAAGACTCACCTCACTCGCCTGATTAAGTCTTCCATCCTTATTTAAGCTTACAGAGACCACTTTGTTGATTGAGGTTTGCTTAAGTGCAGCTTCAACGGGGGCAAGCCAAGGTAACTGCCTGACGAGATCCGTAAAACGCAACATAGTGTCGGACTTATTCGTTTCAGGAAAATGTAAGATATTACCCGCTTGGTCTAAAGCAAAAGCATAACCGTCAGTCACATTGCCATGTTCTGTTAAAAATTTGGCTAAATCATCAAGTTTTAAATCTATCGTTGCGACCCCTGCAAATGTCCCCGTGAGACGATATGGCACACTGCATGTCACCATAGCCACCTTTGTAACCGGATCTTGATAAGCCTCTGACCATAAACATTGAGATACTGAGCTAGTCCGCGCGCCCGTATACCAAGGATCATTATGATACCCAGGGCCAGATGGCGCATTATAGTCATCCGAATATGCCAGTAGATTATCGCTACCACGGGCCCAGAAAAAACTGTGGCGGATACTCCCAGCGACGAATTTATTTGGCTCAGGCCAGATCCCACCGCCAGCAATAGTGAGATCGCCATTGTTATCAATTAGATTAGGTAAAGAATTAAGATAAAGAGCTTGCTCGTGGGGCAACACTTCGGCGAGGTGTGCAAGGCTTAAAGTAATCCCCTCAATGCTTGCCAACTTAAGGGCGAGTTGCCTTACGATACTGCTACCCGTTTGCTCAATTAACTCTTGACTCGCCGCCACCACTCGAGGCTGCCCTCGAAGTGACATCACACCAAAAACCGCGAGCCCGGTCAGTAGAAGCAGCACTACACTGCCCATTGTGAGCTGCTGCGAAATACGTGTAGGTAACAACATAGCTTTCTCTACTTAAAATAAGTCACCCAGATGGGAGAATTGTTCGGCCGTATGGTCCAAGACTGTCGAGAATCATACGTCGCACCATCCTAGTGCAAATTTTAAAGGCCATAAAAACCATTAACTTGGCCACAAACTTAGTGTAGACCATAAATGAGAAGCGCGGATAAAAAAGGCCATCATTACTGATGGCCTTTCTCGTGAATATGGCAGAGGAGCTGCGCTTCAAATCAGGAACCCAAGGGTTCAAACTGTATGAATGCAAAAAGCCGCTAATTGCTTAGCGGCTTTTTGACTTAATATGACGTAGGAGCTGAGCTTAGAATAAGGAACCTTGGTTCAAATTACACAAACAAAAAAGGCCATCATTACTGATGGCCTTTTTTGTAAATATAGCGGAGGAGATGCGCTTCAAATCAGGAACCAAAGGGTTCAAACTGTATAAATGCAAAAATCCGCTAATTGCTTAGCGGATTTTTGACTAAATATGGCGGAGGAGCAGGGATTTGAACCCTGGGTGGGCTATAAACCCACGCCGGTTTTCAAGACCGGTGCATTAAACCACTCTGCCACCCCTCCGAACGCCGAAAATAATATAAGTATACCGCTAACTTGTAAACCTCAATTTTTAAATATCGAGTCAAATGCTCAACTTATGTTCACCCCGATGTTTTTTACAACAAATACATGCCCAGTTTCAACGAATAATCGAGTAAACAGACGTAAAAAGACCTATACAGTGAGAGACTTGTCGTCTTGGTATGGTAAAATCACTGCAACTTTTCACGGTAAATGCTTATATGAATTCACTCTTGATACCCACGTCTTCACTCGCACCTGAATTTAGCCTGCCAACCCTTCCCGAAACGGCTGACAATCTAAGCGCATTACTCTTAGGACAAGAGCGTGCTGTGGATGCGTTTAAACTCCACCAAGCTATTGTCGATCAGCACTTGTATCTGGCTGATTTCCCGAGCATTGACCGCCAGTTAATGATCCAAGCCTGTATTGATAGCCTAGCGCCGTTATCTCCAGCTTATTTAGTGGCAACACGCCCGACTGACAAAGCGGCAACATTTCAGTGGCAATCAGAGAAACCACTAGAAAATCAGATCAGTATTGCCGAAAAAACGACTCGCTATCGCTACCTCAGTGGCAATATTCGCCGTGTAGACCTCATTGGCCGTATGGCACAAACAGGAACAATAAGTCAGTATCAAGCTGGTGCTCTGGCCGAATGTCATTATGTATTTATTTGCGCCGAGTCACTGTGGAAACGTGAAGGTTTATGGGAATTAGTGATGCAAATCCTCACTCATAAAGCGTATCAGATTAGCAATAACTTAAGTCCTATCCCGCTCAATTGTAAAATTGTCCTTATCGGTGCAGGAATGATTTATAGCCAAGTCAGAACTGAGGATTGGCAATTTCAACGTCACTTTACCCTACTAGCAGAACTCGCTAGCGAAATCGACTTGGTCCGTTATACAGAGTCACAATACGTCGCATGGTTGCAAGCGGTTGCACAAAGTGTCGAGGTCACTCTAGAACAATCAAGCCTAGCGCCACTTTTTCGTTATAGTGCACGGTTAACCGAACATCAGCGCCGCCTCAGTTTGTCTATGCTCGAGTTTGCCCAACTGATGGTACAAGCTAAAGCCTATTGTGGTAAACCGAGTATCAATGCGAGCAGTATTGAGCTCGCGTTAGCCCAAGCCAACTATCGTCATAACAGCTCGGAAGAATATTCAGGTCAAAGCTTCGATGACAACTTCATAAATCTGCCAACTTCGGGTGCTATGGTTGGTCAGATCAATGGCTTAACTGTCATTGATGCCATCGATTATAGTTATGGTGAGCCAGCGCGGATCACGGCATCTGTTCACTATGGTGATGGTGAAGTCGCCGATATCGAAAGAAAATCTGAACTTGGTGGCAATATACATGCCAAAGGAATGATGATCCTTTCTGCCTGCTTGTACCGTATCTTTGGGCGAGATGCACCATTACACCTAAATGCCAATATTGTTTTCGAACAATCCTATCAAGAAATTGATGGTGATAGCGCATCACTCGCCGAATACTGCTGTTTGATGTCAGCGATTGCCGAACAACCCATTATTCAGTCACTGGCAATAACGGGTGCATTGGATCAATTTGGTAATGTGCAAGCGATTGGTGGCATCAACGAGAAAATTGAAGGCTTTTTTAATCTGTGTGAACGTCGTGGTCTCACGGGAGAACAAGGCGTTATTATGCCCAAGTCGAACGTGTTACAGCTTAACCTCAATCCCAAAGTGATTACAGCTGTAGGCAAAGGCTTATTTCACCTCTATGCAATCGAGCATATGGACCAAGCTGTTGAGCTATTAATGCAAATGCCTGCGGGTGTAGCCGATGAAGATAATGATTTTCCACATGATTCATTATACGGCCTTGTGCAGGAACGATTAGACAAGCTCGCAGGAAATGGCGAGGAGGAAATCGGCATAATCACGAGATTACTCGCAAAATTGGGATTTTTTCGCCGCTAATTAGCTGATCGGAGTTGTTTAGCTTACACGTGTTCGCTAATCTTGGCGGCTCTTATTGCTGGAGTAGTAAAACAATGAACAAAGCAAACAGTTTCAATAAAGAAGAACTCATCGCCTGTGGCCATGGGAAATTATTTGGTCCAAACTCACCTCGTCTGCCTGTCGATAACATGCTGATGATAGATAGAATCGTTACTATCAATGATAATGGCGGTGAGTTTGGCAAAGGTGAAATTGTCGCTGAACTCGATATTAATCCAGACTTATGGTTTTTTGACTGCCACTTTATTACCGACCCGGTAATGCCTGGCTGTTTAGGGCTTGATGCCATGTGGCAACTCGTTGGCTTCTATTTAGGCTGGGAAGGCGCAGAAGGCAAAGGGCGTGCTCTGGGTGTAGGTGAAGTAAAGTTTACTGGTCAAGTATTACCAGGCGCTAAGAAAGTCACTTATAAACTCAATATCAAGCGTACTATTCACCGTAAACTGGTGATGGGTATTGCCGATGCAATCCTTGAAGTTGATGGCCGTCAAATCTACAGTGCAACCGATCTTAAAGTCGGTGTCTTTAGCGATACGTCTACATTCTGATCAGTCTTACTCCAATACACTGAAGATATAAAAATGCCCTCATCTGAGGGCAATATGCTGCATTACTTTGCTTGTTCTGGGCTATTTAATTAATGAGTAAAACTCAATTATTTATTAAATAGCCCATTAACTCGGCCATCCACACCTTCACGCCAACCGCCTAACCACTGCGATCGCGAATCAAGATTTGCATATGGACAGAGCTCCTTAGAGCGTCCACCAACCCCAGCTTGGAATCCTTTTGAAAAAGCTCTGTCTAAACGATCTCGTTTTTGTCTTTTCATGCAAGCGTCCTCTGTTCTACATAAAATAGAAGCAAAAGCTTCACCCATAGAAATAGTGCTTTTTGACGCCAAGATCAATCAAAAAATCGGCTATTATACTGACTATTTATTAAACTATTGAGATCTTAGCGAAAAAAAATCGAGGCATTTCGCCTCGATTTTTTTAGTCTGAATTGAAGCTTAAAACTTAACGAATTCGACGACGGAACCACACCAATGGCAAGGCAAATAACCAAGCTAACGTTGCTGCACCAGAACGCTCAAAATTACCGGTATCGGTACTATCTTCAACAGTACAAGCTTCACCACTGGTAGCCGGTTTAAGTACAACCATACGTGGAACATAAGCCGTTACAGGCTCGCCACTACCACTCAGCTCAAATAGCGGTAAGCCATTTTCACCAATAACTATGTTGCCATCTTTATCAAATTGATAAGAAGGTTTACGAATAAAAGCCGTACCTACGATAGTGCCATCTTCATTGATACTCGTACCTTCAACCACTAAAATATCAGCGTTATATTGAAGAATTTTACCCGAGCCATCCTGAACTTCGACCTGATGACGTGCCCAGCTACCATCGTTTGATTTTTCATACCCCTTAGACTCGCAGGTCAGCAATTTATTGATATTGCTAAACTCACCCGTCGACTTCTCATACAGGAAACCCGCTTTGGGGCGTGGCTTCTCTTTATCGTAAGTCGTTTCAACGTAACCAACTACTTGACCTTTATTGTTAATATCCTTGGGTTTACTCGAAAGATCCGTTGCCGTTGAGGCAAAATCATTAGGGGTTACATAGCCAACATCGGGTGTATTAGTATCAAAATAGAAAAACTTGTCGCGTAAATAACCTTGAATATAGCTACGATAACTACCGACAAGAATACCACTATCATTGATGTCATAGGCAATGGAACTTGAAATCGATTCGCCCATTGGGATCCAGTGGTATTTATAATTACCTTCGGCATCCTTAGCCCAATAAGCCGCATCTTGGTGCAACTTATCTGTATTGTTGTTACGATAAACGTGCGAACGACCAACAACCACGCCGTTATCATTCACGCCGAGCGCCTGAGCAGTAAAGGTTAAGGTGTTATCAGCTTTAGGCGTTAACCCTAAAGGCAACTCAATTCCCGTAGCGATATTATTGTCGATTTGCCATACATAGGCACGCGTCTGGTACTGAATGTTACGCGTACCCGTAGAGTTCGGATATTGCTCACGTTGTACACAAACATCCAATGGCAAAGTATTATCCGAGCCTAAACAATAATTAACACGATCACTACCATATTTACTGATAGCAGTACTGGCATAACCAGCCACTAAGTTATTATTATTAATAGCTGTAGCAGCAGACCATCCACCTAACTCTGCGGTTTTAGTCTTATCAGCATTAACAAATTGCGTGTAGGGAGGAACTAATGGAATTTCAGTGCTCCCCACTTTTACAACACCGCGGAACTCATAGTCGCGGTAATACCAATAATCATCGGTAACATCAGTAGTTGCAGTGTTCTCTGTTTTCTTTTCAGGCGCAGTCATGCTGCCCACTTTAATACCGGCATCATTAATACCGTAATAAAAGGTATCAACAGAGTTAATCACAGCAGTATCATTTGGCGGTGTAGTACCATTAATGCTGTCGAATGTCGGTAACCAAGCCCCAGCTGCACCATTTTCTGCAGCAATAAAAGCAAAGTTATTTGCAACAATGGCAGCGGTAATAGAATAAGTAATGGTTTCTTCTGGTGCGATACCGTCGGCAACATCAATCACGCCGCCTTCGACATCTGAACTGCTGAGTTTTTTCTTACCCTTTGAAATACCGACTAATTCACCACTAGCATTCACACCTAAAGCATAACCGTTACGAGTGCCTTCAAGCGTGCCCTGCAGGTCATAATTATCGATGTTAACGATTTCATAGACAGGTGCAGCATGGGCACTGTTTAATACACCAAGGACACCTAAGGCAACCAAGGAAAGGGCTTTATCCAACTTTGACTTCATTAATTCTATTCCCATTTTTATTATTGGTTTACTTCAGTGACTCAAGCTCTTCCCAACGCTCGAAGCAAACTTCCAATTGCTTTTCTTTATCAGCCAACTGACTCAATACCTGATTGACTTTATCCTGCGCCTGACTATAAAAGTCTGAATGTCCAATAGTGGTCTGCAATGCGAGAATTTCTGCCTCCAATTGCTCCATCACATTAGGTAGCGACTCTAACTCACGCTGTAGCTTATACGACAGTTTTTTTACCGCTTTCACAGGTTCTGCAGTTTTAACTTCAACGGGTTTAGTTTCAACCGCAGGAGCTTCGACCGCCTTTTGCGAACTAGGTTCCTCAGAATAAAACTTTGCCCCTTGGTTCACGGCATCTTGATAACCACCTACATACTCGCTCCAATGGCCATTACCCGCATACCACCAGCTACTGGTCACAGTATTGTCGATAAATGCCCTATCATGGCTCACTAGCAACAACGTACCTTGGTATTCAGTGAGCAACGACTCTAGCAATTCTAAGGTCTCAATATCAAGATCGTTAGTTGGCTCATCGAGAATGATTAAGTTTGCAGGGCGAATTAATAACTTAGCCAATAACAAACGGTTCTTTTCACCACCCGACAGCGCTTTCACTGGCGTTCTGGCGCGCATAGGCGAGAACAAGAAGTCCTGCAAATAACTTAATATGTGGCGGTCTTGACCATTGATCGTGATGGTCTTCTTACCTTCACCAACGTTATCTTCAACGGTTTGCTCAGGATCTAACGCTTCGCGATATTGGTCGAAATAGGCGATTTCTAACTTAGTACCAACTTTAATTTCGCCCGATTGCGGTTGCAGTTTCTCGATTAACAGCTTGATCAAGGTTGATTTACCACAACCGTTTGGCCCAATCAGCGCAATACGGTCACCACGGATAACCGTCGTATTAAAGTTTTTAACCAGATTTTTATCGGGCAGATTGAAGTTAAGATCGGTCACATCAAAGACTAACTTACCAGAACGTTCAGTATCCGATACTGCCATTTTAGCATTGCCTTGACGATTCAGACGTTCACTTCGCTCTTCACGTAAAGCCTTAAGTGCGCGAACTCGACCTTCGTTACGGGTACGTCTGGCTTTAACACCTTGACGGATCCATACTTCTTCATCGGCGAGACGCTTGTCAAACAAGGCATTTTTCTCGGCTTCGACGCGCAACCATTCTTGCTTACCATCAAGATACATTTGATAGTTGCCCGGCCATGAGGTCACCACACCACGGTCTAAATCGACAATCCGCGTCGCCATACGGGCAATAAAGCCCCTATCGTGGCTGATAAAGACGATAGCGCCTTGATAATCGAGTAAAAACTTTTCAAGCCACTCGATAGTGTCTATGTCTAAATGGTTGGTCGGTTCATCAAGTAACAACAGATCTGGCTCGCTCACCAGTGCTCTGGCTAACGCCACTTTACGCTGCCAACCACCCGATAACTCGCTCAAGGATTTGTCAGGATCGAGTCCTAATAATTCGCAGTTTTGTTGGATGCGAGAATCTAGCTGCCATCCATTATAGTGGTCTAAGGTTTCTTGCAGACCTTGCATTTCATTCAGCATACGATCCATTTGCTCAGGATCGGCATGGGCCACATCGTGGGACAGTTGATGATAACGCTCAAGCGCCTCGCCCACTTCCTTTAATCCCGCAGCAATATAAGCGTATACCGTGCCTTGCTCAGCCTTTGGCGGATCTTGTTGTAGACGGCTAACGGTCACATTACCAGCGATGTTGAATTCGCCTTCATCCAGCAGTACATCACCAGATAACACTTTTAATAAACTCGACTTGCCAGCACCATTACGGCCAACAATACACACGCGCTCACCGCGTTGAATAGTAAAATCCGCTTTTTGTAACAACGGAGTGTAACCATAGGCTAAAGAGCCACTATTGATACGAACCAGACTCAAACTAAGCTCCTGTAAACTCTTGTAATTGCGTTGCGTTAAATGGCCAATGTAATTCTCTACCATCCCAAGCTTTAAGCACAGGGATCGATACGCCATAACGCTGCGCGAGGTATTCATCGTCACAAATATCTATGGCCCGATAGCCAATGTCAGCCGCGTCCAGTAAGGCCGCGGCCAGTTCACACAGATGACATCCCTCTGTGTGATATAGCAGATAATGCCTGTTATCTAATTCTGCTTGAGTCAACTCAGGCATGGGTGATAAGCCAGGTATTATGGATATGTGGATTACGTTTGTAGTCCATAGGCAAAGTCACGTCATCAATGTTCTTCACATTAATGTTCATCTTTGTCAGTGCCTCTATGTCCATCTTAAACTTACGTTTATTATTAGAGAACACTAGCTCGCCTGTTGGGCTGAGCAGTTTCACTAAGGATGCCAGTAAGTTCACATGGTCTCTCTGCACATCGAATGAATCTTCCATACGCTTAGAATTTGAGAAGGTCGGCGGATCGATAAAAATCAGATCGTACTTTTCACGGCAATCACGGATCCACTGCATGCAGTCAGATTGAACAAACTCATACTGCTTACCTTGCAGTCCATTGAGTGCAAAGTTGTCCTTCGCCCAAGCAATATAGGTATTTGACATATCCACCGTCGTCACCGATTTAGCCCCACCAAGCGCCGCATGCACAGAAGCAGAACCTGTGTAAGAGAACAGGTTAAGTACCCGGCGTCCCTTAGATTTTTGACCGACTAAACGGCGTGTCAATCTGTGATCGAGGAATAAACCTGTATCCAAATAACCGGTTAAGTTCAGTTTGAACTTAGCGCCATATTCGGTAGTGATAAGCTCTAACTTACGCTCATCCAGCTTTTGATACTGACTCGTGCCCTTTTGACGCTCACGCGTCTTCATGATCATCTTATTCGGATTGATACCAATGGCCGACGGCAGTGCTAACAAAACATCGCTTAAACGACGCTTGGTTACGGCTTCAGGTATAGTTGCTGGCGCCATATATTCTTGAATAATCACGTAATCTAAGTATTTATCTACTGCGACGTTATATTCAGGAATGTCGGCATCATAAATACGATAGCTGTCGATGCCTTCTTTCTTGGCCCATTTCTCTAATAACTTGGCATTTTTCTTAATGCGGTTAGCAAAAGCAGGGGCGATATCGGCAATGTCGACGCCGTCTGGCAGCACTGGTGTATCGCGACGTGTACTGGTCGCATGCAAGGTATAAATGTTAAAGGCACATTCTAGGGCGCCGTTGAACATCTTCATCTGTTTGTCGGCTTTAAGCTTAAGTGATGATACCAGCTCGATATCACTACACAGCATGGCCACTTTCCAGCCGCCAAATTCTTTCTTAAACTTGTCGCCTAGCTGATAGTAAAGCTGCAATAACTCAGACACATTGCCTAAACGTTCACCATAAGGTGGGTTAGTGATCAAATATCCACTTTCTGCAGGCGGTGTTATCGTCAACGCATCTGCAACTTGAAACTCAATTAACTCGAGTACACCGGCATTTTCGGCATTACGTTTGGCTAACGCAACTAAGCGAGAATCGATATCTGAGCCGTAGAATTTAATCTCGCAACGTTTCACGCCTAATGAGGCACGCGCTTTCGCTTCTTCAACGATTTCTTGCCACACAGCTTTATCATGACGACGCCAATGTTCAAACCCAAAACGGCTACGCTGTAAGCCTGGGGCAATATCGGCCGCCATTAAAGCCGCTTCAATCAGCACAGTTCCACTACCACAGAAAGGATCGAGCAAGGTCGAAGGCGCTGCTTGCCAGCCACTGCGTACTAACATGTTGGCGGCTAAGTTTTCCTTCAGTGGTGCTTCACCAGTAGTAGAACGATAGCCACGTTGATGCAGTGATGGACCAGAGAAGTTCATCGCAATCGTGATTACGCCATTACGAAAATGGGCATCAACTTTAAAGTCAGCATCGACGCGTGACACATTTGGGCGCTCAACGTCATCGTCCCGGAATCTATCCACAACCGCGTCTTTAATCTTGAGTGCGCCGAACTGGGTATTATTGATAAAACCACCCGTACCATGAAAATCGATACTAAAAGTGCTTTTATTGGAAAAATGCGCCGGCCAATCGACACAATAGGCGGCATTATAAAGTTGCTCTGCCGACTCGCAGCTACCTTTATAGATAACCAACACGATACGGCTGGCTAAACGTGTCCATAAAGTAATCCGATACGCTAAAGCTAAGGGGGCAGTGAAATACACACCAGCAACACTCTCTTTTACTTCAGTCGCACCAAATTCTGTCAGCTCTTGGGCTAAGCTATATTCAAAGCCCTTAGGGGCGGCGGCAAAAAAATTAAGCATGGGATAATCAGTACGCAGTCAAAATCAAAGCGACATTATACCTGCTCGAATACATAAAAGATAAACAGTTATTAGTCGAAACCCCATTTAGTCTCATCCTCGACTTAAGATAATCAACGAAAAATCCCTAACTTATGTTTAAATTGTATGAAAGCCCCCCACTCCGCTTTATATTTAAGCGTTCACCACCTTTTTCGATCTTCGTCCTTGCAATGCCAAGGCGCTGCCGTTATAGTCTGCCCCGCTTTGAAGACGGACGCGGGATGGAGCAGCATGGTAGCTCGTCGGGCTCATAACCCGAAGGTCGTAGGTTCAAATCCTGCTCCCGCAACCATTTAAAAGCAAAATAGTAAAGTAATACAGATAGATATCGGACGCGGGATGGAGCAGCATGGTAGCTCGTCGGGCTCATAACCCGAAGGTCGTCGGTTCAAATCCGGCTCCCGCAACCACTTTCTATATGTGTTTATAACGAGAAACAGCTTATCGGGCCCAACTCCTTATAAACAACAGGCGAAGGTAGTCAGTTCAAATGCGACTCTTGCAACCAATTCTTAGATGACAGAATTAAAATAGTTATTAACAGCAACAATCGGACGCGGGATGGAGCAGCATGGTAGCTCGTCGGGCTCATAACCCGAAGGTCGTCGGTTCAAATCCGGCTCCCGCAACCACTTTCTACATGTGTTTATAAAGAGAAACAGCTTATTAGCCTCAACTCCTTATAAGCAACAGGCGAAGGTAGTCGCTGATTTAACATTAGCAACCCGGCTTCCGCAACCAATTCTTAGATGACAGAATTAAAACAGTTATTAACAGCAGTAATCGGACGCGGGATGGAGCAGCATGGTAGCTCGTCGGGCTCATAACCCGAAGGTCGTCGGTTCAAATCCGGCTCCCGCAACCACTTTATATATGTGCTTATAACGAGAAACAGCTTATCGGGCTCAACTCCTTATAAACAACAGGCGAAGGTAGTCAGTTCAAAACAGGCTACCGCAACCAATTCTTAGATGACAGAATTAAAACAGTTATTAACAGCAACAATCGGACGCGGGATGGAGCAGCATGGTAGCTCGTCGGGCTCATAACCCGAAGGTCGTCGGTTCAAATCCGGCTCCCGCAACCAATTCTCTTTGTGAAAGAGAAAAATAACCAGCACAAGCTGGTTTTTTTGTATCTAAAATTCGTAATAACCCTCTGTAAAATCCTAACCAGATCACCATGGTAGCTCATCGGATTCAACGACCTATAAACAACCGATGAAAGCCATCAGTTCAAATCATCTTCAACAACAGCGTCCAAAATAAGATTTAAACTGTTCAGCTGACATCAATGCATTTTTTGGATGTCAAATTTCGCCATAAAAGTGTCGGACAATATGACTCCTGCCATAGCACCAAAGGAAACGGTGAAAATCATGATGAAAGGTAGAGGTTTCAAATAAGCGGAAGTCAGAACACCTTGACCGAACCAGTGCAGTAATAAACCAAGGACCATGACACCAAAAGCGAACTTATTCGCGGCAAAAAACATCTAGATTTCGAACGCCCACAACTCTTTATTTTCCTTAAATTGAGCGAAACCGAAATAGAGATAAAGCAGTAATGCCACTATAGCGAGAGTACAAATACTGAGTGCATAGCTTAATTGAGAAGCCCTAGCCAATACTTGATAGCCGATACGTATGGCATAAATACCGACACCCAACCAAAGTATAAGCAGCGGCAATAAAATGAGTCCCATTTTTATCCTTAAAAGTTGAGATAGACATACACTTAACACCTAAAGCGAGCTCTGAAAATGAGCGCTTAATACTATTCCAAGATCTCGGTTCGTAAAGTGAGATCTTGAAGTAAGTTCTTAAATTGAGCGCTTAGAACAAATTCTTAAAGTTAGTACTTGGAGTGCGTATTTAAAGTTCGTTCTTAGAGTGAGCGCCTTAAGCAACAGCTAAAATAGCACCGAGATCAGCATGCTATTTTAACCGCGCCATATGATACACACTGACAAACTCACCATTTCTAAAAGCAAAATCTTTCGACTCACCTTCCATTACAAAGCCAAACTTTTTATATAGACCAATGGCGGCATGATTATCGGTATAAACCGTTAATTCAATTCGTTTTATATTCATCCATTTATCGGTAAGCTCAAGCATCGCGTTAATCAAGGCACTGCCTACACCGCGGCCTTGCCAACTGTCTTTTACACCCATACCAAAGGAGGCAACATGCCTACGGCGAGGTTGCTCATACACTTCAAAACCCAACTCACCGACAATTTCACCTTCAATCTCTGCGACATAACGATGAACATGATTCGATGTTGCTGCAAGACGCGCCTCCCATTTATCGGTCGATGGCAAAGGTAATTGCAAGGTACCGGCATAGGCATTTGGACAGGCATATACTGCTTGAATGGCTGCAGCGTCACTCTTCTCTGCATGCCTAATCGTAATATTTCCCAATGAGTCCCCTCTCTGGTTTTCAAATAAAAAAGACGTGACCAATTCAACGTACACAAAGCTAAGCACACAGGTCTAAGCCCAACGAATTGACTTAGGCATGCTGTGGATCACTGTGATTATGCAACTCAACCCGATTATTATTAAACCGACTTTACGGATGAAGTTCACATAAGACAAGTATGAAATTTAAAAAACTATTGATAAACCTGGATTTTATATAGATATCAATCAATATAGGAATTGAATCAACCACCGCCCTGTCTCCATAACCCAGCCTCAACACCTAGGTTGCAACTCTGGGCAAATAAAAACCCGCTCAAGATAGGATCTTGGCGGGTTTATAAGATTCAGGCACTAAGGTGATAATCGAGTTGAATACTTCAACCTTCAATTAATCCAATACAATCAATAGTATGGATCTAATATAAACTGTTTAATTAGAGCGGTAAACGACCATTAAATGACAAGGCTAACGTTGTGCTATCCACGTATTCAAGCTCTCCACCAACGGGTACGCCGTGGGCGATGCGACTGATCATCACCTTATGGCGTCTGGCCATATCAGCAATAAAATGCGCTGTGGCCTCGCCTTCTACCGTCGGATTGGTCGCTAAAATCAACTCGGCAACATCACCCGAAGCCAAGTGGCGCTCGAGTAACGCTAAGCCTAACTCTTCTGGCCCCACGCCATCGAGTGGCGATAAATGACCTAAAAGCACAAAGTAGCGACCAGTGAAATGTCCACCCGCCTCAATGGCTAACACATCGGCCGGCGTTTCCACCACACAGATGGTGGAAGACGTGCCGCGTTTATGGCTAGCACAAATCGGACAGAGGGTTTCTTCAGTGTAGGTTCGGCAAGACTGACAATGACCGACGTCACTCATAGCACTGGACAGCGCACTGGCTAATTTAAGCCCTGCTTTTCTGTCACGCTCGAGTAACTGAAACGCCATACGTTGCGCCGATTTAGGCCCAACCCCAGGTAAACAACGCAGGGACTGAATTAACTCATCTAACAGTGGACTAAATTTCATCGGCTATCTCAATTAAAATGGCATTTTCATGCCTGGAGGTAATTGCATACCACCAGTGACTTCGGCCATTTTAGTTTTTTGGTTTTCTTCGATTCGACGAGCAGCGTCATTACAGGCCGCAGCAATCAAATCTTCCAGCATTTCTTTGTCGTCTTCCATCAGACTTGGGTCGATTTCGACTTTACGCACTGTGTGCGCGCCTGTCATAGTCACTTTCACCAAACCAGCACCAGATTCACCCACCATTTCCATACGGGCGATTTCTTCCTGCATTTTGGCCATTTTTTCTTGCATCATCTGGGCCTGTTTCATCAAATTGCCCATACCGCCTTTTCCAAACATAGTCATTTCTCTTCTATTAGGGTTAGTCGCAAGCATTAACGCGGCTAATCTTACTTAAATAAATGGGATTGGCAATCAATGCCGTTATCTTGTTAATAAACTTATGATCTCGATGCAGAGTTTCTCAGCAGCATCACTATAAATATGCACTCGAAGCCTAAATTTAAACCACAGCGTTACAAATTAACGATGAAAATTTTACCCAAAGACTCGCCAATAATGGCTAACTCGCAGCCTCAGTTAACTCAGGTAACGCTTGTATTTGCTGACTGCGTAAATTCAACAACTCTGGCGGATATACTAGACTATCGGCATCGAGTTCGGCGCCCATACGTTGGATCAACCATTGCACATTGTCATCATGAATCAATGATTGATGCGCTTGTTGCAGCAACTCTTGGTGGAAACGCTTACGTAACTCTAAGGGCGTTTCCCGCTGTTCATCGATTCCTATGACCACTTGTACCCGTCTTGGGTTCCCGAGCGCGGTAGTTAAGGCTTGCTCAAGCTGCACTATGGCAACATCGGCCGCTAGATGCTTCTGGTTTGGTTTAAGCAGCAACGGCAAAGGATCGCTCAAGGTTTGGCAGACAGAATTAACCGCCAGTTGCCGCACTCGCCCGCCGATCTCTAAGCTCGCCATCAACTTGTACCAATGTAAATCTAATGGATGACCGCTAATAGGTTGAGTCGAACTGAGCGCGACTTGTGTCTCCTGCGTGTGTTCCACTGTATTTGACGCATTTGTCAGTGCTGTTGTGCTAGCCAAAGCAAACTCTGAGGCGGGTATTTCTTCTTGACGTACAGCCTGATTTTGAAGTATTTCCGACTTCAAACTTGATGCTGCGACCTGCCCGTCACTCAGGGATAGAGTGTCATCTTGTGCATGATTAGGTGCGTAACTCACGCCTAAAAGCTCTTGAGCATGACTGGCTTGAACATTCTTTATATCAGCAGCTTGCGCGCTCACCGGCTGAACACTGTCAGTCTTATTGCTATCGACTTGCGTCACTTCGATAGATTCAGCTTCAGGCGCTGCCTCCCAAGGCGGACGATCATCTGCAGCGGACGGTTTGACAGGCTTCTCAGAGACAATTCCAGTTGAGATGACGACTGAAGATACTGCTTGGTGCAAATCGATAGGCTCAAGATCTAAGTCGAAGTCATCATCAAAATCTATCGCTAAATCAGGGTCTAAATCAGATGCTGGATCAACAGAAAATGCCACACTTGGCTGACTCGCTTCAATTTTAGTAACCGATTTAGGTAAGGTTACACCATGTGATTTAGTGTTTGGCGTCTTAAGTTTTGAGTCCAATGACGACTTTTTTTCATCACCGTCCTTAGCACTTAAGGCGTCAAGATCCGATAACAGTGAATCCCGCGCCGCCAACACAGCTGAGAGAATATCATCATCGGCTAAGGATGCAGAAGCGGCTTGTTGTAGCGCTTGGTCTTGTATTGAATCTGATACTGAGGTCTGTGATTGAGTGAAGACTTGAGCCACAGGTGCTGACTGACGATCAGCAGAAGCTTGCATGCCTGCAGCGTTTGAAACACCTACAGAACTTTGAACATCAACAGAATTTATAGCCTCTTTCGAATCAAAGCCATGGTTAAAGTTATCATCATTATAAGCGCCAGAGGAAAAATCAGCATAAACGTCTTGATAGGAATCAAGTGGAGCTGACTCTAGGGCATAATCCTCCATCGCTGAATATGAATGCTCAGCTTCATTTCCATGAATGCGATTAGCATCATGCCCTAGCTCAAACGCGTTGTTATCGATGTTGTTATCGAAGATGTTCTCTGCAGCAAGGTCTTTATCAAAAAGAGCTTTATCTACACTGTCACCACACTCAACAACTGTTGAATTGACAGCAGTTTCAGGCTCTGCCGTATTCACTAGACTCGGTTCGGAAGCTGTTGTGACTAATTCAATTCCTTGAATATTCTGAGTATCAATACTAGCGACCGATACCTCGATACCAGCAACAGATTCTGAAGTGTGTATAAGAGACGCTTGAGCGGTTGATACTGTTTGAGTTTGTGGCTCGACCTCAGCATTCACTATCTCAACGTTTAAGCTGCCAGCGTTAAATCCCTGACTCTGCGCCTGACTTAGAATCACCGCCTGTTCGACAATTAATGCCGCATCCGCTTCGAGCTCAGCATCAAGTGCCTGCTCTGCGGTATCGGCAGGCTCAATTAATGCTGTTTTTTTTTCAGCTGTATGTGATTCAGCAGTATGTGTTTCAGCAAACTGTTGTTCATTTACATCAAGAGCTTGCGCTGCAGCAGTTGCCGCAACTGGCATTTGCCCTGCGGGTAAACTGATCTCAGCGACAGCATCAGGCTGCCAGCGCTTTACTGGCTTTTCCGGCACAAACGCCACAGCGCGTAATAGCGCCATCTCAAGACCCGATTTAGGATCCGGTGCATGGGGTAAGTCTTTGCGGCCTGTTAATAAAATCTGATAATAAAGCTGCACTTGTTCCGGCTTAAGCTGTTCGGCAAAGGCGCGAATTTGTGCGCTATACAAGGATTGCTGCGCGCAAGCGGGGGCAAATTGGGTCAAGGTAATTTGATGTAACAACTCAAGTAAACTGCGTAGCACTTCTTGGGCATCTGCGCCGTACGCGAGCACTTGGGCACAGGTATGCATTAACACACCAATATCGGCATCGGTTAAGGCTTTAAGCAAGGCAACTACATGCTGCTCATCAATACTGCCCAGCATAGTTTGCACTTGAGTGAGCATCACATTGCCGCCACCAAAGGCGATCGCTTGATCGGTCAAACTCAAGGCATCACGCATACTGCCATTGGCGGCTTTGGCAAGAAGCTTTAAGGCTTCAGCATCAAAGGGAAACTGCTCTTGGGTCAAGATATGATTGAGCTGAGTGCCAATTTCGCCTTGGGTAAGGCTTTTTAAATTGAATTGCAAACAACGGGATAACACAGTCACGGGCAGTTTCTGTGGATCGGTTGTCGCCAAAAGAAATTTAACGTGCTCGGGGGGTTCTTCTAAGGTTTTTAGCAGTGCGTTAAAACTGCTGCGCGACAGCATGTGCACTTCGTCGATGAGATAAACCTTAAAACGGCCACGGGTCGGACGATACTGCACATTGTCTAACAGCTCACGGGTATCATCGACCTTAGTGCGAGATGCGGCATCGACTTCAATCAAATCGACAAAACGACCTTGGGCGATTTCCATACAACTGCCGCAAACACCGCAGGGAGTCGCTGTCACACCTTGTTCACAGTTTAAGCCTTTGGCAAAGAGTCGCGCTAAACTGGTTTTACCGACACCGCGCGTTCCCGTAAACAGGTAAGCATGGTGTAAGCGCTGCTGGCTTAACGCATTGGTCAAGGCATGCAAAACATGGCTTTGGCCAACCATTTGATCAAATGTGGCAGGGCGCCATTTTCTGGCTAACACCTGATATGACATGGAACTCCCCAGAGTATGTGATACAAAAGCGGGAGCATGCGCCCCGAGAACTTTGAAAGATAACATGCCATGATTTGACATGCCATCAAACTATCCCAAGGCGCCTTTAGCTGCAGATTTATTCGCCTTCAAACTCACAAAGTTTAACCAACTCAAGCCCTAATGCGGTTAAACGGGCTTCACCGCCTAAATCAGGTAATGAGATCACAAAGGCCGCATGTTTAACTTCACCGCCGAGTTGGCGAATGAGTTTAACGGTTGCTTCGATAGTACCGCCAGTGGCGAGTAAATCGTCAACAACGAGCACTTTGTCATTTGCGCTAATCGCATCAGTATGAATTTCTAGGCTATCGTGACCGTATTCTAGTTCATAGCTTTGGCTGATGGTTGCACGCGGCAATTTACCGGGTTTACGCACAGGTACAAAACCGATACCCAATTCTAAAGCCAACGGTGCACCAAATAAGAAACCACGGGCTTCAGTGCCCACAATTTTGGTAAAGCCTTGACCACGATAATGTTCAACTAACAAGTCGATGGTCGCTTTATAGGCTGCTGCATTCTCAAGCAAACTGGTGACATCTCGAAATAAAATCCCTTCCTTAGGATAATTAGGAATCGTTTTAATGCTTTGCTTTATCAAGGATAAGGTTTCTGTATTCATAGCCATCATATTTGCTTAATAAGTTACTTAATCAATTCACCAACCTAGCGGTGGCGGTATAAAACAAAACGTCCACACTGGGTGGACGCATTGTCGAAAGTCGGACAAAGCTTATGCCGCTTTAGTTTTAGTTGCAACAATCACAATGCACAAGTGATGGAAAGGTTATCAATTTGTGCCTTAGATCAAACCCTGTTGGCACTCAGTTAAATAGCCTCAACAAGAACACGACTAAACTTTCAGTCACAGCACTTGAGCCCATTCAATCACTCAATCATCCCTCTATTTCAGGTATACCTTTAAGATACCAAAGTAGGACCAATGCCATGACAAACAGCAGACCTTTTACCCAAAGGATGGGGACCACAATAATACTGACACTAAAACTGAGTGCGCTAACTATCATGGCTTTGCGTTTCAATCCCGTACGCATTGCTCGCTGCTCTTGCCACTGGGTTAAGGCATCGGCAAACCAGGGATGTGTCATCAACCAATGGTGTAAACGTTCACTCGAGCGGGCAAAGCAGAAGGCAGCAAGCAAGATAAAAGGCACGGTCGGCAATATCGGTAGCACGATACCGACTAAACCTAAGACTAAAGCGGTTAAGCCTAACAGTAAAAATAATCCGCGCTTTAATACCATAGGTTTAAATGTCCTTTATCGGAAAAACAAAAGCCACTCGAAGAGTGGCCAATAGGCTACGCGCTAGAGATTAACGCTCGCTTAAATTAAACCTAAATGCTTTAACCAAGACAGACTTGCTGGCAGAGTCGGCAACAGTAAAACTAAAATAAAACCAATAAAATACAAAAAATTAAATGGGTCTTTGAACGGCTGACTACTCATTACAGCTCCTCTAGTATGTGCAAGTATAAGTGCGCAGGAATCGTACAGTGATTGAGATCACAAAACGGCCGACATTGTAGCGGTTTGTCAAATTAATAAAAACCCTCTAAATGTAGGGTTATTACATTTATTTCGGCAATAATCCCAACCTTAAGACTGACGTCCGCGCACTATCCCTTTGGCCGCTAATTGCTCGAGTAACTGCATACAACCTTGCTCAATAATCTCTGGCGCCATTTGAGGGTAAGTGATTGTTAACCAATCAACTATCTCTTTAAAACCCGCTTGGCCTTGGGCTTGAAGAAATGCCAGCACCTGTGCGCTTAAGGGATTTAACTGTAAGAAGCACACTTCGCAATCGGCATCTTGATAGAGACAAAAAAACACTGGCGTATCGAGTTGTTGCTGCGGACGATAATCCTGACGAATGTGCTGCACCTCAAAATG
The DNA here is from genome assembly GCF_025654335.1 of Shewanella sp. SM21. Taxonomy (NCBI): domain Bacteria; kingdom Pseudomonadati; phylum Pseudomonadota; class Gammaproteobacteria; order Alteromonadales; family Shewanellaceae; genus Shewanella; species Shewanella sp. SM21. Next base: position 238,891 of record NZ_JAKKRL010000006.1, read on the forward strand.
ATACTGCGCCACCCTCGCCGTCTGCGACAAACATAAAGCCTGCGTCGACATTTGCGCTGAGCTGAGTTGAGATTCATCCTCACTCGCCTGTGCGACCGCAACGGCCAACTCTAGCCATTCATAGTGCGCTAATTCGAGCATAAAAACAGGATCATTTGCCGTGGGCTGATATTCCTGCTGTAAAAAATCTAAAAACTCACCCGCGATATCGATAAAAATGGGCGATTGGCAATCATGTTGACTGAAAAAACGCTGCACCAAAGTCAGCCATTCCTCCTCAGAATAAAAACTTTTAAGCACGGGGAAGCCGTTCGACACAAATCCCAGCACATTATTAAAAAATAACTCGCGGTAAACCTGCATACGCCGGACATCAGTATCCGCGGGCAATGGCGAAGAGGGATCGCGGATATAATCGATAAAGGATTGCTGCACTTGCTTAAAATCCATTAGGCGCTCCTCTTTACGGCATGAGCGCTATTTTGGGCATGGGAGCTGGACGCCGCCATTTGGTAACCGTGAATTTGATTTATCTCGAGCAACAATTCAGCGGTTGTCGGCAAATTAAAGTCACGCTCAAGCAAGGTCGGTTTTACCCCATGCAAGGCATAACAGCGCTGTAATAATGTCCAGACGGGATCGTTAATGGCTGCGCCATGGGTATCAATGAGCAGATCTTCAGCTTGTTTGTAGTGCCCAGCAATATGCAGATAAGCGATGCGCTCTGTCGGCATGGCCTGTAAAAAGGCATCGGCATCGTATTGATGGTTTATCGAGTTCACATAGATGTTGTTCACATCCAGTAGCAGTTTACAATCGGCTTCTTGCAGCACGGCATTAACGAATTCAAGTTCTGTCATTTGCGCACCTGGAGCGGCATAAAAAGACACATTTTCTAAAATAAGCGGCCGCTCTAGAATATCTTCTACTTGCTTAACCCGCGCCGCCACATGCTTCACTGCAGCGTCGGTAAAAGGGATAGGCATTAAATCATATAAGTGACCTTGCCCTGAGCAATAACTTAAATGTTCGGAATAGACTTGGATTTGGTGTAAATCCATAAAGGTTTTGATATTTTTTACAAACGCGAGATCTAAGGGTTCAGGGCTACCAATGGATAAACTCAAACCGTGGCAGTAGAAAGTATGTTGCTCAGTCAACTCACGGAATTGGCGGCCAAATTTACCACCTAAGGTCATCCAATTCTCAGGCGCCACTTCAAAAAAATTAATAGCATCAGGCACCTGCAAACAAAATTCACTGAGCATTTCTCGTCTTAATCCCAGCCCTACCTGTGCCGTATTTGTTTGATCATTCATAGAACCTCACGAACGCTAACCTGTAATCGCTTAAGAATAAAACACAAGAGACCAGCGCTGGCTGGCCTCTTTAAGCTCAATTATCCCAATAACTGCAGGGATAAAACAAACCCGCTTTACTTCACTTCTTTTTTAACGGCTTCGACTTTAGCATCCACTTTTTCGGCGGTTTTCTTCATATCAGCGCCACATTTCGCTTCACCACACTTACCTTCATGGGCCTTATCAGCGGCTTTCTTCATGTCAGCACCGCATTTCGCTTCGCCACATTTCCCCTCATGAGCTTTATCTGCAGCCGCTTTTTTCATCTCAGCACCGCATTTAGCCTCACCACACTTACCTTCTTTGGCTTTTTCAGCGGCGGCTTTCTTCATGTCTGCGCCGCATTTGGCTTCACCACATTTGCCTTCTGAACCGACAATTTGATAGCCCGCATCCATAGCTTCAAAACCAAATGGGTTAGTTTGTGCATTGACAGCAAAAGCTGAACTCATCACAACCGAACCTAACGCTACTGCAACTGCTGTTTTTTTAACTGAATTCATAAATAATCCCTTCTTGTTTATTGAGTAATAATGACCAACAACAGTTTAAGTAGCTGGCTTACAACAAAAGACCTGCCTTATTTCGATTCTATTGCAAAAAATATCACTAAGTCACAGAAATGGTAAAAATATCCTGCTAGGACAATCAGTTTAGCTTGGATTTTATTTATTGGCGTACCTATTCATCCTCCTTCACAAGGCCACTTTGTAACTTAGGGCTGATAAGGTAGAATGCTCGCCCTTTGCAACAGATATGGGTTTACTGCAGTGCGTGTGATTTTGGCTCCAATGGAAGGCGTAGTAGACGCTTTGATGCGTGACATCCTATCGACCATCAATCCCTACGATTTGCTCGTCACCGAATTTGTGCGAGTGGTAGACCAACTGCTGCCTGAAAAGGTCTTTCTCAAACTGTGTCCTGAACTGCTCAACAACGGCAACACCCCTTCAGGTACGCCAGTACGAGTACAATTGCTTGGTCAAGAACCCCAATGTATGGGCGAAAATGCCCTGCGTGCCATTGAGCTAGGCTCACACGGTGTTGATGCAAACTTTGGCTGTCCAGCAAAAATTGTTAACCGCAGTAAAGGTGGCGCCGTATTATTGCAATATCCTGAGAGTGTGCACGATATTGTCAAAGCCATGCGTCAAGCTGTACCAAAAGAACATGCCGTAACGGCCAAAATACGTTTGGGCTACGAAGATAAGTCACTGTTTATGGAAAACGCCATTGCAGTGTATGAAGCCGGTGCAACTGAACTTGCCATCCATGCGCGCAGTAAAGTCGACGGTTACAGACCGCCAGCCTACTGGGAATACATCACCGAAGTGCGCAAACGTTTGCCGATCCCGGTGATCGCCAACGGTGAAATTTGGAACAATGACGATGCTAAGCGTTGTATCGAGGTCACGGGCTGCGACAGTATCATGATCGGCCGCGGGGCAATTTCATTGCCGAACTTGGCTGATACTATCAAGACAGGAGCCACTCCTTATACTTGGGCGCAAACCTTAGGGCTCATGCTCAGTTATACCCAAAGGGAACTCAATGGCCGTAAGAGTGACTATTATCCAGCCCGGATCAAACAGTGGTTCACCTATCTCAACCGTCAATATCCCGAAGCCGATACCTTGTTTAGGGAACTGCGAGTCTTTAAAACAACGGAAGAAATAGTCCGCGTATTAGAAACGGCGCAACGGAACTTATGCGACGAATAATCGCGACGATATGTGTGATAAAAGGGCTTTTGCCGTAGCACATATAATGCGATAAGAATGAAGTACTTTTTCGATTTTTAACGGCTAAAAAACCGAAAATGTGGCAGATACTTGATCTTTATCATAGTCGTTGATAGTGGAACTATTAGACTGGACGCCTAGAGTCAAATGAAATAGGCGATTTTACGTGAGCACCACCCATATCAGACATGAATTGTCAGAGCTTGAAGCTAATCTAAGGAAAGAAATAGGCGCGCTCCCTCTGTTCCTCGAAGCCATAGGGGAGCATTACGCTAGCCTGAGTCTGGCAGAATTAATTGATAAATTGGCTCAGACACCACTGGCTGAACACCCACTATTTTGCCGATTAAATAAACTTGATGCCGCCTTTTGCCAGCTCGACTTAGGTCTCTACGGTCTTTGCTCGGATTGTGAGGCAGAAATTGAAAGCGAACGCTTAAGCCAAGATCCCACCGAACAACGCTGCACCTCCTGCGCCGAGCATTATCAGCATGAACACCGCCACGAACTGCGCCTCACGCATTGATAGCGCTCATTCGACACCCAGTAAACTGCCTTATAAGCAAAAAAACCTCCGCAAGCGGAGGTTTGAGTTATCCAGGGAGGGCGGACAACCTAAAACTTCTGGTTTATTCTCAGGTAATACGTTCTACCTAACACATCATATAAACCCACATTCACATCGCGATAATCGGCGTAGGTGTAATAGTTTGGTGTTTCAGCATCAAACACATTATTCACCCCTACTGTGATAGAGCCGTTATAAGCATGGGTATAACCAAACTGAATATTATGTTTAAAGTAATTATCGTAATCAACATAACGGTCGGTTTCTTCTAACTCATTGAAATAACTTGCTGATTGACTACCGATATAAACAACTGTCCATGCGGCAGAAAAATCATCGTATTTCCAACTGGTCGCAAAGTTACCGCGCCAATCGGGCGAGTCAGTCGACCCTGCGTAATCGATCATGTCTGCTTCAGCGTTATCCTGCTTTTTAAAATCAAGCACATGAGTTAAATCCAGTTTGAAATTGAAATCCCCAAAGCCTGTTTCTAAGTTATAAGCCGTAACAAAATCGATACCTGAGGTCTCAACTGTAGCTAAGTTACGAACTCCGGCTTCAATATATTCAATCTTGCCATCAGGACCGCGCGTCACATAGGGAGAAGAACCATTCTTGATTTCATCACGCAGGATATCATCCACATCAATTGACTCAATTTTGTTGTCATAGGTGATTGAGTAATAAGATAACTCCAAGTTCCATGCGTCAGTAACATTCCAAACGCCGCCAAAGGTTAACGAGTTGCCCTCTTCAGCCTCTAGATCAGGATTCCCTCCATACCAGGTTTTGTGTTGATTATTAGTCGCGCAATATATGGCATCCACGTTACCAGGTTCATTACACCATAAAGAATCAACACCCTTCTCAAAACTCAAGGATTGAGACGAGAACATTTCGCTCATATTCGGCGCGCGGAATGAGTCACCATAGCTAGCACGCAGTAATAACGTGTCTATAGGACGCCAGCTTAAACCAAACTTAGGCACCACGGCATCGAAGGTCGATGAATTAACGACTTCCCCCTGAGGCCCTGTGAGAGTTCCTTCCTGCTCATAGCGCTCATAACGTACTGCGGCAGAAAACTCAACATTGGCAGGTAAGCCTACTTGGAGTTCCAAATAAGCGGCGCTACGGTCACGTGTGGCATCCACATCATCCCCCCCCGAACCGCCGGAGATAATACCCGCGGCCGATTCTGGATCACTGGTTTGCTTAAACTTGATCATTTCATATTCAAGACCACCGACCATAGCGACCGAAAGATCACCGTCATCGAGCAGTAAGGTCGAAGCAAGACCATCCAATTGAGTACTTTCAAATTTGCCCTGATAAACCCCAGTATGCGCTGCTTTACGATACAGATCTGTCATCTGTTGATCCCACTGCTCATAACTCATTCCAGAGGTATTGAAAATATCATATTGCTCTGAATCAATTTCTTGCTGAATAATATCGTCGTTCAGTAAATTATAATTAAAACTATTTGTCGTCGATGTTGCGTGCTGGGCATTTAATTCCCAGTCGATACCATTCCCTGAATCTATTGTACCAACAAAGCCACCTAGAATATCAAAGTTGTTGGTTTCAGTTAATGTATCTCGCTCGCCAAGTTGCGCGCCTCGCATAGAAATCACTAATTCTTCGCCAACTGGATTAAACTTATTATCGGCACTCATCACAGGGGTATTCGTTGATACTGGCGTACCCGCATAACGGGTTTCAGTTTCTGCTAATGAAGCAGAAGCACGACCTCGGAATTTTATATTCTCAGAAATCTCATAGGAGAAATTAGATAACAGCGAATTACGAGTTTGATCGCCAAATAACTTAGTGACATTACCATGATTATATAAACAACGACCATCACCTGAGTCTATGGTATTTTCCGTTTTTTCACATATATCTGAATTACTATACCAGCTACCATTGCCTGGTCCATATTTACCGTTTGGTACTGAGCTATATCCACTATATGCGTTATAACTTGAATCGTCCATTCGCCAAATATCACGATCCATTACAGCTTTAGTATCATAATATTCATAGGTTAGCGTGATATTGCCTTTATCAGTATTAAAGCCCGTTGCAAGTGATAAACGGTTGGCATCGCCTCCTTCCACACTTGGCTGCTCAGTGCTGTAATCGAGTTGAAACCCTTCAAACTCCTTCTTAGTGATAATGTTTATCACACCCGCAACCGCATCGGAACCATATACTGCCGAGGCGCCATCGCGCAGGATTTCAATACGCTCCACGATAGCCATAGGGATAGAAGATGTATCGGCCACAGAGCCAGAGCTCGAACTCGTGCCCGGCATACGGCGTCCATCTAATAACACTAATGTCGCAGACGCTCCTAAACCACGTAAATTGACATCACTGGTTGAGCTTGCTCCTGATCCATAGCCAGAAATACCACGCCAAGAACCAAAGCTGTTTATCGCAGAGTTATTCAATACGTCAGCAACGGTTTTTTCACCCGTCATGGCAATATCCGCAGCATTAATGACAGTCACGGGTGAAACAGTTTCCATATCAACTTGTTTAATACGAGAACCCGTCACTTCAATGCGTTCAACTTTCGCATTTTCTTCTGCTGCATTTACCGCTGCAGAAAAGCCTATTCCAGAAAAAACCACACTGCTTGTCGCCACTGTAATTAAACTAGTACGAACGGCTTTGGCCGTTAAACTTAAATAGCGCATTAATCTCTCCTTGAGGTAAATAAAACCCTTTGTTTGTTATTTTTATATTTGGCAAGCGAACTTTGTTTCGCCGTAGTGATAATGTTAATGCGCAACATCTAAGTCAACCATTAAAAACAATTAATCTCAAATTAAAACAAATTGACACAAAATAAATCAACTTAAATATAAGATATCCGGATATACATCATGGGGTTAAGCAATACAGGCCAGTTGAATATATTAAATATTTAATTTGATACAATAAATCTCAATTGTTAACCAAAAGAACACCGAGAAACTCACGCCACAAATGAATCAAAGTGTATCCCAAATAAAACGCTGAATATTAATTTACACTTAGTTCAATATTAATTAACCATAAAAAATGCCACTCATTTGAGTGGCATTAATATTGAAACACTGAGTAATGATTGATTACTTAAAGTTGGCAACCTTCAACACTTTTTGAGTTCTCATAAACAATATCGCCTACAGGATTGTAGTCAGCAGCTTTAATCACTTGTTTCTCTTTCAAGAAAGAATAGAGTAAATCAGCATCAACAAAACCCGTTTGAATTGGGCTGGTTAGTTTAGGATAACCGTCACCACCCGCAGCATTAAAGCTAGGTACAGTGAACTTATAAGTGGCTGTTGGGCTAAAATCCTTGCCGCCAATGTCGCTGATGTTGGCTGTTTTAGCCACACAGTCAATGGTCATTTTCACACCAGTGATTTGTGCATAACCACCAGAACCAACTTGAAGACTGCCGACTGCGCCTAAATAAACCGCAACTTCAGTACCCGTCATTTCGTTAAGGGTAACCATATTACCAAATGGCTGAACAGTCAGCACGTCACGGTAACTAATGTTGCCTGGTTGGATAGATGCACGTACACCGCCGGAGTTCATTACACCAAAATCAGCAGTCACTTTAGCACTTTGTGCCATCGCTAACATACGGCCTAAGTTAGTTTGCTTATTACGCACGTTTGCACGCTCACCATCTAACAGGGCATCCGTTGTCGCAATGACTTCGTCTAACTTAGCTTGACCTTTCTCTTGATAGTAAGAAAGCAGCTCTTTTAACTCTGAATCCGGTTCAATTTTAGTGCCTGCTAAGTCAGCAGTTTTCTTACCAGCATCATCCAGTTTGCGCATATTCACAGGGACAAGCTTGTAGCTCGCTAGATGGAGTTCACCGTTAAAGTATTCAAAATCTGCACGGCCAACATATTTACCCCATTCATGGGCTTGCATGATCCAAGTGCCATTTTGTTTATCAGGTGCACATGCATCACCAGGCTTAAAGGCTGCATAAGCTTTGTTGTCAGTTCCCGGTTCCATACACACTGGATTCTGTGAATGACCACCGATAACAACTTGTAAATCCCCTTCTTTCAATGCGCGAGCCATAGCTACATCGCCAGGGGCATTACTACCATTTTTACCATCCGCGTAATGACCCATGTGCGTGGTAGCGAAAATGATATCTGCCGCTTTGGCATCTTTAATTTCTTTAATCACTTTAGCAACTTCCACCTTGGGATCGGTGAATGTTAGATCGCTAATGTATTCTGGGTTACCAATCTTAGCAGTGTCTTCTGTCGTTAAACCAATAACAGCAACTTTAAGACCATTAACGTCAAATACTTTATAGGCATCAAAGTAACGCTCACCAAGAGTACCATCGGCATTTTTACGGTAAATGTTCGCCGCTAACATAGGGAATTCAGCAAGGCGACGCTGCATATCAAGTACTGATAACGGATTGTCAAACTCATGGTTACCAACAGCCATGGCGTCGTAACCAATTTTATTCATGCCCGTAAAGTCTGGTATGGCATCTTGAAGATCAGATTCTGGTACACCCGTATTAATATCACCACCAGATAATAATAAGGTTTGACTGCCATTCTTACTCACTTCTGCACGAATTTGATCAACCAGAGTTTTCTGAGCGGCTAAACCGTATTCACCATCACTGTTTTCCCAGAAACGGCCATGGTTGTCATTGGTATGTAAAACGGTAAACGTTTTACAAGCACTTCCCGCTTCAGCACACGTTGTTGGAACTTTATCGTCATCACTATTATTACAACCCGCAAGTGCAGCGAGAACAGCAGTTGCAACTAATCCTTTAATAAGCATATGTCTCATTACATCAACCCCTTGATTTTAATTATTTTATCATAGAAAGATTGCCGTGAACTCCATCAAGTTCAGCGTCACGGATAATAGCAAATAATAAAGATAAATTGTGTCATTTTTATTAAAAACTTGACATTTATATGAAATTTGGCGGGCATTTTAAGAAGGATTTGTTTCATATAAAAAAATAAGCTGAATGACTGATTTTTATATATTTAGAGAATACAAAATAAAAATGGAATAAATGGATTTTAATCGTTTGTTATAAATAACTTAGGAAATATGAAAAAACATCGCGATTGTTCCTTTAAAAAAACAAGCATGGGTAAATTTCAACTTACCGCATGCTGTTTTTATCAGCAATTAGACTTATCTACATTTCAAATCGCTGTAATAACCATTTAGAAATCGCTTTCAATTGTTCAGGAATGACAGAATGAGGCATTGGATAAGTTTGCCACGTAACATGATAGCCGCCCGCAGTTAAGGCTTCTTTTGCTAACATTCCAGCGGAAAATGGTACAACATCATCCTGTAGACCGTGTTGCTGTAATATGGGTGTATTGCGATTCGCCGCGCTTAATTCAGCGGGTAACACATCACCCGTCGGTAAATAGCAAGACAACGCCATAATCCCTGCAAGTGGCTCAGGGAAACGCAGTCCAGAGAATAAACTCATGACTCCACCCTGACTGAATCCCGCTAATACGATACGTTGGCTCGCAATACCCGCCGCGATTTGTTCATTAATTAATGCGGCAACCATTTTCTCCGACTCAAGCACGCCTTGCATATCGGCTCTGTCATGCAAATCCATGCTTTTAATATCGTACCAAGCGCGCATAATGTAGCCACCATTAATGGTCACGGCTTGCTCTGGTGCATGGGGAAAAATAAATCGAATAGCATGATCTGCAGGTAAGCCTAATGCAGGCACTACGGGAGCAAATCCGGCCCCCGAATCCCCTAATCCATGTAACCAAATAACCACAGCCGTAGCAGGAGTCTTAGGTTCGACAACAATACGCTCAAGAGAAACTGACATACTAAAAATTCCCAATTCGATATTAAACACTCATCAACTAAAAAATGATGATAAATCTATACGTTAAACACTCATCACCACTCGGGCACAGGTTATTCAGCATCCATGCCCAGCACATCTTGAATCGCACGTAACTGAGCATTTGAGTCCAATACTAAGCTCCAACGTACACCGCCACCATCGGCGATCAGCATAGGAGGCTGACGTCTCAAGCCGATATCCTCAGCACTCGCTTGCAGTACGATACTGGCAACGTTGAGGCGCACTTGAACCTCAAACTCAGTAACGATTAACTTACCCTGCGAAAAATCTAACACCATTATGATAACCGCCCTATGTGAAAACGCCGTCATCATAGCAAACTTGTGCTCTTTTACCGATGGCATTTCCTGACCAGCATCCAAGCCATTAAAGTTTGATTACATTTGAGCTAACAGTGAGATAACAAATCCAGTGAATTATCAGGTAAACTTTTGCGCTATATCTTTTGTGCTATATAGAGTGGGTTAACAGAAAACCAAGCTGAATTGATGGTCTTATCACCCCAAACTCGAACTAACATACTTCATCATTAGGCTACTATAAATAATGCTTTCACTTCGCCGAACCGTCCTTTGCAGCACCCTAGTCTTTGCCCTGCAACTACTTCCCTGCGCTTATGCCAATAGCACTCCAAATACCTTAACCACTGAGCCTACTGCCACTGTTGTACAAGCTGATACGCAGCAGAACCAAGATGCACTGACCTACGCCAATTACACTGAAGTCAGCGTGAGTCATTTGGAACTAGCCCTTACCGTCGATTTTAAGCAAAACCGCTTATCCGGTGAAGCCACCCTCGATTTAGCTTGGCATAAGGTGGGGAAAGAACTCATCTTAGATACTCGAGATCTGACGATTAACAGCGTAAGTGCTTTAAATACAGCGGGAAAATGGCAAAGCATGCCATTCACGTTAGCCAAAGCGGACGCTGTAAAAGGCGCCGCGCTGACCATCAAACTTGCTGATGAAAATAGTCAAAAGGTCAAAATCAATTATCACACGTCGAATAATCCGTCTGGTATTCAATGGTTAACCCCTGAGCAAACCCAAGGTAAACAGTTGCCTTTTATGTTCAGTCAGAGTCAGGCGATTCACGCCCGCAGTTGGATCCCACTGCAAGATACGCCAGCCGTTCGCCAAACCTATAGCGCAATAATTACTACCGATAAAGCCATAACTGTGGTCATGAGTGCCGATCGCAAAACCCTGTCGAGCAGTCAGACCCAATTCACTATGCCGCAGGCTATTCCAGCTTATTTGATTGCCATTGCGGCCGGACATTTAAAGTTTGCTCCCTTAGATAACATCTCGGGCATTTGGGCTGAGCCAGAGATCCTCGACAAAGCGAGCAAAGAATTTGCCGACACGCCAGAAATGATCAAAATCGCGGCTAAACGTTATGGCGATTACCCTTGGGGACGTTATGACTTACTTATCTTGCCACCAAGTTTCCCCTTTGGCGGCATGGAAAACCCGCGTTTGTCTTTTATTACACCCACAGTGATCGCGGGTGATAAAAGCTTAGTGAGCCTCATCGCCCACGAACTTGCGCACTCGTGGTCGGGTAATTTAGTGACGAATGCCACTTGGCGCGATCTCTGGCTTAATGAAGGTTTTACGACCTATGTTGAGAATCGCATCATGGAAGACCTCTATGGCCGTGACCGAGCACTGATGGAGCAAACCATCGGCTACTCTGAATTGCTTGCCGAACTTGAAGAGCTCACACCTGCCGATTCAGTGCTACATCTCGATCTCGGTAAACGTTCGCCCGACGAAGCCTTCAGCGGTGTCCCTTATGTAAAAGGCCAGTTGTTCTTAATATTTTTAGAGCAAAAATTTGGCCGTGAACGCTTCGACACTTTTGTGAAAAGCTACTTCAATCATTTTGCATTTCAGAGTATTACTACGGCGCAATTCCGTGAATATTTATCTTTGAATCTATTAAACAAATATCCCCATCTTGTCAGTGAAGGTGAAGTGGATACTTGGATTGAAGGTCAAGGTTTACCGTCATTTCTTGTGCCGCCCAATTCCCACGCCTTCGATGATATCGATGCCCAAAGACAAACTTGGCTCAAGGGTAAACTCAGTGCAAGCGAGTTGAAAACCAGCACTTGGACAGTCCACCAGTGGTTAAGATTCATCAATGAAATGCCAAGAGTCAATCTTGACCAAGCCAAACTTGCTGAGCTAGATAAGGCGTTTCATTTTACGGGCACTGGCAACAGTGAAATCGCTTTCGCATGGTATTCACTGGCCCTAGACAATGGCTATTACGCAGTACTACCCGCATTAAAACAACATTTAACCCATATTGGCCGCATGCGCTTAATCGTGCCTTTATACCAAAAGCTCGCAAGCTCTGATAAATACGACTGGACCAAAAGCGTCTATCTCAGGGCTCGCAGCGGCTATCATCCCCAAACCCAAGCAAGCCTAGATATGATGTTTGCCGACAAACCACTCGAGCATGAACATAGCCATTAGCGAGATAAGGAGCCATTAGCGGTTGCGACAATCATTAAGCCATTAGCACCATAAAAACAAAAAGCCCAAACCTAGGTTTGGGCTTTTGCTATTTAATCTTTAGCCTCGATTCATTCAACTCATACTGAACTTATACTCATCTCACATTGAGTCAAATAGAAGCCAAGTTCGAAGCCGAACCCGAAGCCTAAAGATTAGTGGTGATGACCACCAGCGCCATGGGCATGGCCGTGGGCGATTTCTTCATCACTCGCGTCACGGGCACCAACGACTTCGATATCAAATGTCAGTTCGCGGCCGGCTAATGGATGGTTTACATCCACAGTCGCCATAAACTTACCCATTTTAACGATAGTCACTTGGCGCTGACCTTGGTCGGTATTAACCACTGCTGTCATGCCTGGTTTCCACACAGTCGCGCCTAATAAGTGCTTAACTGACACACGTTGGTGTGCGTCAGCATCCGCTAAACGCTCACCGTAGGTTTCAGCAGCAGGCAAAGTCACAGTGAACTTTTCACCTATGGCTTTACCATTTATCGCGTTTTCTACACCTGGCATCATGTTGTCATGACCGTGTAAATAGGCAATAGGATCGCGACCTTCGTTCGTCTCGATCACTTCACCTTTCTCGTCGCGCAGTGTGTAGTTAAACTGCACAACCATATCGTCTTTAATGCTCATCGAATATCCTTTGATTTTCTTCGATTTCAATTGTGGGCCGAGCTTAACAAAACTGTGCTTTTCACTCCACTTTTTTATCCGGCCTCAAAGCACTCAAAACCCGCAGCGAGCGCTCTTTGGCTACAGAGACAGTAACTACAGTGATAGTCCTAAAGCGGTAAACACCTCTGGGCTTGGGAAGCCATCGGCAATCATCTGTTTGCTACGTTGAAAGGCTTGCAACCCTGCCATAGAGTTACGTCCCAACACGCCATCTGGCTTACCAACATCAAATCCAGCCTCGTTCAGTTTTGTTTGCAGTTGCTTTACTTGCTCGCGGCTTAGGCGTGGTTGCTCAGGCGGACTGACTGTCAAGGGTTGTCCACCATTAATACGATCGGCCAAGTGCCCAACCGTAATGGCATAAAATTCGGAGCGATTCCAACGCATGATCACATTAAAATTCTCATAACCTAAAAAGGCTGGGCCTGTGTGTCCCGCAGGCAAATACAACGCAGCTTGAATATCGACGGCAGGCAAAGGTTGCCCATTCGACTGTGTTACATTGAGCGCAGCCCATTCCGATAACGACAAGGGCTGTTTCGCACCTAAATGACTGTAACTAAAATCCTTTGGTAACAAGACTTCACGCCCCCAACGCTGATTACGCTGCCAACCTAAGTGCTGCAAAAAATTCGCGGCAGAAGTGAGCGCATCTGTAGTGCTATTCCATAAATCGGCCTTACCATCGCCATCGCCATCGACCGCATATTTGGCATACGCAGAAGGCATAAATTGCGTATGTCCCATAGCACCTGCCCATGATCCCACCATAGTGTCATCATCGAACTGATACTTTTCTTTCAATTTTAAGGCTTGCATCAGCTCTATGGTGAAATAATTGCTACGGCGTGGCTCACAGGCCAAAGTCGCCAGCGAATTCAATACCGACATTTTGCCTTTATAGGAACCGTAGTTCGTTTCCAGTCCCCAAAAAGACAAGATATATTGCGGTGGGACGCCGTATTTTTGCGCTAATTGATTAAGTAAGACACTGTGCTTTTGCAGTAAACGGCGGCCTTCATTGACGCGCCATTCGGTCGCGCGCTTACTGAAATAATTATCAAATGTCTGGCTGAATTCGGGTTGCTGTTGGTCCAACTCAATCACTCGAGGGACAAATTTCAAGTTCGCAATGGTAGAGTTTATCGTCGCCTCTGACAGGCCTTCTGCACGTGCTCGCGCTTGCAGTCCAGTCAAGCACATTGGAAACGCCTCTGCATTAGATTGTACGCTAGCACTGATATCGGGCATTTGATTGACTTCAGCAGCAATGCCACTTGCATTAGTGCTGGTTGCGTTAGCACTCGCCGTTGGCGCACTTGAACAGGCACTCAGACTGACACAGGCGGCAATACTCGCAAACAGATAAGTTAACCCTTTAATTTTAATCAAATCAACAACTCCAATATTTGATCTCACAACAATGACACAGTAATCACACTGTTGTGGCTAAACACGACAATATTCCGTCTTCAAGAGGGAATTGCCCTAGAGAGATATTCGCCTTGGCATAACGAGTTAAAGGTTAGAATCCAAAACACCTTTAACGGCCAAAAGCATAGAAGACACGTTTCCCCGCCACGTAAAGCCCCTATCTGAGCCACATTTAGTCAGTAAAACAGCCTGTACCAAGGCGACTCATTACCAATAATCCTGACCCATAGTGACACGTAACACAATCCTTATCGCCATAAATACCTTGCGGCATAGGCTTATTGCTCAGTTATCCAACACAAAAAAAATCTTAACAAAGAATCCCTTGGTATCGCAGCACGTTACCGTATAATGGATAAGTTAACAGCACACATCAAAGAGACCTATCATGACTGAAATCAATGCGGCTTTGGCTGGCTTTATCAAAAATGTAAAACAACATCAGACGCTTTGGGGTCTAATGGATGAAACTGGCGAAGGCTGGGTCGTTTGTGATTCTTCAGAATTTGAAGATACAGATGTGATGCCATTATGGTCAAATGAAACTACTGCAAAATCCCATTGCAGCGACGAATGGCACGACTATCAACCCGTTTCTATTTCATTAGAAGAATTTCTAGAATATTGGGTCTCAGATCTAAACGACGATGGTGTATTAATCGGTGTTGATTGGCAAACCGATGAAGATTGTCTTGAACTTGATCCGATTGTTTTAGCAAAAGATTTGGTTGATGTTGAAGAAGTTTAATCGCTTCAGTATGCCATTGATGACATCAAGGACTGAGGTGCTCATTCCTTGATGTCTGCTATTCCGCTTATCGATATTCCCTTCGACAAACGCCATACTTGCTGGTTTTGTGGCGAACCGAGCCATCAACACTTCGAATATATCGCACACACACATACACCACATGCTTCGTTAGCTGTGCCCGCCTGCAGCGAATGTTTGCGATTAGCCAAACAACATACTCTTAGCTCCATTTGGGATTGTCGTATGGCCGTCAAAGATGCACTAATGCGTATTTATGCGAAACACCTCGCGATTGGGATTAATTGGACCGAAGAAGAACTGGCCGAGTCTGAATTTTCCTGCAAAGTGTTTGAAGGCTTTAAGAAAAGTGCTTGGATGATGTACCAAATTGCACGAGACCGTATCAACGCACCCGGCTGGCCACTGGTTTTAGAGGGCGAAGAAATTGACGACCAAGGTTATAACGCAGGTTTCGAATTTGATGGCGTGACCTTTAACTCAGTTAATGCTGCAATCCAGTACTACTCGACGCAATTCACCTTAGATCCACAGTTTTTTGCCGAACTGGTGCGCCTCGTCGGCCGAGCAAGATTCAACTATGCCTTAAGGCTCGCCCGTATCCATATTGCCGCCGCCAAAGAAATGAAACGCCAAGTGTTACAAGATGTAGCAGCCGAATTAGCGTTATAATCGAGCGAGTTATAGGTAGTGGGTTGGCAGATGTTTGCAGCAAAGCAGTTAAAAAAGTAGCAGTTGAAAGAATGTGATTCAAAGACCGTATTAAAAACTGTTATTAAAGCGTTCCTTAAAAACACTAAACCTACCGATGATCGACTCAAGGTCAATCACCGATAGTTCGAATCTCAAAATGCGATCAGTGATTGATCACTTGTCTTAATCTTTCTTGCACCACTTCCACCAGCAAATCCGGTTGGAACTTAGAAATAAACTTATCACAGCCCACTTTTTCAACCATGGCATGGTTAAAACTGCCACTCAACGAAGTATTTAAGGTGATGAATAAATCCGACATAGCTTTATCGCTACGCACTTCAGAAGTGAGCTTATAACCGTCCATTTCGGGCATTTCGGCATCGGTAATCATCATCAATAATTCTTTGGCAACTTGTTTACCTTCATCACGCCATTTCTGCAATAACGTCAGCGCTTGTAAGCCATCAGATGCCTCAATAATTTCGATACCCAGTTGGCCTAACGTTTCACGCACTTGACGTCTGGCGGTCGACGAATCATCCACAATCAGGATTTTTCTGCCAGGCATTTCATGGACTAAGGTTTCGTCGAGTACACCTTCTGATAAACGGATATCGTAGTGAATGATCTCCGCCAAGACTTTTTCTACGTCGATAATAGACACTAACTGCGACTGACCTTGATGCTCTATGCGAGTAATTGCCGTTAGATAATTATTACGTCCAGCCGTTTTCGGCGGCGGCATAATATCGCTCCAAGTCATGTTGATAATGTGTTCAACCTTACCGACTAAGAAACCCTGCACACTGCGGTTGTATTCCGTGATGATCATATTGGCATCTTCGTTAGGCGGCACGGGCTTAAACCCTATGGCCGAACGTAAATCAATCACGGGGATAGAAATCCCACGAATATTAGCAACACCAGAAATATGCGGATGACTACCCGGCATCGCATTCAAGGGAGGAAGCTTGACAACTTCTTTGACTTTAAAGACGTTAATGGCAAATAACTGCGTGGAATTAATGCTAAAGAGCAACAACTCAAGTCGGTTCTCACCAACGAGTTTGGTACGCTGATCTACGGTTGCAAGTACGTTTGCCATAATGCTGCTTCTCTACTCTTGAGGAAAATCCTTTCCCCACATGCGACGGATTAGCTCAAATTATAGCGGTAAACTCCCATGAAGAACCATGCCGAGAGTCTATTTTATCTAAAAATTACAACCACTCTCGCAAAGTTCGGCCATAAACTTCGTTTAGCGCATCTCAGATATCTGCATCCCTAAGCTTATATTTTCAGATAATACGCGACATTGCTAATATTTGGTCTTAGTGTTAACGCAATATTTTCTGGGCGAGCACCATACCCGCAAGATTAAAGGCATTTCTATCGCGGACAATCTTAAATCCCAGCTGGCGCAATACCGTTAACAAATCACTATGATTAAAGCGATTCTGCTGTGGATGCTCAAATAAGCGCCGGCTCAATGGATTACAAATTGCGGCACGATATAAATCCTCTATCACAAAGTATCCGTTCGGTTTCAGCACCCTTGCAACTTCCTTAATGGCCGCTTGCCACTCTGGAATATGATGGAATACGGCAAAATCAAACACAATATCAAACTCGCCATCGCCAAAGGGTAAACATGTTGCATCAGCAACCGAGAAACTCAGCCCTTTTAACCCTTGCGGCCGAGATTGCCAGCGGGATTGTGCGGAGGCAACCATGTCAGGGTCGATATCCACGGCCGTGATATGTCCCGCGCCAAAATGTTCGCGGATCAACTGAATGCCGTTACCAAACCCACAACCTATTTCTAATGCGCGTTCGCACAAAGCCATAGGTTTTGGCATCATAGAGGTCAATAAGGGCGCTTCGAGATGATTTTGTAACCAAAAACGTAATGGATGCTGAACGATCTTTTTCTCAAATGGATTTAATTTCATGCCATCCTCTCACTATGGGTAAACTACTGTTGATAATTTTACTGATCGAACTGCCATTATGGTACGTAATGATAGGAACATAAGTTCACCAGAGGCCACGATGAAATTACCTCTTTTTCCATTACCCATTTGTTTATTGCCCGAAGGTTACACACAACTGCGGGTATTTGAACCTAGATATAAGCGCTTGGTCGCCGAATCATTAAAGTCAGGCCAAGGCTTTGGCTTATGTATGCTTGAAGAGGATGGTAAAACCATTCAGCCCATAGGCACCTTAGTGCATATTATTGATTTTGAAACCTTACCAGACGGACTATTAGGGATCAGTATTCAAGGTTCTAAACGCTTTAAACTTGATAAAATCAGTGTCGAAGCCGATGGTTTAAAACGCGGAGACGTCAGTTTAATCGACAATTGGCCTGCTGTACGTATTGCGACCGATGAACGTTACTTGAGTCAAATGTTACAAAACATTCTTAAGGAATATCCGCAACATCTCAAGCACTACCAAACAGAACAGTTCGATGATATCGCTTGGGTCTGCCAGCGCTGGCTAGAAATATTACCCGTACAAGCATCCGAAAAGTACACCTGCATTAATGCCTTAGATCATATTATGACCCGAGATCTATTGCGGGCCGTCATTAAATAATACTGTGAATGATCCTTTATTTAAGCCACTTCGTATTGATTGAAAGTTTGACAGCAAAACTGGGCTCAGAAGTACAACACACTTCTCAATTTTGTCGTTACTGATATCACACTCAGCACTCACGACTGGGATAAGAGCGAAAATAATGGAAAATATTCAATCACAAAGCAGGCAAACTCGGTATCATGTCCCAATCACGTCTCTGACTAATTCGGCTATGGATAACGAAATTCCAGCTTCCCAAACCTGCGAGCCTCAAGCGGATGCTTTAATCACGTTTATGCTACAAGTAGCAGACAACCGAGACAGAGCCGCCTTTGGTCACTTATTTCAGCATTTCATGCCCAAGATCCGAGCCTTTGGTTTACAAAGACTGAATCAACAAGGATTGGCGATGGATTTAGTACAAGAAACCATGACCAGCGTTTGGACTAAGGCTCATCTATATAATGCAGAAAAAGGGTCAGTGACAACTTGGGTGTTTACCATCATGCGTAATCAATGTTTCGATATGCTTAGACGGGTACAACACAATAGAGAAGATACTTTCGGTGATGATATTTGGCCGCTGTGTGATGCGACCATGGCTCAAGACACACTCACTGATCACAAGTTGACGGCTAAATTACTCCAACATCTTGATGCCCTTCCCATAGCACAAAGACAAGTTGTGCAAGGCATTTACATGCAAGAACTCACTCAACAAGAGCTAGCCGATGCCCTAAAGGTACCAATAGGGACCATAAAGTCCCGTTTAAGATTAGGGCTAGAAAAGTTGAAAAGCTTCTTGGAGACACACAATGATTAAGCATCATCCCCAACAAGAATTACTCGTCAGCCATGCCAATGGGAACTTACCTTTATCAATGGCGATAGCAATATCCGCACACTGCGACCTATGTGAGACTTGTCGAGAGCAGCTTGCCCTATTCACAGAACAAGCTGCAAATTTAGCATTAAATCCTGATGGCGGTCATGCTGCAAATGATACGGGCGAAGAGTTGATGCACAGAGAGTATGTTGAGGTGCAACACTCTGGCGACAATCAAGAATCGGCATTGGACATTGACGCTATGATGGCGCAAATCATGGCTCAACCGGCAGCGACAAATGTGCCTAATAACGCCCCTATCGATGTCGACATAAAGCAACAGCATTACACTGTGCCCTCGGTGTTTCGTCAGCATTTGGCCCGTCCATGGCAAATATTAGGCAAAGTCAGTCGCATGCGTTTTGATGTCGACGAAACGAACACCCGCGCTAGCCTATTGCATATAGATGCCCAAGGTGAAATCCCCCAACATACCCATAAAGGTTATGAACTAACACTATTGCTAGCCGGAGAGTTTTCCGATCTTAATGGTGTCTATGTGCCAGGTGATTTTATCGTGCTTGACGGCCAACATCATCACTCACCGAAAACCATTAACGGTTGCTTATGCTACACAGTATTAGATGCACCGCTGCATTTTACCAAAGGTCTGAGTAAGCTACTCAATCCCATAGGTGAACTGATTTATTAAACCTTTTGACTGAGTTTTTAAACAACAGCAAACGCATAGATTCATTTATAAATTCAGTTTAATGAGTCCATTACATAACTGACTACGATTAATCCCATTAAAATGACCTATTTTAGTGGGATTTTTTATAACATTTACCTATAAAACGGCAATATTAACCTTAGTCAATTACCACAAAAATAAAAAACAACCCATAAACAGACCTAACTATACCTCTTTAAATCAAGTAAATAGCCACGAAAAATACACTTTAATTCAACATTAGCAAATAAATAATGACATCGAATAAAAATTAAACTTGCATAAGCCATTTTTATTGATATACTGCACGTCGTTTTGAGATACACCTTGTTGTTTACCTTTTTAACCCAGCCTGATATTTAGCAATCAGAGTTCGGTCCTCATAAAGAAAGCCTACTACAAGCAAAACCCCATAAGCTCAATCATTCGATATCACTAAAATCATGTGGTTATGTCTGTGAACTTACCGTTCTCCTTGTTGTCATAGTATTGTCATTAAGCTATGGTCAACTGGTTGAATCGAGTTATTCCATTGACGTAATCGACAACATGAAATATTTATCGATTAAGCATCTCTTGATTAATGAATCAAAGATGGGGTAACCTCGATACTCAATAGAACGAATCTTTCGCACAATTGCTAAGGATATTTTATAGTTACAACTATCTCACCTATGGGTGAATTAACAAAAAGGAGTGTGGCATATGTCATACAAAATTAATGGACATGAAATTACAGTGAACTTCCCTGTAGATTCAATCTCAGTAAATAAAACCTCAATTGCTTTTACCGATCGTCAAGGTAAAAACAGACAGACTTTTTCTAAACGTACAGAAGCCATCAGCTTTATGAAATGGTTATTGTCCGCGAACAAATAAGTCAAAAAGTAAGTAAAACGATAAGTTAAAAATTAATACCGCAGTACCCGTTTACTCAAGTGTATTTAATCGGTTTCCATTATCTTCGCAGTACCGAGCACTTAAGTAGACTGATAGCCGAATGTCACGAACACGCTATCCTTTTTTACGTCATTATGACGAGCACATTTGGTTCAGGCTGTATCTCTCTCACACAGATACCTGCCGAACCAAATGAGTCAAATCCAGCGTTAGATCACCTCTTTCCATTGCAGCATCCGCTAATATTCATACACATGAATACTGTTCAGCACATCATCTATGCCAAAACCCAATACTCAAATTGCCATGCAAACCTTGATAAACCAGATCAAAGAGACTATTCCATTCAATTTAGAAGAAGCACAACTGTGCCAGGGACAATGTTTAGGTTGTTCGAAGAAAATGCTGGAAATGTTAGATGCCGAAATCAGTTATTGGCAATTTAGTGAGGTGGCGCCTAGCCTAAAAGATTTAAAAAACCTCGAAAACATTGGCCGTCGTACCTATAAAATTCTTAAACGGAACCAGTTACTGTCTTAATCGCTTGTATTTGCATTTGACTATTTATGGGGCGCTTTACTTACACGACGTAAAATAAATTCAAAACTTAACTGACAATATGACCCTAATAGAAATCACATTGCCAGTTTTATCTTCGCTATTGTCGATAGCCGTTAAAAATCACAAATCGATAAGCTCAACTTCTAGACTCTGCCAACCTTGCGCGAATATCTGCCAAAGAATATTCCGTTAATAGTTCACCATCGGCAAATACGGGAACAAACTCGCAATTGTTGACATCTTGCCAGCTGGCTTGATCTTTAAGATAAAATTGACCCTGCTCATCTTTAAATACCGCTACTAAACCCTTAGCGGATTTTTTAGTGCCATCATCTGTTTTAGGATCTTTAAATATTTCTCTATCTTTACCATCAACTTTCGCAAAGGTCGCTTTCACGGCATAACCGTCAGTATCTCGGGTCACGTGTTGATAGGTAAAACTGCCAATCCCAAACACAATATTGGTTGACGCAAAACCTTTGGCCTTTAAACCAGCACAAATGGCTTCAGCACGTTCTATGGTGATTGAATCGCCATAGATCAGTCCAACATGGCTATTCAGCGCTTTGTAACCTTTGGCAGTTGTGCTACCCCCAAAGACGTCCCACAGACACTCAATAGCGCCTTTATATTCAGGACTCCCGATTGGTGCTTGTGGATCGCCACAAATGATCTTCACAGGGCAACCGGTATCAGGCCTAAACACCACTTTGCCATCGCGGGCAAGAATGCGGTCTTTTAACGCTAAGGTGAATTCTGTCATCACCTGCCAAAAATCCCAAGAATCTGAAACAATGCTGACAATGCCCGTAGGATAAATATCTTCAATCAGACGGCGGAACGTCTCTAATTCATTCTCCATGCCACCTGCACACATCACACTGTGCTCCGTTGCGGCCACACTGCCGCCAACGAGTTCATTATCACTATCGGCACGGTAATATTGCTCAAGAAAATCAATCGCGGGAATGGTATCTGTACCCATAAAACTGAGTAAATGGGCGGCGCCGCTCATTACCGCAGCCTCTGCACCATACATGCCGCGGAAACTAAAATCATGGCCCTGCCAATCAACAAATGCGATGTCACCATCGGTTTCTAGCGCGTAAGTCTCAAATATTTTGCGGTATTGCAGCGCGGTAGTAGCACTGGTACACATACCCCACACATTAGCGGAAAGGATGGTTTCGAGATAATTGGTCAACCAAAAGAACCGCTCATCGGTATTGTACAAAATCAAGCAAGGCACTTTTAATGGATACACTGAGCCTTCAGGTAATGCCATAATTTTAATTGGTAAATAACCTAAATCATGCAACTCCTCAATATGCTGAGTGCCAACATTATTCGGCCCGAGATAGTTATTGATACGGCGGGAGAATTGACGAATGACCTGATCTTTAGGTTGTTGAAAGAAATCACGGTTCCAACTGTCGATCAAGAAATGCTTGATAAAATACTGCAAGCCAAAAAACACCATTTGGTCTGTATAACCACGACGGGATTTACGGGCGGTCAAGTTACTAAAAATCACTTGAGTATTATCGGGATATTGACGACGGTGGTCGACTTTATAGCCATCAATGGCGGTAACGGGATTCAAGTACATAATATTTTCCTTAATGATTCATATAACTCAAAACAGCATGGCAATCACAGAACTCGCTCGAAATATGTGCAGGGACACCTAAACTATCGGTACAAAATAATCTGTCGATGCCCACCTCGCGCAGAGCCGATTCGCTGGCCTTATCTTCATAATGTGACACGATCAAAATGACGCTTTGGGCCCCCTTTTGCTTTAACTTGATGGCAAGTTCGATAAAAGTTCTACCACCAGCACAAATGTCATCGACGATTAAGCAGGTTTTACCCGATAAATCATCACAGAACACTTCGGTAGCGATAATATGACCATTGACCACATCGCGATGTTTATCGGCCCTGATCACCGGCATTCCCTGTAACGCTTTAGCTAAGCCGAATACTTTTTTATTCGCCCCCGCATCGGGCGAGACTAACACTAGCTCACCCGATAATTGGGCAGTGATAGCGGCGACAAAGCTGTGATTGTCTATAACCTGAACTCGGTCTAACAATGCGGCGGTGACATCGCTGTGAGGGTCAAATACAGTGACCGAAGCATATTGCTGCTGATTAATTAGGCTAGCATAGACTTTTACCGACAAGGCCTCACCGGCATTACACACCCTATCTTGGCGAGCGCCCGGCATATAAGGCAGTAACAGCTCAATTTGCTCTGCACCACTACGACGCAATGCATCAGTTAACAACAAGAGCTGCATGATGGAATGATCGCCACGATAACCGAAGAAAACTGTGACGCGTTTCGCTGGAGGAACCAGTAGTTGAACATGGTTTTCCCCCGCACCAAATTGAAATAAACGGTAGTGAGTCTCATCGCTAGCTGCGGGTAACCGATAAAAATCGGCTTGCGAACGTTGAGCGTGAGAAGCATCTTGAGACGTTTGAATACGTTGAGACGCTTGAATACGTTGAGACATAGTAACCTCCTGTCTGTGGCAAGATTGCCGAAATTGACGGCGCCCTTGTTGTCTACATGAACAATAGTGTCTTAAAGACATTATTGTGTAAAGTTGATTTTTAGACTATTTCAAACGGAGCAACCTGAAATGTTATGCTTAAATGGCATATAGTGTCTTTTAGACACTATTAGTGGGAAAGACAACTAAGAAGCTACAATATGGGTATCAAGTGATACAAGAACCGGAGACATTAAGGCAAAATCAGTAATTAAACAGCCTTTACTGATTCAAAGTCACCATGAATAAGGCATAAGCAGTCGCCGTTACTCATATTGAGCAAGGCGAATATCTTGCTTAAATCCATATTCACTGTGATCAACATTCTAAATTTCTTAAGAAGCGATACGATGCGGTATTGGGTTTCAAGCGGTATAAATTAGCAGGACGACCACGTTCGGTGCGCTTTAATCCCGTATCGATCAATAAATCAGCCTGTTCAACCCGCCGACGAAAAGATTTACCTTGGATAGGCTTGCCCAGTAAAACCTCATGTACATGCTGCAATTCTGGCAAGGTAAAAGGTTCAGACAGTGCAAATCCTGGCACTAAAGAATATAAGGCTTTTTGTGTTAAGCGTTCCCGCGCTTGCTCGATTAACTGCAAATGATCAAACGCCAAGGGCATCTGCAACACATCCGCTAATGGCCACCACTTAACATCACTCACTGAATCAATCTGAATTTGGCAAGCTTGATAACTCATCAAGGCGGTATAACACACAGTCACCGACCAGCCTCTGACATCGCGACGACTATTACCCACAGTGCAAAGCTGCTCAATATAAGGTGGCACTACCGCGGTTTTCTCATGCAGTTTACGTAATACAGTTTGCTCAAGGGATTGATCGCAATTTTCATCGATAAACCCTCCAGGTAATCCCCATAAACCTAAAAATGGATGATTTGAGCGTTGTACTAAGAGTACTTTAAGTTGCTGATCGTGATAGGTAAACAATACGGCATCTACTGTCAGTAGCTGAGCCTTAAAAACCTTAGGATCGTAATTGGCGAGATATTCCGCTTCAGTCATTGATATTCCCCATCGTTCCAAATCATCAGCTTAACTTAGCATTACACAGCTTCAAACATATTATGTCTTAGCGTCACTAAGTCAATGATCAGAGGCACAGGATGAGCCACTTTGCCCAAATTTACGCTGATAACGTGGCAACATGGTCTCGTTTCCGAGTAAGCCACCTTGGTGGATATACATCACAGGACGAGAGCCACCGCCTTGTAAATATTCCTCAAGCACAATAAAACCTAAGGGATCGTAGAGTAATTCAAACTGCACACCTGAGGCGCAGACCCGCTGCCACATGGCATAAAATTCGGGATAAAGTTTACCAAAATGATATTTCTTGCCGACATTAACAATATGTGGATGCTCACTGGTATTGGAATTAAGTAAGGAAAATTGCAAGCGCAAATAATCATCGCCACCGACAACGGCACAAGTCACGACGCGAATATCAGTTTGCTGACGGATAAAATACTGATTTAAAAATAATGCTGTCGTTCCCGTCCCCGAAGGTAAAAACACCGTTAAATCAACCAATCCATTCGCATTCGCAAACAGTACTATCTCTTGCGCCAATCTATTAACCCCGTATTCGGCGTAAGCACAGCGACCACCCTCTGGGATAAAAAGCGCCGTCGGCTCATTCACGAGTACTTGAGCCTCGATATAATCTGGGCAACTCAGTCGCACATCGCCCACTTGCGCAGTAGGGTCAGGCCTAGCATTAAGATTTGACAAAACGTGAGGCTCAGATTGCGACTGAGTGCACGCCTGCTTTTGTGCTATTAACACACTTAAATCGATAATATTAGCACCATTCACTAAAGCGGCAGCGTAATTGCCCGTAGGATGTTTAACCACTTGACTGGCAATATGATCTACATAAAAATCACATTGCCAGCCTTTCATCTTCGCTAATGTTGACAATGAATACAGTGAGTTAGCCAATGGCGAGCCGTGACCTATCACCTTGCTGATGCCTGCAAATTCATGATCTAAAAAATAGCCGAATTTGCGAGCTTTATTGCCACTAAACGCCGGATGCAGTAAATCATCACGTTTTAGGAATATGTCTCTGCCAGCAAAGGCAAATGTATCGACAGGGGAATTTGCAAACATCAAGCTACTCAAACGATTAAATTCTCTGGTTTTTAAACCAGTTAAGGGAAGGCTAGTGTAACTCCGCCCTTCCTGTTACGCCCTTAAGAAATTATCAATTTGGCGAAAAACTAGTGAAAATGACACATGAATCTCGAATACATATAATTAACCAATTGATTATGAACAATTTAAATAGTTGGCATAGTTATCGCTTAGACATTGACATATATTCAATTTATCGAAGCTAACGATAAAGGCTAACAGGGTAAACATAAGGAGCTTTCAATGGCTGTATTACGCTTAATATTCAACATAGCTTGGTTTGTACTCGGCGGATTTGTGATGGGACTCGCTTGGTGGCTCGCAGGTATCCTGTGTTTTATCAGTATCATTGGTATTCCCTTCGGCCGCGCCTGTTTTGTTATCGGCGAAATGACCTTTTGGCCCTTCGGCCAAGAACAAATGAACCGTCGCCACTTAACTGGACGTGAAGACTTGGGCACAGGTGCATTAGGCATGGTAGGAAATATCATTTGGTTCTTACTGTTTGGGATCTGGTTAGCCATAGGGCATTTGGTCCACGCCTTAGCTTGTTTTGTGACGATTATCGGTATTCCCTTTGGGATACAACATCTTAAGTTAGCTTTAATCAGCCTCACACCGATAGGCCAAACCGTAGTGGCTAAAGCTTAATAAGACAATGTGTTAACTGCGCTATTCACTCTCGATTATTTGGTTTCAAGAGTGGATAGCGCTTTGTCATCCCATACAGCAAATATCGCTTCGTTTAAGGCTATTTCTTCCTCCAATAAATCGTTGCAATCATATTGAGTATTGGCAGGCTCACTATCCACAGAAAACTGCACTTGCGGCTTAGTCGCCCCCACAATTTCCAACAGATAATGCGCCAGTTTTGCGGGTGTATCTATAGCGGCATCGTGACCACAATACGCGAGTACAATCAAATCGGTGTAAAAATGCCGTGCTAACGCCTTACTCGATGCCATACTCACCAGCGCATCACGGTCACCGCAGAGCACAGTTATCGGTACTTCCACTGTCAATGGACATTGGTATTGAAAAGCCGCCCAAAGTTGTCGCCATACATTACGTCTACTTGGTGTGGTATCGCGGCGAAACTCACTCCACTTGACAATTAACTCTCGGTCTCGCCGATGACGAAAACTGGTTAAACGCACTATAGTCGACTCGATTGGATGTAAAGCGTTACCCCGAGCACGCATGAAAAAAGCCTTCAATGCATTCAGCGGATTAAATCTTTGATACCAATACGATAAATTCGCCGCACTGCTGTTTAATACAAAGGCATGCCTTATCTGCCAAGGTCGCTGGCATGCCATTTCCAGCGCCAACATACCGCCCATAGACAAGCCGAGGAGATAAATAGTCTCCCCTTCCTGTGCCTGCTCATCCAATTGCTGCCACACGGCATGGGCATAATCGGCAATCTTAAGCGGACTTAATTCGTGGGATAGCGTCCCATTGCCCGGAAGATCCGGTGTCAGCACTCGCAATCCCTTTTGTCGCAGACGCTGATCGAAACCATTCCAATGGCGCTGATCACGCATTAATCCCCTTAATAACACCCAAGTTGTCATGACTGAGACTCCCGATACCAATAATGCCGTGCGCACTCTGTCAGCTCAGTCAAACGTTCAGGTGTTAACTGCTCTAACGATTGGGCATAGGCCGCTTCCATCATAAATTGCATGAGTACTGTATGCCTGCGTAAAATCCTGTGGTGACGATGTGTTTTTTGTGGATTAAAAAAGCCAGCAAAATTAAATATTTGTCTAGGATTCTTCTTTATCCATGCCCAAGATCCCATCTCTAATGTCAAAGGTAAAAATGGCACCTGAGCAGAAGGATCAGCCACTTGGTGCTGGCGATAGAGATAATCCCAAATATCACCATGAGTGCGATAAAACTGGCTCTGCGGCGCCAACCGATAATGGCCGTGATGGGGATAACTCTGTTCAAATAATTGTTTTAGATGAAAAATATAATTGGCATTTTCGAAGGCGGTACTGGTATGGGCGTAGGGGAACCAGATATGATCACTCAAGCCAAATCCCGAGTGGGCATCGAGCGAAATCAAACTTGTGCTGCGACTCAACAGTTGTTGTACATAGGCCACTAAGCCCGCAGTTTCCAGCTCCATTCCCCCAATACCGCGATACCAGGGCAGCCGTGACGATATACGCTGTCCTCCCACCATAAAGGACACTTTTTCACGGGATTCTATCGGAGCGTTACGCATCAAATCCACTTGATTACCATTGCCCCGCGTTCCCATGAATAACCCAACAGGATTCACTACAGGTACAAAAGCTAACCGCAGGCCCGTTAGCATCTGTTGTAGGTGTTTATCCCAAACAAGCCGCTGCAATAAACTGTTTAACAATGCCAAAATAACTTGAGATCCAATACGTTCAACCCCATGCACGCCACCCACAAAGAGTACTGTCGGACAAGGCGTATCTGTACCACCTAACTCAACACTGTAAAGGGGGAAATGCTCTTGGCGGAATGGAATGTCGGCAAGGATCTGATAATCCAACTTAAGATGATGAGTATCAATGAGTTGCTGCAGCGTATCTAACTCAAATGGAAGCTCAAAAGGAAGTTTCTTCATGTCACCTTAATCAATAAAATGAGAGAACAACTCATGCCGTTAAAGTGATACTAATAGTGAACAAAGACAAAATGATGACAAACTGCATATCAGAAGTGACTTTACGGGGAAATAAGCGGAAAAATAGCGAGTAAAACAAAGAATAAACTATCCTAAAACCCTACATTAATCTTCACGATAAAGTAGCTCTCCAATGATGGTTTCTACGTCAACCTGCGCTAAACCTTGGTCAACAATATCTCGCCAACGCCGTCCCTCTTCTGTATTACGAAACGCGATATAGAGCTGCTTATTCGCCAAAATTTGCCGATTGATTTGCAACTTTGTCGCCAGCGGCTGTAAGGGCTTTTGCTTGAGTAAATAGTGCAAAACGTTGACATCAATCACCGCGGCATCAATCCGACCCGCGGCAACTTTTTTGACATTATGCTCATCCGAAGTCACAGCTTCAGTCCGCTGAACACCGGAAACGATCATGCGATCTAAGGCCTGAGTATTCACATAATCTTTCACCACACCTAAGGTATAGCGATTAAGATCTTCAATATAATTCCAACTTACTGGATGGGACTTTTGCTCCACCAGCCCCAATGGACTTTCGCCAATCGGTTTTGAAAAGATAAACTTTTCAGTTTCTACATAGTATTCAGGAAAATAACCTATGTAGTCAGAGTTCGGCATAGTCGTAAGTTTGACAGCGCGGCTCCACGGATAGAAATCCACGTCTAATTGATGTCCCATAACGTTCAGCGCCGCCCGTACCACGGCAATACTGGCACCCTGCTCCGTTAATTGCTCTCCTGAATAAGGCGGCCAAAGTAAAGAAGTGAGCATTAAGGTGTCCGCTTTAGCTTCGCTTAATCCCATAAAGGAAAGACAATACACAAGGAGCATTGAACGCCATCGAACCATTTAGTACTCCTTTGCCTGCATGGATTTACGACTACATCATCGACAACTTAACGCTTTCGTTTTTATCTGCCGAGATTTTATGACTGGTTAGATTTTATGACTAGTTTTAGTATAGCTATCAAGCCACAGCGGGGAAGTGAAGTTTTATTACAATTAGAATAATGATATTAGCAGCGAAAGCTAACTCAAAGTGCAGCTTGGCTTGATGGTATGACTCGCCGACTTTTTCATTAGCCAATTAGCTTGTTCGTTTATCTGCTAACCGAAATAGCTAGATAGAATAAAATTCAAGCCGCATTGCGCGGCTTGAAAGTCAAAAAAGCGCACTCGCAAAATCACATCACTTAAGCATTAATATCTTCATATAACTCTTGATACATCAGCTCGCGCATTTTGAATTTCTGAATTTTTCCCGTCACTGTCATTGGATACTGATCCACAAACTTGATGTAGCGCGGCACTTTAAAGTAGGCGAACTTCTCGGTGAGAAAATGACGAATATCTGCCTCTGTAATCGCGCCTCCTGAGCGGACTTTGATCCAAGCACACACTTCCTCGCCGTATTTATCGCTTTGAACGCCAAAGACAGCCGCATCCTGCACATCTTTATGGGTGTAAAGTTTCTCTTCAATCTCACGGGGATAGATATTCTCGCCACCACGAATGATCATATCTTTAATGCGACCCACAATTTGCACATAACCTTGCTCATCCATTTGGCCGATATCGCCCGAATGTAGCCAACCCGCACTGTCTATGGTCGCCGCCGTTTTTTCGGGATCGTTCCAATAGCACTGCATTATGCAATATCCCCGACTACAGACTTCACCGGGTTGATTAATTGGTAACACTTCACCAAATTCATCGACTATTTTCACTTCGGTATGAGGTAAAGCCCGGCCGACGGTAAGCACCCGTTTCTCAACCGGCGAATCGATTTCGGTAATATGATTGAGCGGACTGCACTCAGTCTGACCATAACCAATTAGTACTTCCTTCATATACATGAGATTTTGTACTCGGCGCATCACTTCTTCTGGGCAAGTAGCCCCCGCCATCACGCCGGTTCGTAAAGAACTCAAATCAAAACGCGTAAATTCAGGATGCTCAAGCTCGGCAATAAACATGGTCGGTACGCCATGTAAAGCGGTGCACCGCTCTTGTTCAACTACTTGCAATGTCGTCAAGGGATCGAAGGATTCGCCGGGGAACACAGCCGCGGCGCCTTTGGCTAAGCAAACTAAACTGCCGAGCACCATGCCAAAGCAATGATATAAGGGCACAGGAATACAGAGTTTATCGTGACAGGTAAACTTCATCGCCTCTGCGACTAAATAACCATTATTCAAAATGTTATGGTGGGATAAGGTCGCACCTTTTGGGCTACCCGTCGTGCCAGAGGTAAACTGGATATTAATCGCATCATACGGGCTTAATGCATTGCCGATACTCTCGAGTGCCGCCTTGTCATCGGCGGTCACATCGACGAGCAGGTCATCAAAATTCAACATGCCGACGGATTTTTCAGCGCCCATACGGATCACAAACTCGAGCTCAGGAACGGCCTTCGCCTGTAGTTGACCCGCAGGGCAAGAAGTTAGCTCAGGCGCTAATTCGTATAACATTTCGAGGTAATTACTGGATTTAAACTTGTCGGCACAAATTACCGCGCGGCACCCCACGTTACTCAGCGCATATTGCAACTCTTCAGGACGATACGCAGGATTAATACACACCATGATGGCGCCAATTTTAGCGGTCGCATATTGAGTTAAACACCACTCGATATTGTTAGGCGACCAAATCCCTACCCTATCACCAGACTTAATGCCGAGTTTTAATAGTCCTGTGGCGAGCGCATCGATTTGGGCAAGATATTGGCGGTAATTCCAGCGGATATGTTGATGGTGTACGACGACAGCTAATTGGTCGGGATACGTTGCCGCAATCTCATCAAGATATTGACCTATGGTCTTCTCAACGAGTTTCGGTGATGACTCGCCTCTAAACTCGCTAACGTTGAGCGGGCTTATAACTTGGCTTGTAGGAACTGACATTAAGGCCTCCGTGCATTTATTATTATGGTTAGCGAGGTCCAAACTAACCAATCCACGGATCATGTCACAAGTAAAAAAGCACTTTATTAGACTAAAGAGTAAGACAAACTATTAGATAACAATCCATTAAAGCCCAGTGCTAACGGCTGATAAACTCAAAATGAGCACTCGACTTAGGCACATTTAAGCTTTGTAACCGCTCAACAATGGCCAGTAACACCCCTTGGCGACGCATATTTTCTAACACGCCGGGGCTAAAAACCTCGAGTCGCGTCATGGCGGTTAGCAGCAACTTACATTGTGCGATGCTCGCATCACGAATATAGGCAGGTTTATCGACTAAGTAACTGTTGTTATACCAATAGTCCCAAGTGAAATTAGCCAATAACCAACCTTGCGTTGTCAGGTCATTAATAAATTCCAGCATTCGCTCATGACTTAAGATCACATCACCCGCCGTAAAATCCTTAAGATATTTAGTGTATAAGCCACAATCGGATGTCATTGTTGAAGTCCCCATAACACACCTCACAGGTTTTGGTTGCCTCTGCTGCCACAACTTGTACGACACCAGTCACAAACCGAGATCGAATTTGACGCTTTGCCTTAGAAACGAAAATTTGCATAAGGCATACCAAATAAGATTGCTGTCAACAGGCTAAGCCACGTTATCTGAACGGAAACTTAATCAAACTCACAATATCTGATATGGGTGACGAACTGGGGTATTCGACAAAATTCAGATAAACTCAGCGGTATTGAAGCGCTTAACGGCAACTATGAGTAAAGGAAACAAGATGAACTACTGGCTTATGAAATCGGAACCCGACGAATTTAGCATAGATGATCTTAAGGCTTGCCCTAACCAAACTGAAGCTTGGCATGGGATCCGTAATTATCAGGCGCGTAACTTTATGCGCGATGAGATGCAGATTGGCGACAAGGTATTTTTTTACCATTCAAGCTGCAAAGTGCCCGGTATTGTCGGTATCGCTGAAGTTGTGACCAATGCGTATCCCGACAGCACGGCCTTCGATCCAGAATCGAAGTATTTTGACCCTAAGTCAGATCCAACCAAACCAAGATGGCTACGAGTAGATATCCGCTTTGTCAAAAAATTTAACGAGATTATTCCCTTAAGTTTGATAAAAAGTTTACCCCAACTGGCGGACATGTATTTAGTCTCTAAGAGGTCAAGACTCAGTATCCAACCTGTGACCGCCGAACAATGGCAAGCCGTACTCATGTTAACCCGCTAGAAAGCAATCTTGAACCAGAACGTTCAGCTATAGTTCATTTAGCATCGCCTATTGTTGGCCACATCAAGCATTGGACACAACATCAACTCAATGCCCCTTAGGAGTACAGATGAATAAATTAACCTCAGTGGTAATCACAGGACTTGTCCTCAGCTTAACGATGTCCATCTCAACCTTTGCTAAAGATGACCATGAGCACCACAAAAAGGATAAAAGTCTACCGCCGGGACTACAGAAAAAAGTTGACCAAGGTCAGTCACTGCCACCCGGTTGGCAGAAAAAACTCCAGCGTGGTGATGTGCTTGAGCATGATATTTATGATCGCGGCCGCATCGTAGTCCCCTTAGACAGAGATGGCATCATTAGCATTCAAGTCGAAGGTGCACTAATCAAACTCGATAATAACAGCCGTAAAATCCTCGATATCGTCAATATCATTACCGATTAACTTCCCATGGAAAAATGGCATTTATAACTGACACTTTTACAACTACGCCCAGCGCTTATCTGGGCGTAGTTGTACTTCCTAATACTGCTTTGATCTATCAAAAAACGTTGTTTGTAAGACAATTTATCACCCCAGTCCTCACTCAATAACGTTCTAACTTACAATAAAGCAACATATTGATATTTATCATATCTTTACTATCTGGCTATTGGTCGTAAATTGGCTAAATGCTAGACTCATGCAGGGTGAAAAGAGATCGAACAGAACAAGATAAGTGTCACCTAAAAATACTCATGCGGCTAAGGCAAAATCTTAATTGAATTCATAGCATCCCGATAATGACCGTAGACTAACGCTGGATTTTTGATAATGGAAAACACCTCACTTCAACGGGTTAAGCAGGCAATTATTGCGGGGTTCTGGGCATCACTCGCCAGTATTTCTGTGGGGTTTCTATTTAAACTCTGGCTAGCACAATGGGTTGCCAAAGCCGATCTAGCGCTCTATCACACAGTGATCGACATTATCTCACTGTCGCTAATCCTAATGACGGGATTTCGCTCCTCTATGGTGGTGACCTACTCCCAGACCAAGCAAGATGTGGATATCACTAATATATTCCGCTACAGCTTGATCGCTATGGTACTACTGACATGGGGCTTAGTTTTACCCTATATCAAACACAAACTTCAGCTCAATGTAGAATATTTTCAATTGGTTGGGATTATTCTGAGTATGGGGCTCAAGGTCTATTTTACCAATCAAATTGCCATGTACCGGCTATATGCCATCTCCAATCGAGTCACTTGGTTAGAGCCGCTCGCGCAAGTGACTAGCTTTTTATTATGTTTCTACGGCTTAAAACAAACCGCCATTGCATCACTCTTTTACAGCATGACACTGTCATCGCTCATCGTTGCCTTATATATGTACTTAAAACGGCGCAAAGATATTGCCACTCCACCCTTAAGTGCAGTGCATTTTGATACGGGTTTACGCAGTTTTATGAAGAAAAGCCTGACGGCGTCCATGGAAGCGGGGGCCAGTATCTTGATGATTTACATCACCGTACTGCTGACTATTGCCTATTTCAGCATAGATGAACTGGGTGATTTCCAAGTGGTGGTGCGGCCGATGATCACTTACCTCACCCTGCTTTTTGTCTTTCCCATCTACCGTTTTGTGCTGCCCGAAGTCGCAGTGTGCGTACGAGAAAAACGCTTTGACGAAGTGCAACAAATTAAGTCATGGCTGACGAAAGTTTCTTTGTGGACCAGCGGTATTTTTTTTGTCGTTATGGTCTTTGCGAGCAAGCCGTTAGTCGCTTGGTTATTCCCCGAGCAATACATTAAAGCGGCCCCAGTATTAATGCATTTCTCCATGTTTTTTATATTTATGATGCTCAATGGCTATCAGTTGGCCTATATCAAAGCCCACGGTTATTTTACCCAAAGCCTACTTATTCGCCTTGCTGGTATCGCAGTACTGGTCGGTACTTTCTACGCTTACCGCCTGTATACGGAGAATGTCGTCGCGGTGATTTTAGCCTTAGGCACGGGCTATTTGATGATGTATCTCATATCTAAACTAATTGAAAGACGCATTCAGCAAAGCCTTAACAACCAAACGCGGCCTTAGCAACAACTAAAGACGCTTAAAACGTTGAAGGAAATGACAGGCTTCAACTAAAAAGGCATCCCAGAGGATAGTCTGGAATGCCTTAAGAGAAGACAGCATGTCAGCTTATAATTTAGCGCCCATCGAGCATGCGACCAAGACCTCCGAGTACAGAGCCTTCACCGCGATCACTGCCACCCGCTGATGGGGCATGGGCGATAATGCGATCCGCCATACGTGAGAATGGCAAGCTTTGTAGCCAAACCGTCCCGTGGCCTTTGAGTGTGGCTAAAAACAAACCTTCACCGCCAAAGACCATAGACTTTAATGAGCCTGCACGCTCTATGTCGTAATCAATCCCTGAGGTAAATGCAACAAGACAACCGGTGTCAACTCTTAAGGTTTCACCTTTTAGTTCTTTTTTCACTAAGGTGCCGCCCGCATGGATAAACGCCATACCATCGCCCTGTAGGCTTTGCAGAATAAATCCTTCGCCACCAAAAAATCCCGTACCTAAGCGGCGATTAAATTTCATCGTCACGCGTGTACCTAAAGCCGCAGCCAAAAAACTGTCTTTCTGGCAGATAAGCTCACCACCATGTTCGGCCAAGTCGATCGCTAGGATAGTGCCAGGATAAGGGGCGGCAAAGGCGACTTTACGTTTTTGATTGCCTTGGTTGGTAAAGTGAGTCATAAAAATGCTCTCACCCGTCAATGCCCGTTTACCCGCGCCCACCAACTTGCCAAAAAAGCCTGACTCAGGCTCAGAGCCATCGCCCATTTTGGCCTCAAAGCTAATATCTTGCTCTAGGTAATTCATCGCGCCCGCTTCAGCGACCACGGTTTCGTTAGGATCGAGTTCCACTTCAACCAACTGCATACTGTGGCCGATAATTTCATAATCCACTTCATGACAACGTCTAGACATACTGTTCCCCTTAACTGTCAGTTCCTTGTTACTATCCTTTAGATTGACCCCGATGGACGACTCTTTACCTATCGCGGCTCAATTTCACTCTTCATCTCGACCCTAATCTAGATCTAAGCTCAGTCTGAATTTAGGCCTTATTTTAACTCTCAATCTAAACCTTCATCTGACCTAGGCATTAATCTATGACATAAAATGTCAAAATGCGATTATTTTATGCGGTAACTTGTATCAAAAGATGACAAGCGAAGACTTATCAACCCAAACCCACACCATTAAACTGCTCAGCCTTAGCAAACTCCTCTAATATCAACTCGGTAAAAAGTTGTCCTGCACGGCCTAACGGACGCTCTAAGGTCGAGACGAGCTGTGGAATAAACGTAAAACGACTGCCACCGACGAAGTCGATTTCAACTAATTCGCCCTTAGCCAACTCTTCTTGCACTAAAAAGTCCGGCAACCAGCCAAAACCTAAGCCTTTTAACAAAGCGTTCTTTTTCATGATAAAGCCAGAAAGATAAAACACTTTATCGCCGCCAAATTGCATTTCATCGCGGTAACTTTTATTGGGTGAAGAGTCTTCGATAGTTAATTCCACATGTTGCTGCAGCTCAGACAAACTAATTTCGCGAATAAAAGACAAAGGATGCGAAGCACTGGCCACCAGTACGCTAGTAATTGCAGGCAACGGCTGCGGATGGTAATAGGGGCCAGTGCGATAATCTTTCACTAACATCAAGTCAGCATTATCACGCTCGAATCTGTGTTGTACACCGCCTAAAAACTCCATATTCAGCTGAATTTTAGTGGGGATTTGATGTTCAGCCATACGCTTTAAGGCCGTCATGATAGGCTCCATCGGTAAGGCACCGTCTATCACTAGTTCTAGCTTTGGCTCCCAGCCTTCACTGAAACGACTGGCAAGATGTTCAATGTTTGCAAGGTGTTGCAGTAATCTTTGTCCCTCGGCCAAAATCACTCGGCCCTCTTGCGTCAGCTCAGCACGATATTGCTCACGGCTAAAAAGCGGCACGCCTAGGTGCTCTTCTAACTTTTTAACTTGATAACTCACCGCCGATTGCGCTTTGTGTAATCGCTCCGCCGCCTTGGCAAAACTGCCCTCTTCCACCAGCACTTGCAGCACATTAAAAGCATCAATATCGATGCGCATGGTCACTCCTTAGCTCTAATGAACATGTCACGGAAACACTACGATTCGTAAAGATTAGAATACCATCTAATTTTTAGATTGAGATAACGGATTTATTATTCTTTTTTTTGTTCATTCAAGCAACTAAATTGATAACAAGATCACATAACCATAACGACAAGCGAAGTAGAGCTAATCTCACGCCGCTGTAAAAACCAAGGATCCTCCATGCCATTTTATGTGAAACAAGGCCAGATTCCCCATAAGCGCCATATCGCATTTGAAAAGGAAAACGGCGAGCTTTACCGTGAAGAGTTGTTCTCAACCCATGGTTTTTCCAATATTTATTCCAATAAATATCACCACAACATGCCAACCAAAGCATTAGAAGTGGCGCCCTACAGCCTAGGCCATGGTGCCAATTGGGAAGATTCGCTGGTCCAAAACTATAAACTCGATTCCCGCGACGCCGACCGTGAAGGTAATTTTTTCAGCGCCCGTAACAAGATTTTTTATAACAATGACTTAGCACTGTATACCGCCAAAGTCACCGTCGATACCGACGAGTTTTACCGTAACGCCTATGCCGATGAAGTGGTTTTTGTCCACGAAGGCGAAGGCACACTCTACAGCGAGTACGGCACGATTAAGGTACAAAAGTGGGACTATCTCGTGATCCCACGCGGTACTACTTATCAACTAAAATTCAACGATTACAGTAATGTGCGACTTTTCGTCATCGAGTCATTCTCTATGGTGGAAGTGCCTAAGCATTTCCGTAATGAGTATGGTCAACTATTAGAATCAGCACCTTACTGCGAGCGCGATTTGCGCGTACCTACATTGCAAGATGCTGTGGTTGAGCGCGGCGCCTTCCCCTTAGTGTGTAAGTTTGGCGATAAGTACCAACTCACCACACTTGAATGGCATCCCTTTGATTTAGTGGGTTGGGATGGCTGCGTTTACCCTTGGGCATTCAACATTACCGAATACGCGCCAAAGGTAGGCAAAATCCATCTCCCCCCTTCTGATCACTTAGTCTTTACCGCCCATAACTTTGTGATTTGTAACTTCGTACCGCGCCCCTACGATTTCCACCCTAAATCGATTCCGGCGCCTTATTACCACAACAACATAGATAGTGACGAAGTCTTGTATTACGTCGATGGCGACTTTATGAGCCGCACGGGCATTGAAGCGGGTTACATGACCTTACATCAAAAAGGTGTAGCCCACGGACCACAACCGGGCCGCACTGAAGCCTCAATTGGCAAAAAAGAAACCTATGAATATGCAGTGATGGTGGACACGTTCGCCCCACTGAAATTAACCGAACATGTACAAAATTGCATGAGCAAAGACTACAACCGCTCTTGGCTAGAAGACTAGCCCCAAGCCACCAGCACTCCCATGCGGGGGTCATTAGAGTGACGGCGTGTTGCACTAAAATAACGAGGAAAACAACATGGCAAGCGAACTAAATCCACTGGGCTTATTAGGTATCGAATTCACTGAATTCGCCAGCCCTGATACTGATTTTATGCACAAAGTCTTTATCGACTTTGGTTTTTCTCTGCTGAAAAAAGCCAAGAACAAAGACATCCTGTACTACAAACAGAATGACATTAATTTTCTGCTCAACACTGGGCGCGAAGGTTTCTCAGCTAAGTTTGCTAAATCCCACGGCCCAGCCATTTGTTCTATGGGCTGGCGTGTAGAAGATGCCGGCTTTGCCTATCGCGTTGCCGTTGAACGTGGTGCAAAACCCGCCGATGATGCCAACAAAGATCTGCCTTATCCTGCGATTTACGGCATTGGCGACAGCTTAATTTATTTCATCGACACCTTTGGCGCAGATAACAATATCTATGCCGCTGATTTTGAAGATTTAGACGAGCAAGTCATCACCCAAGAGAAAGGCTTTATCGAGGTCGATCACTTAACCAACAACGTCTACAAAGGCACAATGGAACATTGGGCTAACTTCTATAAAAACATTTTTGGTTTTACTGAAGTGCGCTACTTTGACATCAGCGGCGTACAAACCGCGCTAGTGTCCTACGCCCTGCGCTCACCCGATGGTAGCTTCTGTATCCCGATCAACGAAGGTAAAGGCAGCGATAAAAACCAAATTGATGAATATCTGAAGGAATACAATGGCCCAGGTGTGCAACATTTAGCCTTTAGAAGCCGCGATATCGTTAAATCTCTGGATGCGATGGAAGGCAGCTCAATCCAATGCCTAGACATCATCCCTGAATACTACGACACCATTTTCGACAAGTTGCCTCAAGTGACTGAGAATCGTGAGCGCATCAAACATCACCAAATTTTGGTGGATGGTGATGATACAGGCTATTTATTGCAAATATTTACTAAAAACCTGTTTGGACCGATTTTCATCGAAATCATCCAACGTAAGAATAACTTAGGTTTTGGTGAAGGCAACTTTACGGCCCTGTTTGAATCAATTGAACGGGACCAAATGCGCCGCGGCGTACTGTAAGTATTCATCCTGCTAATAAAAAACGGTACGCACTGCGTACCGTTTTTCTTTCTACGAATATCTACATCGTCATCTAAATCACCATCAGCTTTGACACCAATCACTCGGCTTTAACTTTCCTGCGCTAGTCCACATCGATAGGTTTGATAACCTTACAAGGGTTCCCCGCCGCCACGCAGTTCGCCGGAATGCTCTTATTCACTACACTACCAGCACCAATGACACAATTATCGCCAATGGTCACACCGGGCAGTACAGAGACGTTTCCACCTAGCCAGACATTATTGCCGATTTGAATTGGCGCTCCGTATTCCGTCGTTTGCCGCGCAATGGGATTAATAGGATGCGTTGCGGTAGAAATCATCACATGGGGACCAAACATCACATTATCGCCAATCGAGACTGAGCAAACATCTAATATGGTTAGATTATGATTGGCGTAAAATTGTTTGCCAATATGGATGTTATAGCCGTAATCGCAAAAGAAATTAGGCTCAATATGGGCGCAGTGTTGAATATCAAGCAGGCCACGAAGATGCTCCATTCGGGCATCAAGCAAAGTCGGTTCGGCTAGATTAAACTGATGACAAATGGATTTCGCCCGCATCCGCTCAGCCAATAACTCATCATCCCAAGCCTTATAGGGCTGGCCCGCCAACATTTTTTGTTTCTCAGTCATCGTATTGTCAACATTCAGTCCATGATGGCCTAACCCTAACAATCGATTGATGAAAGTTCAAGAACTGCCTTATATGCTATTGAATGAACTACCCATCTTGCTGACAGAACATTTAGCTAACAGCCAATGTGAGTCACATTCAAGCATTCAATCTCAATCGAGACAAAGGTCATTACCTTTGTTCGTCATCACAATAGAGTTCTGCAAATAAATACACTAGACACAAACTGTTAAGCGGCATGACCGGATTTGTCCAAATCATCCGGCTGTGACGCCCTGCTTCACCGAAGATTTCAAGCAATAAATCCGAAGCCCCATCGAGTGCTTTAGGATGTTCAAAGCAAGATTGATGCACATTTAGCACCCCTTCCAAGCGGTAAATTTGTTTTATCCGCGAAAGCTCACCGCAAGCCTGTTTCAATTGGGCAATGGCATTTAGGGTCGCAAGACGACAGGCAGCGTAGCCTTCGCTCACAGTATGATCTGCGCCCAATTGTCCTTGATACTGAAGCTCGCCCTCTAAATAGGGAAACTGACCCGAGGTCATTAACTGACTGCCGACAATTAAATAGGGTTCGTAATTCCCAAGAGCCGCAGCAACCTCAGGTAGTTCAAACCCAGCCGCCACTAGCCGCGATTCAGGTGTGATCATCATAATGTCACCCCCTGAGATGAGACATTCGCAGGATTAAGCAGCGGGGCTAACCAGGTCGTCAAATGCTGAGGATTGACTGTCAGCCAGTTCGCAGCGGCCTCATCTTCCGTCATTCCTTGTCGATTAACCGCATAATCGAGTTCTGCAACCATTTGATTCGATAATACTATGTTATCAAGTACCTGAATTTGTGCGGGCGAGAAATTAACCGCTAACTCGCGTTCACGGGCGAGCAATACCGCTTTATCTTTTCCCCCGAGTAAACCTTTGGGGTCCTGAAGATCGCGAATACCGTATTGATGGTGTAAAAATTGTGGATGCCACAAAGGAACGATCACCCAATCGTTTACCGCTACTGCAGACTCAAAAGCGGCGACACAGTCGGCCTGAGTGCCTGTTCTAAATTGATAACCTGCCGCCGTTAATCCATATTGCGTCATGATATTTTTAGAAAATCGCGTGATCCCCGCCCCCTCACCAATCCCTTGAATGATG
This sequence comes from Shewanella sp. SM21, assembly GCF_025654335.1. Classification (NCBI taxonomy): domain Bacteria; kingdom Pseudomonadati; phylum Pseudomonadota; class Gammaproteobacteria; order Alteromonadales; family Shewanellaceae; genus Shewanella; species Shewanella sp. SM21. The sequence goes on from NZ_JAKKRL010000006.1 coordinate 280,261, forward strand.
GGCCGCATACGTTGCTGCACGTCAGGTTTGAGTAAATCCTCAATGCTCGACACTTGCTCAACAGGCACATAATCGGGTACGCCCCAGAGCGCATAGGGCTCATAATGTAGCCCGAGTTGCCGCGTAGCAACTCGCTCTTCGACACCTTGTCGATAGATCCCATGGCTATGGGGCAGCCATGCAGAACACAGCATATCCACTTTGCCTTCACCTAGCTGCTCAAAATTAGCCTCGTGCAATGCATAACTTCGTTGCACCTCTTTGCCCATAATCCCTATCACATGGGCCACCACAGCGGCGGTGACGCGATGAAAACTTAAGTCCGTCACTCCCATGCGAATCATCGGCTTACCCTGTGAGCTCTCCATATTTGTACTCTTATTCAATGAATTCATACCTATCGCACCTCGAGGAAATAATGCCAATGATGCCAAACTGCCCAATCCCAGCGTTTGCAATAATTGCCTTCTGAAGACATTAATCTCCGCCATGTTCAGGCTCCTTGGTGTCTAAAATAGTGAGCCTATCCATCACAATTCCAACGATGGCGTTATCCTTTGCATAGGGGAATATCATCTCTACTTTGATGCCATTCGGATCTTCAAGAAACAACTGATGTTCACCAATCTCAGGCACAATTCGTTCCTGAAAAATCATCCTCTGCTGGCATAAATGCTGCTGCATCTGGTGTAAATCCGTACCACGAAACGACAAATGGTCAACACGTCCAGAGCCATAAATATTTCTGCTTTCCCCTAAGTAGGCATCTAGCGCCTGATCGCCCGCTTCCACCAAATGCAAAATGGGCTTATTTGAGGCATAGAGCCAATGTCCAGGAAAACCAAACTGTGGCCGCCAACCTAATTTCAATCCAAGGATGACTTGATAAAACAACAGCGTTTCAACCAGTTTGGGCGTTCTGATGGTAAAGTGATCCAATCCGTTTATGTTCATATTGTCATCCTCTGGCAGTACTGACTCGGTATAACCAAGTGCGAATCCAAACCGTTTTAATCCGCAAAAATCGTGTGAATAAATTCAGTTCAGATAAGCACTTGGCGTAAGGTTATAAAATTAATTGATGAGATTAATTACCACGAACGCCCGCAGCCAACGGCTTAAAACGGAAAATATAATAAGGTGGACTGTTTTCAGCTTTGCCATTATTTAATGGTGCCGATAACGGTAATTGCGCAGCCCCAGAGTACAAATAACCTTGCTTGCCATAACTCACACCGTCGGGCCAAACCATACGTTCATCATGGACATAAGTGCGATACTGGCGAGAATCAGCAGGAATCACGCCAATGGCCCGCTCTCCCACTTCCGTTAGATACAAATTATTCGCTTCATCAATACTTAAGCCACCGTTGTCGGGCTTATCGGCATAAGCCTCCACTTTGGCAGAGAGTGCCGCAGGCGTTAACGAAGGATTGATGAGATCTGTCATCCGCACACGGTAAACTTTGTCTTTATTCATCGGGGCAAAGTAGAGCCATGTTTGGGTTTTATCTAAAGCAATGCCATCGGCACCCACATAGACTTCAATCTGCTTTCTATCTTTTGAGTCTTTATCGATAATCAGTGGCCGCTGTAAGTCTGGCATCACACTGTTATCACCCTGTAATAGGCGCCGACTTTTCCCTGTATTTAAGTCCACAACCACCAACGCAGCCTTTTCACCAATGGGACCCGTGCCAATCCCCTCATCGGCAATCACAATCGCTTGATGTCGAGATGAGATAACAAAGTCATTATGTTGTGACTCAGGAAGAGAGACTGGCGCGGGCAAATGAATAATGCGATCTAATTGGTTTTTCTTGGTATCCCACGCCACTAATTTAGGCTCAATACGTGGCGCCTGCTGGCCAGAGTCTAATAGCCAAACTCTGTCTTGATCGTCGGTTCGCAGCCCCAACACCCAATTAAGGCAAGTGTCAGGTTCTTTCGCTTTGCCCTGCGGATCATGGCATTGCTGCCAATCCGAATTAGGAAATGGCTTAGTACTACCATCCGCTAAAAGCTCTGCCACCTTAATGTTAGGTTGATAGAAAGGGTGATAACTGAAAATCAATCGTTCATCTGATGTGAAAGTAATACCGCCCACAGCCCCATCAAGTTCGGCAAAGACTTCCATTTTTGCCAGCGGCTCAGTCTGTGTCGCCCATGAGTGAGAACACAACAAACTGCTTGCCAGTAGAGTAAAAGCCTTTGATAACATTGGGTATGTAATGCGCGTAGATAATATGGTCATCTTCATTCCTCCTAACGTGGGCCAGCTAAAAGCGTTAAACTTGCTTCGCCTAATCTATGCTGCCAAAGATAGAATCCCACCAAAGCGGGTGTTGATCCCTTGTCTATCGGCAACTGCGCCACATCCAAAGCATGCACTGTCCATACATAACTGTGTTCACGTCCCTGTGGTGGACAAGGTCCAAAGAATCCAGGTTTACCTAAATCGGTATTAGCTTCAATGGCACCACTGGGTAGCGCTCCGCCATTCACACCACCTGCGAGAGTCGACACCTGTGCCGGAATGTCATACACAACACGGTGCCAAAAACCACTGCCAGTAGGCGCATCTTTGTCATATAAAGTGACAGCAAAGCTCTTGGTACCGGCAGGTACATTTTGCCAAGTTAAACGCGGCGCAATATTTTCGCCCGAACAACCAAATTGATTCCAATAATACTCAGGAGGGAACCTTGAATTATCAGCTAAATTACTTTCGAGACTAAACGCAGAGGCACTGTCTTCAGCCATAACGTAATTAATACTGGCGGCCAAAGCGACAGTCACCAAGAGAGTCTTTTTAAAAGAGGAGAAATAAGGCGATTTCATAATGTGCTGAACCCATTTTGAACTGTCCTAAAACAGTCATTAACTATTGATTTGAGAATGTGGGTTAGCATATCAATCAAATTATGATTGATAAGGCGCATTTGGTTGATATGAGTTTCAAAAAATATTGGATAATCTCAACATGCTTCTCAGTTATTTTTAGGTTATGGTACTTTCAGCAAAAATAATGCAAAAAAGTAACAACCAAACGACTAAGATATGTTCTTAACACAATAATATAACGAGGATTCGCTATGATTAAAGCGGCTTATCAACCTTGGTTTCCCGTGAACAGAAACCTAAAGCCACACCCGAACCTGAGTTGCAGATTAGACCATTTATCTTTAACCATACTGTGGCAGGAACTTGATAACGATGCATTCACAATGGAATTGTATTTCCCAACGATATCAGGAATACAAGTAATTGATGAGTCAAGTTATCAAACCTTCTTAGATAACATAAGTGATATTCAACATGATAATAAAAGCAATACGCCATTCCCTATTGATTCAGATTTAAATATCACGAATCAATCCAATGTAGATTATTTTTCTTTACCTTGGCCAATATGGAAGTCGGTAAAAAATGCACGCCGTCCTTATTATGGTGAATTAGGCGAACATATTTACCAAGACCTATACAGTTATTATATGGTGGGCGCCGATAGTGTCTACTTGATCGATACTGATGTAGAACCTACAGTCAATGTCTTATCTTGTTAACTATGAAGTTAATCGCTGTTAACCGAACAACTGCAGAATTAATCACAATGGGGTTAGTGAGCATATTGTTAATAATAACTACAATATGCTTTTTGCGTGAAATATCGCCAGCCAACACAACCGATTACATTTAAAGAGAGCAAGTTCAAAATAAGCAGATTGGCTAAATCCTCCGTTTTCATTACACTATCGACCTTCTCATCTTCACCCAAGAATGACCAAACCATGCCTGATCTTGCCTTACTCGCTGTGTTTATCCCGACTTTTTTCTTTGTTTCTATCACGCCGGGCATGTGCATGACACTCGCCATGACACTGGGTATGAGTATAGGTGTGCGCCGCACCCTGTGGATGATGTTGGGTGAACTGGTTGGGGTGGCGTTAGTGGCCACGGCCGCCGTGATGGGCGTTGCCAGTATCATGCTCAACTATCCCGAAATCTTTCAAATCTTCAAATGGGTTGGCGGAATTTATTTAGGCTTTATCGGCGTACAGATGTGGCGCGCGCGCGGCAAGATGGCCATATTAAGTGATGATGACACTAACCCCAGAGCCAGCAATTTCACCTTGATCTCTCAAGGCTTTATTACCGCCATTGCCAATCCTAAAGGTTGGGCATTTATGGTGTCGCTATTGCCCCCTTTTATCAATGCCGAGCGCGACGTCGCGCCGCAGCTCCTCGCCTTACTGAGCATTATCATGGTGACCGAATTTACCTCTATGCTCGCCTACGCCAGTGGTGGCAAAAGCCTGCGCATCTTCTTGAGCCGTGGTGATAATATTCGCTGGTTAAACCGCATTGCGGGCAGCCTAATGATAGGCGTAGGAGTTTGGTTAGCCATGAGCTAACGATTTGAACTAACCGCTTAAATGTAACCCGTTCTACCTAAAATGAGCCCAATAAAGTCCCGTTAACTCGGTCTTTATGAAGGCTCTTTTTTGTAGGGCAACACATCCTGCATCTGTGCCATATATTGCTGCATTTGCAGTGTTTCTTGCTCAACAAAGTCGGCAATCGCCGCCTTAAATCCCAAATGGGCGATGTTATGGTAGGAATACATTGCTACGGGTTCAAAGCCACGCAGCACCTTATGTTCCCCCTGCGCGCCCGCATCAAACACTTGAAACTCATGTTCAATACAATATTGAATACCTTGATAATAACAGGCCTCAAAATGTAAACCGTCAAGCTCAACCGTCGTCCCCCAATAACGACCATATAAGCATTTCTGCCCTCGGGTATTCTCACCTTTTAAATACAAGGCACCAGCGACCATCTCGCCCTTTGCATCTTCGACCACCAAGAGTAGGACTTGCGCAGCGAGTTGCGCCCCCAACTGCTGAAAAAAGGTTGGCGTTAAATAGCCGCGATGACCGGAACGCTTAAGGTAAGTTAATTGATAACACTGGATAAAAGTCTGCCATTGCGAAGCGGTGATCTGCTCCCCTTCGACAAACTGAAACTTAAGATTAAAAGGCTGTAACTGCGCCCGCTCCTTCAAGATATTTTTACGCTTACGGGAACTAAAGCCCGCCAGAAAATCCTTAAAATCCCGATAACCGCGATTATGCCAATGGAACTGAGTGCCTAAGCGTTTTAACAGCGAATTGGGCGAGCCTTCAAATAACGGTGTTTGGCTTGGGGTAACAAACAGGCTATGCCATGAAGAAATCGGGCTGTCGCCCTGCCCTGGCTGATTAAGAATAGCTTCCTTAAGTACGAGATTATCCTGCGTTGATATTAGTCGGCGATTCAATGTCAGCAACAGTAATGCCGCCACGCGCAGTTGCTCGGCGTGCTCCAATGCGGGATGAATGCCCATCCGCTGACCTTGCACTGGGGTAAAAGGGATCGCATTCACCCATTTGGGATAGTAATCGAGCCCATGCCGCTCATAGGCTTCGGCCCACGCCCAATCGAACACATACTCACCGTAGGAATGGGATTTTTGGTACAAGGGCATGACGGCAATTAGTGGGAACTGATTGAAGTGCTTAGCCGTTTGCACACTGATAAACCCTCCTTCAGCCAAAGGCGACAAGCTTTTATCCTTGCTGGCGACATCATTTAATGTGTCACCCGCATCGAACACGCATAAATGTCGAGGCGTCCAACCGGTTGCAGTGCAAGCGGAGCGGCTTTGCTCGAGTGCCAACAGAAACTCATGGCGGCAAAAGGGATTCGCCTCACCCATGGCGGCATTCCACGCACTGGCCGAAATATCCGACATTGAGCTCGCAAAAGCCAAGATAAGCTGTCTCATTGGGTAAATTATCGTCCTTTACTGGTGTGAACAAGTATACGAGGTTGCAATTAAGCCTAATTCTCGGCACATTGCATAGCCATAATTAAAATAAATTCAGGATTGAGTATGCGTCCAACAAGACCTTTTAGACCTCTTATTCTCGCCATTGCGATGGCGCTTCCCTTACTATCATCTCCCAGTCTGCTTGCCGATGAATCGCCAATTTTCAGCCAGATGGCCACCGCACAACCTGTGTGGGCTAAGCATGGCATGGTCGCAAGCCAAGAAACTCTCGCCAGTCGCACCGGCGTTGAGATCCTAAAGCAAGGCGGTAATGCGGTTGACGCCGCCGTGGCTGTCGCCTTCAGTTTGGCAGTCACCTTACCCCGTGCTGGCAATATCGGTGGCGGCGGTTTTATGCTGGTGCATATTGCCAAAGAAAACAAAACCATCGCTATCGATTACCGTGAAATGGCGCCTTCTAAAGCCAAGAAAAACATTTTCCTCGACGAAAATGGCGACGCAGTTGAAAAACTGAGCCGCGAACACGGTCTTGCCGTGGGTGTGCCAGGTACTGTGATGGGCATGAGCTTAGCCCTTGAAAAATATGGCACTATGACTCTCGCCCAAGTTACGGCACCCGCGATTAAAATGGCGCAGGAAGGCATTAACATCACCCCAGATCTTGCCCAATCCCTTGCAGGCCTCAAACGCCGCATGGCCCAATGGCCAACCACGGCCGCTATCTTCTACAAAGCTGACGGCAGTGACTATCAAGTGGATGATATTCTTAAACAACCTGAGCTTGCCCATTCGTTAAGTCTGATCGCTGAAAAAGGCACCAAAGGATTCTACGAAGGTGAAACCGCCACTAAGCTCATCAATGCGGTGAAAGACGCTGGCGGCATTATGACCTTAGACGACCTTAAAAATTATAAAGTTGTGGAACGTGAACCCGTGCGCGGCGAATACCGTGGCTATGAGGTTGTGTCTATGCCACCGCCATCATCGGGCGGCGTGCACATCATCGAAATGCTCAACGTATTGCAGCAATTCCCGATAGACAAACTCGGCCACAATACGGCGCAAACGATTCATCTGATGGCAGAAACCATGAAGTACGCCTATAGCGATCGCAGCGAATACTTAGGCGATCCCGACTTTTATAAGGTGCCCGTCAGAGCATTAACCAGTAAGGACTACGCCCAAAAAATCGCCAGCCAAATTGCAATGAATAAGGCAACACCGAGCGCTGAAATCAAGCCCGGCAAACTCGCCCCCTATGAGAGCGATCAAACCACTCACTTCTCGGTAGTCGATAAATGGGGCAATGCGGTTTCAAACACTTACACCTTAAACTTCAGCTACGGTTCAGGTTTAGTGGCCAAGGGAACTGGCATTTTGCTCAATAACGAGATGGATGATTTCTCTGCTAAACCCGGCGTGCCAAACGGCTACGGTTTAGTGGGCGGTGATGCCAATGCGGTCGAGGGCAATAAGCGCCCACTCAGTTCAATGAGCCCAACAATAGTGATGAAGGATGGCAAACCCTTCCTCGTCACTGGCAGTCCAGGTGGTTCGCGCATTATCACCACCACACTGCAGATCATCATGAATGTTATTGATCATGGATTAAACATCGCGGAAGCCAGTAATGCGGCGCGGGTTCACCATCAATGGCAACCCGATGAATTGCGAGTCGAGTCCAACTTTAATCGCGATACCATTTCCCTGCTCGAAGCCAAAGGGCACAAGGTAAAAGTTCAGTCCGCTATGGGCAGTACACAATCAATCATGGTGACCGAACAAGGAATTTTTGGCGCTTCTGATCCACGCCACTCGGGTAGCGAAGCCATCGGCTACTAGCATCCCCATGATGCCGATTTTATTGAAAGAGATGAGTGTAAAGAGATGAGTGAGAGAAATAGGTGGATGAGATAAAAGGATTTATGACCTATTCGAACTAGGTCATAAACCCTGAGTAAAGCTTGTACTTTCACTCAACGAATACAAACTTGCAATCAAAAAGCCCTGCTATACATCACTGTATAAGCAGGGCTTTTTATTGTGTGGAAAAGTTATTGTGCTGATTTGCATTGTTTTTTACTTTAGTGACGCTGCAACTGAATCATGAAATATCATACTAAACGCAACTCACTTCAAGACATGTAGGTAAATTCAGTTATTGGGAAATTAGTGTTGGCTGGTATCCACTCATATAGGCTTACCATGGCATTCACTCATCGACGCGCAGCAAGTCCGTCCGTGGATGCTCGACCGCCCCATCCATGGGGCGGACGGTCGTCTCGCAAATTACCATGGCTCACCTTTTTGGCACTAGTGTAACCTGTCTGTATGAAGGAGATACCCAGCACGCTTTTGGACATTTCCGAGTTAAAGACTTAATTTTAACTCGTCAGTTTCGGATTAAGATTTCTATGGGTAACGCCCGGTTAAGGGGCTGACAACGCTAAACACTGAACCTAAAATAACAGCCGTAATCACAAATGCTGATTTGAACAAAAACCGCCACGCGTTGGCAGTCCCTCTTAAACCGTTTGTTATACATTTGTGCTCGCAACTTGCACGAAACCATCACAGAAGCCTGATCCATTAGTTAGTTTGGGTAGAACTGTTTTCTCACTCTGAATTTGTCTAAAGATCTGATTTGACGTGTTATGACACATTTTGAGCATTTGCCCTGCTAACGTATCCTTATCTTTGTCTGACGCATAACAAAGCTTTACCTGATGGTGTAGATAACTCGATTTAAAATAGGGTTTAATACGCTTGTTAAATTCTGGTAATGAATCTTTTTCGCTATCAACAATGATAGCGAGCATTTCTTTACCTGTATCAAATGGAAATCGTAAAAAGTTGGTGATTACAAGATGCCAACCTATAAGCTCAGGGTTTATGTGAGGTTGCGGGTTTACAATAATGAACGAGCCAAGGTGAACAAAAGGAACACCTTCGGTACCCACATACTGCGAAACTTTTCCTGTCACTTGGTAACAAGTACAAATGCTAATTTTCTGACCATTGTATTCGCGAGAATTGGTGTCAACACTAATGATGTAATCGTATTCTTCCAGTAACATTGTATCTACATCAAATGCTGCGAACTCACTATGTCCTTGAACACTGCTTAAAACTTTCGGCTTGCCTGAAGCCCTTTCATAACTGCGCTCAACACGAATCGTACTAGGATCTGCCTCAGGAATTATTAAGCCGTCTCGTAGAGGGTCATACGTAAACGAAATCTTATTTACATTTTTATTCACTTGAAACGTAACTCTTTCGTCTCGTGTTTTCTTTTCTGTGCTCAATTACTAATTTCTCCGTTAATGCATAACGTCTTAGTATTTATGCGCTGCGCTGTTTGCAGGGCATAAATCGCTTGAACGCTCGCAGAAAGCGTTGCGCTTGTTAGGTGCGTGCATGATTGAAAAACCGTTCTGCTTGCTTAGCTAAACTTGGTAGTTGACCAAAATCAGTTACGATACTTGAAGTAACCTTCCATTCTTCTGGATGTCCGTGCATGTCCCTGAGTTGGAATGAAAAGCGAACCTCACCCAATGAAGAACAAGTAGCAGAAACACTAAATTGATCTTCTAGTGACTTCCATTCGATTGCAGATTTCCAAGGCGTGTTAAGCGAAGCAAGCTTCTTTAACCAATTTAAAATACCCAATTCATCCGTGTAAGTGCAAACACGAACCGTTGCTGTAACAACGCCAGTGAGTTGCACAGTAACGTATTCAGATTCAAGCGATGAGAACTTGAGTGAGTTATTTGATATTGATGAGTCTATCGAAAATTCCATTTACTCTTTAGCACCTAACGCCCCAAGCAGGGGATTTTATGAGTGTTTTTCAGCGAATAAAATTCCCGCTGACTTGGCTTGTTATATGCCGATTAACTCAGCTCTGGACAATGCCAAACCAAACTATGCCACATACTACCTGACACAGTAAATTGAACCATTAACATATTAGATTCATTGTAGTCAGGAGTCTTAGTATTAAATAAAATCAGGCCACCCATAATAAAACTACATAATGTACTCTGCGTTTAGGTTCAAGCAACGGAAAGCCACATGAGTAGCGAAAAAGGCTGATAAGGTATGGGATAAATGGATGATGTTTAGCTAAATCGGGCTATTTGATTGAAAAAAGGTAATTTTTTGCAAGAATGATCCAAGCCATTGTCTGGTTGGCCATTTTGAAAGGTAAAGTCGATGAAATAGGCTTGAGATCAACCCGTTTTGAGGTAGTGGCAGCATTTAGCAAAGTGCCGACGTCGCTTCTCTAAGTGTTCGCAGTAAGTGGTGAGTTCTTGCAAAGTACCCACTGGGCCATGAAATAATTTACCAAACTCAGTGGTTAGCTTAAGCCAGTTATCTTGGGTAATATCTAAACTTGTTAGCAACTTAGCATTCATTTCACTGATTGAGCCGCGTTTATCCGCTCGAATAATCCGCCCTGTATCCTCAAGTAACTGAAGATAATCCTTGAGCACAAACGCAATACCATTGGGCTGGTTACCGTGCTCATTGCCAATGAAAGGCAATAGTCTGTTCGGTTGCTCCCCCTTTATCGCCGCCTGAATACGTAGCTGAATACTAGTATGGTCTGATTTTTCTGGCGTATCAGCCATCTTGGCTCTGATGGGATTCAAATCCACGTAGGCCATGCAGGTTAAAACGGCAGTTTCATCGAGCAAGGCTTGCGATTTAAAACGCCCTTCCCAGAAACGACCTGTACAGTTATCTTCTTGATTTGCTTGCCTTGCAATCGGTTCGTTTAAGCAGCGCATGAACCAACTGATGTCACATAAACGGCTTCGATATGTCGCGATAGAATGCCTTAATCTATTAACCTCATAAGCGTCAACCAGTTCACCTTCAGCAAACTTACGCGTTAATTCATCGCCTTTAAACAGTTTATGCCATTGTTCAAGCACTTCTATGTCACTCCAGCGATTCGCCGTCTCGATATCAATGCGTAACACCACATGCAGATGATTCGACATCACCGCAAAGGCCGCCACATCAATAGCAAAAACCGCCTCAAGTTCAAACAGTAACGACTCAACCCAAGCTCGGCGATGGTCATAGTTTTTACCTGAATAAGCATCATCCCCACATAAAAATGCCCGCCGAACAACACGGCTACAGCAATGATAAAAGGGAGTGTCTTCAAGACTAATCTGAGTTCTACGAGGGCGCGGCATAAAAACCTCCTTGTTGAATGCTTAATCAAAGCATAGTCGGAGGTTAACTACTGCACCATTGAGGCTAGGTGTCTCCGTTCAGGCCTAGCACCATTGAGGCTGGGTGTCTCCGTTCAGGCCTTCTCCGTTCAGGCCTCTGCGGTATACATTTTTAGGTTCAGCATGAATTGCTTGTGGGTGATGAACTCTTTTTCGGTATGGCTTGTGTATCCCACGCCCAGCATGGCGGTGCCAAAACTTAAAGCAATGGGGAATAATTTACTGTTGGTTGAGCCGCCAATTGCAATGGGTTTAGGGTCGACTAAGCCAAGAAAACGTGCCCGAGACGCGGTAATATCCTCGCCCAGTTTGCCATCATTTTTTGCTTAAAAGCCTGAAACAAAACATTTGTTACAAACTAAACACAAAATCGATGGAACCCCTAGTCCGATACATGTTAAACAGTCATATTAAGCTTAATTTAATGGTTTTAGCCGCTCGTAGACTTCAATTTTCTCCTGAAATCCAAGGCCATCATCATGCAAACATCCATAACAATATCGACCTAACGGGGAACAAATAATGAAGGGACTAACCGTCAAACCGCAAGCCCTCACGCCACGCACTGCTAAGCTCACGCTAAGTGCCATCGCTTTCGCCTTAACATTGGGCGCCTGTAGTACACAACAACCCGATGCCAGTGTTCAAACAAGTGCGGCGCCAAATGCAGTGTCAGCGCAAATTATCAGCCAGAATGCGACTAATCCATTCTTTAAACCCTATAATACTTTTATGGAAATTCCGGCCTTCGATAAAATTAAGCCTGAGCATTTCCTCCCCGCATTTAAAGCGGGAATCGCCAAACAACACGAACAAATTCAAGCAATTGTTGATAATAAAGCCAAACCCACCTTCGCCAATACGATTGAAGCCATGGAGTTTTCTGGCGATCTAGTGACGCGCGTTTCTAACGTCTTCTTTAACCTGACGGGCGCGGATACGAATGAAGCATTGCAAGCCCTCTCCAAAGAAGTGTCGCCTATGTTATCGTCCGCCGAAGACGATATCCTGCTCAATGACAAACTGTTTCAAAAAGTCAAAGCCGTTCACGACGCGAAAGACAGCCTAAAACTCAGCACGGCCCAAGCCAAATTATTGGAAGATACCTATAAATCTTTCACCCGTGGCGGCGCTAACTTAAGCGAACAAGATAAAACCAAACTGCGCGCGCTGAACGAAGAAATTGGCAAACTCAATTTAGCCTTTGGTGACAATCTATTAGCCGAAACCAATGCCTTCGAATTAGTGGTTGATAGTAAAGCCGATCTCGCAGGTTTACCCGCAGATGTGATTGCAACTGCCTTTGAAACTGCCAAAAAACGTGGCCATGAAGGCAAGTGGGTATTTACCACGTCTCGCCCTTCTATTACGCCTTTTTTGACCTATGCCGATAATCGCAAGTTACGTGAAAAACTCTACAAAGGCTATATCGAGCGCGGTAACAACAATAACGCCAACGATAACAAGATTATCCTCGCTAAGATTGCTGCCCTGCGTGCTGAACGTGCTCAACTGATGGGCTATAAAACCCATGCGGATTTCGTGTTAGAAGAACGCACAGCTAAAACACCAGAAAACGTCTACGGTTTACTCAATAAAGTATGGCCAGCGGCATTGGCCCAAGCCAAAAACGAAGTGACTGATATGCAAGCCATGATTGACGCCCAAGGTGGCAATTTTAAGCTGCAAGCGTGGGACTGGGATTACTACGCCGACAAGATCCGTGTCGCTAAGTACAGCTTTAACGAGCAACAAACGCGCCCGTATTTCTCCCTCGACAGTACATTAAAAGGCGTGTTCTACACGGCTAACCGTTTGTACGGTTTGACCTTTAAAGAACGTACCGACTTACCCAAATACAATGCAGAAGTCCGTACTTGGGAAGTTTACGATAAAGACGGCAAACTGATGGCCATCTTTATGGGTGACTATTTCACCCGTGACAGCAAACGTGGCGGCGCTTGGATGAACTCCTTCCGCAAGCAATACAATATGAATGGCGTTGATTCTAAACCTATTATTGTCAACGTATTAAACTACCCTCGCCCAGCGGGTAATGAGCCAGCGCTGCTGACCTTCGATGAAGCCAGCACACTATTCCACGAATTTGGCCACGCACTACACGGCATGTTATCGAACGTCGAATATCGCTCACAGGGCGGCACCGCCGTACCTCGCGATTACGTTGAGTTCCCATCGCAAGTGAATGAAAACTGGATGACTCAGCCAGAAGTGTTAGCACAATTTGCCAAGCACTACAAAACCGGCGAAGTGATCCCGCAAGAACTAGTGAAGAAAATCCAAGCAGCCAGCAAGTTCAACCAAGGTTTTTCTACCGTTGAATACATGGCGGCCACTAAACTCGATTTAGATTGGCACACACTGACCGACACTACGCCAAAGGATGCGGCCAAGTTTGAGGCGGACTCGTTAGCGGCAATGGGACTGATTGAAGAAATTAGCCCACGCTATCGCAGCACTTACTTCTCGCATATTTTTGCAGGCGGTTATTCAGCAGGCTACTACAGCTACCTCTGGTCGGATATTTTAGGTGCGGATGCTTTCGAAGCCTTTAAAGAAAACGGCATTTTCGACAAGGCCACTGCGGATTCCTTCCGTAACAATATCCTTTCGAAAGGCGGCAGCGATGATCCTATGCTGATGTATAAAAACTTCCGCGGTAAAGAGGCTGGTATCGAGCCGCTACTGCGTAGCCGCGGATTACTGGCTGAATAATCATCCCTCTAAATTGAAGTTTTAAATATCATAAACAGGGAGCTAATACTCCCTGTTTTTATTTTACTGATACCAAATAGGGAAATGGCAAGGAAAGGTCAAGATGACAGAGTGCAGCTTGACAGGTAACATCTTGGGAAAAAGATGTTACGGAACTTACACCTAAACTTCTTAAAGGCGGATTAGTAAAGGTTGGTACCTTTACGCTTCACATGTTAACCCACTATGATTCACCGCTTAGGTGGCATTAAATTTTCAATAGAGTTATATGATGAATATTGAGATGGTAGAAAAAGCAGATCATCTTAGTCTGCTCAATATTTGGGAAGCATCAGTGAGAGCAACCCATGACTTTTTAGCAGAAGAAGATCTACAGGAATTAAAGCCGTTGATCCTCGAACAATATTTTGACGCCGTTCACTTAAAGTGCGCTAAAAATGACAATGGAGAAATACTCGGATTCTGCGGGGTACATGATGGCAATATTGAAATGCTGTTCATCTCACCTGACGCGCGCGGAAAAGGGATTGGTTCCATGCTAGCGACACATGCCATTAAAGAACTGGGAGCCACAAAGGTTGATGTTAATGAGCAGAATGAGCAAGCATTAGGTTTTTACCAGCATATTGGTTTTTCAGTAACGGGTCGCTCACCCGTTGATGGACAGGGTAAACCTTATCCGCTGTTGCATATGGCGTTATATTCCATTGAGGGATTGTAGATGTATCCTGATTCAATCGATGAGAATAGGGTTGGAGAGTATCCGGCGGAAACAAAATCAGGCGGCGGTTATTTCTATGATCAAGTACTAGAATATCGTGTTTGGTGCCGCCCTTGGCAAGGTGCTCCAGATGAATTTGATGGTGAAATCTACTATTACGCATTTCATACTTATAATGAGGCTCTTGAATTTTCGAATGAAACTGACGGGTCTGAAGCGCCTTTAGTACTTGTTAAACAGCTTGAATGGATTGATGAACCAGAAGCAGGAAAATTCATTCATAAAACAGGTGAACGCCTAACAGAATGGAGGGTTGAGTGGCTATTAGAGAGTCAACGTAAGGAGGACACTATTGCTAACTTTATAAGCGACAATCAAACATAACAATTTAATCAACAAAAAATAGTTTAAGACTGTCTTTCGACAACATTTCAACAAACTATTTTGGATCTGTGATTAGGAGCGTTACCTGTAGATTTTTCGTCCTCTAAACTTCCTGTCTTGAAACAAAAAATGGTTAATAAATCCGCCCCAACATCAATAAAAAAAGGCTTGTTAGGTTTCCCTAACAAGCCTTTATCTTTTTACAATTAATCAATTAATCAATTAATCAATTAATCGACTAAACCACGGCGCTTTAACAGTGCCTCTGTTGTCGGTTTTTTACCGGTAAAGTGAATATAATCTTGCATGAGATCTTCACTGTTACCTTTAGATAAGACTTCCTTACGGAATTTGTCACCATTATCGGCTTTTAAGCCACCTTGCTCGCCCATATAGGCAAAGGCATCGGCGGCAAACACTTCTGTCCACAAATACGCGTAATACCCTGCGGAATAACCACCGGAGAAGGCATGGCTAAAGTAGCTCGATTTATAACGGGGGGGAATTGGCGCAAAATCAAGACCATGTTTAGCTAGCACTTGGTGCTCAAACTTCTCTACATCGCTAATTTGAGTGTCGGCGCTGATAGAGTGCCATTCCATATCTAACAAGGCCGCTGACAGGTACTCAACTGTATCAAAACCTTGGCCAAACTTATTGGCCGCTAAAATTTTATCAAGCAGCGCCTTAGGAATTGGCTCACCCGTTTTGTAGTGTTTGGCATAGTTAGCAATCACAGCAGGGTCGATATTCCAATCTTCGTTGACCTGTGATGGGAACTCAACAAAGTCACGTGCGGTTGATGTACCAGCCACGCTTGGGTATTTCACTTGCGAGAATAAACCGTGTATCGCATGGCCAAATTCATGGAACAGAGTGGTCACTTCATCGAAGGTCATTAGCGTTGGGCCATCGGCTGGCTTAGGAATATTAAGCGCGTTATAGACAACGGGCTTAGTGCCGAGCAGACCGCTTTGGGTGACGAACTCATCCATCCACGCGCCGCCGCCTTTACCTTCACGGGCATACGGGTCTAGATAGAATAAGCCAATAGAACTGTTATCTTTATCAAAGACTTCAAAGGCTAAAACATCGGAATGCCACACAGGTAAATCGGTACGCGGTTTTAAGCTGATGCCATACAATTTATGCATAGCGAAAAACAGCCCGTCTTTCAGTACAGTATTAAACTCGAAATAAGGCTTGATGCTGCTTTCATCGAGGGAGTATTTCTCTTGACGCACTTTATCGGCGTAATAAGCCCAATCCCAAGGTTGCAGCTCGAAATCACCGCCCGCCTTTTTGATTTCAGCTTGAATATCAGCCGCTTCCACTTTGGCGCGAGCTAAAGCTTTTGGCGCTAAATCATCGAGGATTTCATACACAGCGGCTGGTGTTTTCGCCATTTGATCGGCAACCGCATAGGATGCCCAAGTATCAAACCCCAGTAAATTGGCTTTTTTAGCACGTATTTGCGCCATTTTGACAATCAATGGACCATTGATTGTGACGGCTCTGTGCGCCGAGGTTTCCCACACTTTTTGGCGCAGTTCACGGTTGCTCAGGCTAGAAAGCACAGGTTGGCGTGTCGTGTTGACTAAAGTAATCAAATAGCCTTCTTTACCCGCAGCTTTAGCAGCCGCAGCTAAAGTAGCAATTTCGCTGTCGGATAAACCGGCTAACAGGGCTTTATCAGTCACAACAATCACATCATCTTTAAATGATTTTAAGCTGTTTTGTGAAAAGTCCGTCGCTAAGGTTGCAAGCTCAGCGTTAAAGTCGCGCATCTTAGCTTTATCTTCGGCCGACAATTTCGCGCCAGCGCGGACAAACTGCTCATAGTAATATTCAACTAGACGCTGATCTTCCGCATTTAGGCTGCTCTTTTGCTGGTATACGGCTTCAACACGGGCAAATAAAGTCGGATCGAGATAAATATTATCTCGGTGGGCAGATAGCTTAGGTGCAAGATCCGCTTCGGTTTTCTGAAAATCATCATCAGAAATCAGACCTGCGAGATTAAAGAAGGTACGCGATACGCGCGTTAACAATTCACCCGAGGTTTCCATGGCGAGAATGGTATTGTCAAAACTAGCCGCCTGTTTGTTATTCACAATCGCAGCGATTTCTGCATCGTGAGCTTTAATGCCCTGCTCGAAGGCGGGAGCATAATCTGCGGACTGAATAAGATTAAATTGCGGCGCTTGATCTTGCAGTGGACTCTTGCTCAGCAGCACATTAGTTGCTTGCGCTTTAGCAGCAGTTTGAGTCGCAACGGCATTTTTGGCTTCATTGGTGCTTACATCAGGCTTGTCTGAACAAGCGCCAAGTAACAATGCCGCAGCTACGGCTGTGGTAATAACGGACTTACGCATATTAACTCCCTTGGATGTTGCTGCCCTTTCGATTGTATTTTTAAGGTGAAAGGTGCGCGCAAATGGATTTTGGCTTTCGGTTTACAACAGTCTGTTTTAACGAACTTGTGTAGCTTCGTACGTCAATTTCGATAAACTACCTTAACAAGTTACGCGCATTTCAGCCAAGTTTTACCCGCCCAGAGCGCAGCTTATTTGTATCACTTTATGTGTATTACCCGTCTAAATAAGCCTATGCCAACGCTACGCTAAACCTAACTCACCTCAATCAAGCCAAGAGACATGCGCGCATAAGTGATCAACATTGGCTAAAATTTGATGTAAAAGAATTATTTAAAACAATTCTACTGAAGTTTTACGTCAAATATCCCCGACATAGACAAGGGGCTGAGCAAATAAAATGCCATTCCAATAACAAATATTAATTCTTCTTAATAAACTGTTTACTGTAATTATTTAAACATTTCTGTAACAAATAAACAGGCTAAACGGCTCACTATTTAGGCAAGCAAACCTTGAGTCACAATTTGAAACAGCTTTTATCCGATTAATGTCACATTCAGATCATCAAATGTCTTTATAATTCCCGCTCGTTAACTTAGCGGCAAATTAACCTAACAGTTAAATTACGCTGAATTAACGGGATGATGGGCATGGTCTTTTACGGAACATGCATTGGGGTCAAATAAATATAAATAGAGATAACTATGTTAAATAAGAAAATACTCGCAGTGATGATCACTGCCGCCCTTGGTGTAAGCGCCTGTAATTCTGATGACGACAAAGTCGTTCAAGCCGATTTACGGGTACTCGAAACCACAGATCTGCACACAAATATCATGGATTTCAACTACTACAGTGGCAAAAATGACCCAACTATCGGTCTAGCCCGTACTGCAAGCTTAATCCACGCTGCACGCAACGAAGCCAAAAACAGCGTACTCGTCGACAACGGCGATCTACTACAAGGCAGCCCAATGGGCGATTACATGGCTAAAGTTGGCCTGCAAATGGGTGATATTCATCCAGCCTATAAAGCCATGAACCTATTAGATTATGAAGTCGGCAATATCGGTAACCATGAATTTAACTATGGTTTAGATTTCTTAAATAAATCCATTAGTGGTGCAGATTTCCCTTATATCAACTCAAACGTTTATTGCGCCGACGATAATGGTTGCTGGAATGAGGTTAAAAAAGGTGAGCATTTATTCACCCCTTATATCATCAAACAAAAAAACATCATCGACAGTGAAGGTAATAATCAAACCATTAACATTGGTTATATTGGTTTTGTGCCACCGCAAATTCTATTGTGGGATAAACAAAATCTGACGGGTAAAGTGACGGTCGAAGATATTATTGAAACCGCGAAAAAATATGTCCCAGAAATGAAAGCCAAAGGGGCCGATATCATTATCGCCATTCCTCACTCTGGCATTGGTTCAACGGAAAATCCTGGCGATCCTATGGCTGAAAATGCCACTTACGCTTTGACTTATGTTGATGGTATCAATGCGATTCTCTTCGGCCACAGCCACTCTATCTTCCCTGATGCTAAGTATGCCGACTTACCCAATACCGACGTCACTAAAGGCCTACTGAACGGCGTCCCCGCAGTGATGCCAGGTCGTTGGGGTGATAACCTAGGGGTTGTTGACTTTAAACTTGAACGTAGAGATGGTAAATGGCATGTCCTTAGTGCGAAAACGCAAGCTCGCCCCATATATAATGGTGCGACTAAGGAAGAGTTAGTTAGCCAAGATCCCGCAATTAAAGATGCAGTCGCAGCCGAGCACCAAGGAACCCTCGCCTTTGTGGATGAACCTATCGGCGTTGCCGCAGCCGACATGTACAGCTTCCTTACCTTAGTGCAGGACGACCCTACGGTACAAATCGTTTCCGATGCGCAAATCGCTAACGTGAAAGCGAAATTACCTGCAGCATTAAAAGGTCTGCCAGTGCTATCAGCCTCTGCACCCTTTAAAGCGGGCGGTCGCCACGGTACAACCAGTGATGCCGATCAATTTGTGCAAGTTGATAAAGGCCCACTGACCTTTAAAAACGCCGCCGATCTGTACCTGTATCCCAATACTATGGTGGCAGTCAAAGCGACGGGCGCCGAATTGAAAGATTGGCTCGAGTGCTCAGCAAACCAGTTCAATCAAATCGACCCAGCAAAAACCACCCCACAAGGTTTAATCAACTGGGATGGTCATCCAACCTATAACTTCGACGTACTCGATGGCTTAACCTATAAAATTGATGTGACCCAACCGAGCAAGTTTGACCGCGATTGCGCCGTCGTTAATGCCAACGCAAACCGTATCGTTGATTTAAGCTATAAAGACGAAAACGGCAAAGTCATCACAGGTGAAGAATTTGCCGCGAAAGAGTTTATCGTTACCTCAAATAACTACCGCGCCTTCGGGGGTAAGTTTGCTGGTACGGGTAGCGACCATGTGGTACTTGAACTGCCCGATACTAACCGTGAAGCGCTAGCTGCTTATATCACAGCGCAATCTCAGTACAACGAAACCACAGGTAAGTACGAAGCTATGGTCAATCCAAGTGCCGATTACAACTGGGATTTCAAAACCATCACTACCAACGTCACATTAGACATTCGCTTCGAAACCCAAGACAGTGACAAAGCCGCTGCCTTTATCGAAGCCAATAAACAACGTGAAATGAAGAAGATCGGTAAGGATGAACTGGGTTTCGCCGTTTATAGCATCAACCTAACCAAATAAGCGTTCAATCCCGAAATATCATGCTCAAAAAGGCTCCTCGTGAGCCTTTTTTATTCCCTACAGATTAAATTAACGCTAATCTGCGATCTATAAACGGCGTGTCGCCATTTAGTTCATCATGCTCCACACTAAAGGTTAAACCTGCTTTGTGTCGCCAAATATCTGCCTTATTATTTAGCGGCGTCCTCGCAACAACAGAGAAAGCTTATGAAATATCAATCAATCTTATGTGCCACGGCATTAGTGCTGGGGACTGTGCAGCCAGCAACGGCCGATGTTCATCTCAAACTACCTAAAAATGCTGAAGTGTTAACGGTCAATGGCAAGCCAGCCGTAAAGAGTGGCGATCTCGTTTTAGCCGATGGGACCAATCAGATTGCCTTCCGTTATGCCGCGCAATATCGACAACAAGCTGACTCAGTGCATTATCTCTCCGACGTGCTCATCGTCCGTTTTGATGCATCAGCACAAACACTCACGCTGACACTTCCCGCCATCAACTCAGCCAGAGATGCAAAGAAATTTGATGAGTCACCTAAGCTGACACTATTAAATGCTCAAGATGAAGCCGTGGGTTTTACCAGCGATAAATTGATTAAGAATGGCATTCAACTGGGACGGGATTTCGAACACGAGATACTGCAGTACAACCTTAGTAATCATCCGGCTTCATTAAATCTCACTATGAATACCGCGACAACACAACCAAGCGACGCTATTACACCCGTATTGGCAAGCCAGCCACAAATACGCCAAACAGCAGTAGTCACATCCACGAACTTGATCGCGCCAGCAGTTATGTCGTCCTCAGCCGCAGCGGTCAATGACAAGGCTCAACAAACTACTCCTGCGACCACACCTAGCCAAGCTGAAATCAGTCAAATGCTGGATTACTGGTACAAACAAGCTAACGACAATACCAAAGCCAGCTTCAAAGCCAAAATCAACAAAGAGTGATGCATAGAGCACGCAAGCGTTGAAGAGGATATTTGTCCTCTAACCATCAACATTGCTTCAGCTATCTATTTCAGACCGCCAGCTTAGTGTCACTATGAGCTGGCGGCTCTATTACAGTTCATAAAATGAGAACTTAGTAAAACTTAATCTCATTAAGAAAGCGTTCAGTAAACCCATTCCCACTTCACAGCTTAATGTAATTTAAGCCTATCAACGTCCTAACCAATAAAGCCCTTTCAAAAATACTAAAACGTGCAAATTCCAGACGCAAAAAAGCCAGCTTATTTAGCTGGCTTGGTTACATCTCAATGAGATAATTAGGCGCTTGGCGATGACCTACTCTCACATGGGGAGACCCCACACTACCATCGGCGCGTTTGCGTTTCACTTCTGAGTTCGGGATGGGATCAGGTGGTTCCACAAGGCTATTGTCACCAAGCAAATTCTGTTTATTACCGTGTCCATCTCTGGCTCACGTTAATAATAATTCGGAAAGCTGATTTTCTGTTGAGTCTTTAACTTTATCAAGTATCTGTATTCTGTCTAAGGCTTTTCGTACGACCT